>JBFMFE010000052.1:0-9845 GCA_040752295.1 bacterium
TGCACGGCGTCAGGTCCACGTACGGCGCGTTGACCGTGAACGTCGCGCTCATTACGTTGTTCATCACGTTGTAACGCTCGGGCACGCGGTTTCGCTTCGCGGGATCGGGCTGAAGCGCGGGATCGACGGGATCGACCGTCACGCTTATATTGTAGTCCCCGGGAACGTCGAAAACAAGACCTCCCGGCACGTCATCGGGGGTCAGAACGTTCACCGTCCCCGGTCCGTCGAAATGAACGTCCGTCCACGTCCTGTCGTAGCCCCCCGGACCCCTTATGCGCACCGCCGCCCAGAAATCAGCCGCCCTCATCGTCCGCCACCTGTTCAGCGCCGTCACCGCAAAACCCTTTATCGCCCACCCCGCCGTCGTCAAATTCGCATGGAATGCCATTCGAGATGCGCGGAACGCTGGTTCATCCTCTTTCCCTTGAACGATTCGTTCTTCCGTCTTCAGCGCCGGTTCTGCTGCTGAGGGTCTTCAGGCTGCGCCGGATTCTGAAGATCGCCCGCAGTGTGCGCGGGACGTCGCCGGCGCCGACGGTGGGCGCGCCGGACGTGCGCGGGAAGTGGCTGACGGGGATTTCTTTTATTGAGAAGCCGAGCGCGCGCGCCTTCGCGAGGATTTCGGCGTCAACGAAGAAGTCGTCGGACTCGATGGCGAGCGCGTCGAACACCTCGCGGCGGAAGAGCTTGAACGCGCAGTTGACGTCACCGACGCCCACGCGGAAAAGGAGCCCGACGGCGAGGTTGAACGTCTTCGAGCACACGAGCCTGATGAGTGGGTCCGCCCTGCGGACGCGGCGTCCGGCGACTACGTGGAAATCCGCGGCGTGGGGGAGGAACTTTCCTATTTCCATCGGGTCGAACTGGTTGTCGGCGTCGGTGTAGAAGACGAGCGGAAACCTTGCGGCGAGGAAGCCGGAGCGGAGCGCGGCGCCGTAGCCCTTGTTGACGCCGTGGTGGATCACGCGCAGAGCGGGCGTTTCGGCTGCAAGCGAGTCGAGGATTGCGCCCGTGGCGTCGGAGCTTCCGTCGTCCACGAAGACGATTTCGTAGTCCGCGGCGAACTTTTCGAGTGCTTCCGCGGCTCGCCGCACCGCCGCTCTCACGTTGCCTTCCTCGTTGAAGGCGGGCATGACGAAGGAGACGCGGTGTTGAGGCTTTTCACGGTTTCCCTCGTTCATCGGGTGCCTCTTTTCCTTTTTATTTCAGCAATTTTTTGACCGTCCGGCGGAATTTTGGATCGAGCGCGGCGGCTGTTCTGAACGCGCGCTGCGCCTCGTCCTCCCTGCCCTCTTCGAGGTATATGCTGCCGAGGAGCGCGTACGGACCCGCGAGTCGCTTGTGGCTTCGCGTAAGCGTCGTAAGCACGCGCTTTGCGGTGTCGTAGTTTTTGAGTTTGTACTCGATGTAGCCCAGGGCGTGGAGGGCAATGGGGTTGGGGTCGAGCGCCGGGTCGTCGAGTGAGCGCGCGAGTTCACGGCGGACGTCATCGAGGAACCCGCCTCCCTCATCGAGCGCGACGCGGGCGACGTGAAGCGCGTTGTACGGGTTGACGTACTCGTAGGCGTGCTTTTTGATCAGGTGCTGGAATTTGTGCGCGGGGAGCACGTAGATCAGCGCCCTGTCGTCCCAGAATACGAGTCTCCATCCGGAGGCGCTCAGGCTGACAGCATGGGCTTCCTCCTTCTGCTCGAAGGCGAAGACGGCGTAGTCGAAGCCGTATTTTTCCGCGAGCGCGTCCCACTTTTCCGGCGTGGGCGCGCTCCAGAAGTCGAGCATCGAGCCGTAAAAATCTCTTCCGTGCAGCGTCGTGCGCCCGTCTATGAACACCCTGAAACCGGGATAGAGCCGCCAGATAAGGTACCCGCCGATTGAATATTCGTTGTACATCTTCTCCCTGAAGGCGCCCTTGTTACGCTGAAGGAACCTAACCGCGCCTTCTGGAAAGTGCCAGTGGACGCCGAACCCTTCGATGTAGACCCTTTCGGTGACGGCGTGGTACGCGCCCGCGGCGAGCAGGGCGGAGACGAGTACGAGCGCGCCGGCGGTGCGGAGCGGGCGTGAGAGGCGCAGCGGGCGCAGCGCTTCGGCGGCGTGGGCGGCGGTCATCGGCGCGGCGACCATGCTGAAGATCGCCATGAAACGCTGCGACTTGAGCGCCATCGCAGCCGTGAGGACGAACAGACACAGGCGGACGAGGTCGAGACGCCTGAACCTGACGAAGAACGACAGCGCCCCGGCGAAAAGGAGGAACCTGAAGGCGTTGAAGCGCACGGGACCTTCCAGTCCGAACAGCGCGCTCATCGTGGTGGGCGCCCACTCGGCGATGTATTTCATGAAGACGTCCGTGCCCGCGAACTTGAAAGGGGCGGTCACGCCGTGAAGCCCGTAAGGGTTCAGGAGGCACGCCCCGAGGCAGAGGAACGCCGCCGGGACGAGCGAAAGCGCGCGCCGGAACGCCTCGCCGCGCCCGCCGTCATTCGCCGCCTTCAAGCGCGCGCCGGCAATGCCTGACGCCGCGGCGGCGATGAGAAGCACAACGCCGAACACCGCTCCGGGATGCACGTTCACCCAGACAACCTGAAACAGGGGGAGAAGGTAGAGCGGGCTTCTGCCGGTGAGGATTTTCTTCCGAATAAGGTAGATGAAAAGCGCCGTGAAGACGAGCGTCAGTATTTCGGGTCTGCCTGAAAAGCGCGGTCTCGAGCAGAGCGCGGCGGCTGTGAGCATCACGACCGTGCCCGCGGCGCCCGCGCCCTCCAGCCGTGCCGTGAGAAAAATGACGAGGAAGAGCGCGCACGTCACGGCGGTCGTGAAGAGGATGACGCCGTTTATCCCCCCCGCCCGGTACGCGGCGTACAGGATGAGGTCGCCGAGCCACTCGTCGTTGATCCAGGGCTTCCCGACCGTGGTGTACGAGAAGGGGTCGCGTTCCGGGAGGCTGCGCGCGGCGACGATAATCTCGCCCGTTTTCAGGTGCCACCACGTGTCGCCGTCGGTGATTCGGACGGTTGACACAAGGAGGACGAACCCGGAAAAAAGGACGCAGATGAAGATTGCGGCAAAATGGTTTTCGCCGTCGCCGCCGCGCATTGCCGCTCGTATTTTAATCCCGGCGGCTTCGCAACGTAAACCTCAGTGCGCGTTCATGGAACGTCGTTTATGGTGAATAAGCGTGACGCGGTTACACTTATAGTATCCTCCGGCTCGCATCGGGTTGTCCCGCGGCGTTTGTTCCGACGGTTACAGGGGTTCGATCTTTTTCACCGACCCGTTTTCCGTTTCCATGGTATACGGCGGCTTGACTGGGGGATTGTGTATGAGGTACGGCGGTGGTTGGGGTCGAACCGCGGGGCATTCCGCTGCGGTGGTTTCGCCCGCGCGCTGGAGGACGACCGTGAGCCTGTCGCCGGCTTCGCCGGCGTGTATTGAATAGGTCACCTTTTCGGCGGGGTGGAGAGCGACGACTGCGTCGCGGCTCTGGTAGCCGGGGACGTTTTTCATGATCTTATCAACGGCGAGTGGGGACGGGAAAGCGACGAAGTGGTATTCCCTGTCGTCCTTCATCCGGTCGTAGGGGGCGGGCTGAGCGCCGACGTTGTATATTTCGAGGTTGAAGAGGCGGGTGAGCTGTTTGACGCGGCGGAGCTGTTTTTCGAGGGTTTCGGGCACGCTCGTCCGCGACAGAAGGAGGAGAAGGCGCGGGACCTCCGGGGTTTCATACGCCTGGAATTCGACGGTGTAGGCGAATGTCAGGTCGAGAATTTCGTAGCCCTCGCCGCCGGTGAATTCGACGTTCTTGAGTATGTTCTGTGGCTGGGGCAGGACGTCCTGCGGGGGTGACGCCGGGCGCGTGCGGTAGTAAACGACGTTGATCATCATCTCATCGTCCTGTGCGGCTTTGACGTCGGCTTCCACGTTGGGTTTCACGTGGGCGACGATGAAAGAGACGGGCGAGGAAGAGCCGAACCGAACGCCGGACGCCGCGCCGGCGCTGACGGCGGCGCTCATGAGCGTGTGGGTCTCGATTTTTTCGAGAAGCGGCGTTGCGACGCCGGACGTGACGGCGGTGAGTGTGGGGTGGAGCAGCACGCCGGGCAGCGCGAGGACGATGCGGTTGGGCATTGAGAGCCTGTAGAGGTCCGGCTGTATGGGATACGGCAGGCGGATGGTGAGCGTGTTCCACTCGTCGCCGGCGATGAATGAGACGCCCTGCACGGCGCCGGCGGCGTCGGCAGCGAGTGGGACGGGGAAGGCAGCGAGCAGAGCTGCGGCGAGTAAGAGGGCGGAGACCGCTGCGTGGAGGCGGCGGGCGGCGGCGCGTGTCGAGGGGGAGCGTTGCCGCGCGGCGCCTGCTGCGGGCTGAGCGTCCGTCATTATCTCTCGTCTTCCTGCCGGGATTTTTCGTGTCTCGCTATGAGTTCCTCGGCGATTTTTCTGGGTACTTCCTCGAAGTGATCGAGTTCCATTGTGTACGAGCCGCGCCCCGAGGTCATGGAGTTGAGGTCGGGGGCGTAGCGGAGCATCTCCGCCTGTGGAACGACGGCTTTGATGATTTTGACGCCCGGACCCTGGTCAATGGCGGTGACCCTGCCCCGTCTTCCGTTTATGTCGCCTATTATATCACCCATGTTTTCTTCCGGCACTTCGATTTCGACGCTCATGACGGGTTCGAGAATGGCGGGATCCGCTTCCGCGACGCCTTTAGTTATCGCCATCGAGGAGGCGATCTTGAAGGCGAGGTCGGAAGAATCCACCTCGTGGTAGGTGCCGTCGAAGATGGTGACCCTCATGTCCACGACGGGGTAACCGGCGACGACGCCTTTTGCCATCTTTTCGACGACGCCCTTTTCCACGGCGGGGATGTAGTTTCTGGGCACGGCGCCGCCGAATATCCTGTTGACGAATTCGAAGCCCTGCCCTCTCGGGAGAGGTTCGAGTTCGAGCCACACGTCGCCGTATTGTCCCCTGCCGCCGGATTGTCTTTTGTATTTGCCCTGGACCTTGACGGTTCTGCGCACTGTCTCGCGGTAGGGGACCTGGGGGGTGGAGGTCTGGACCTCTATGGCGAACCTTCGTTTGAGCTGGCTGACGATGGAGTCCACGTGGAGCTGTCCCATGCCGGAGATGGTCAGTTCCTTCGTCTGCTCGTGGCGGAACAGCCGCATGAGGGGGTCTTCCTCGAGCAGTCTGTTGAGTCCCATGCTGAGCTTGTCCTCGTCGCCGCGTTCTTTCGGCTTGATGGCGATGGAGAGGACAGGTTCGGGAAAGACCGGACGGGGGATGACAGCGGGGAAGTTGGGGTCGGAGAGCGTGTCGCCGGTCTGTATTTCCTGGATTTTGACGACGGCGGCGACGTCGCCCGGTCCGGCGGAGGGAATGGACGTCTGTTTTTTACCGCAGATGGAGAATATCTGTCCGATTTTTTCCTTTCTGCCGGACGCGGAGTTGTAGAGTGTGGAGTCGGGTTTCACCGCGCCCGAGACGACCCTGAAGGCGGCGACCTTGCCGGTGTACTGGTCAATGGTGATTTTGAAGACCTGGGCGGCGAAGGGTTCGTTAACGTGGGGTTTTTTCTCGATCTCTGCGCCGTCCGTGTCCTTAGCCTTCACGGCGCCCCTGTCTTCCGGCGCGGCGGAAAAATCGAGGAAGTAGTCGAGAAACTGCGCGATTCCGACGTCGAGGAGCGCGGAGCCGGCGAACACGGGCGCGAGCCTCGCGGAGACCGTGCCGGCGCGGACCGCGGCTTTGATCTGGTCGGGATTTATTTCCTCGCCTTCGAGGTATTTTTCCATAAGCGAGTCGTCCACTTCCGCAGCCGTTTCGATGAGGTTTTCACGATACCTGTCGGCGGACGCGCGGGATTCCCCGGGGACGTCCTCCTCGGTGTATTTCTCCCTTCCGTCGGCGGCGGCGACGTACGCCTTCATCTTCACGAGGTCTATGACGCCGGCGAGCGCGCCGTTCCTGATGAGCGGCATTGTGACGGGGACGAGCGGAAAGTTCAGTGTCTCGCGGGCGGACTTCCAGGCTTTCTCGAATGAGGCGTTTTCCCTGTCCGCCTCGTTGATGAAGATGAAACGCGGGATGGACTTTTCGTTGAGATACCGCCACAGCTTCAGGGCGTGGGTTCTCACGCCGTCAACGCCGCTGACGGGCATGACGGCGTTATCCATGAGCTGCGCGACCGCCTTTGTGGCGCCGATCAGGTCGGGGTATCCCGCCGTGTCCACGATGTGAAGATTGTGTTTTTTCCATTGAAAAGAACAGACGGAGGGAAAAAGCGTCATCGTTCTCTGCTGTTCCTCGGGGTCGTGGTCGGAGGCGGTGTTTCCCTCCGTGACTTTTCCCATTTTGTCCGTGGCGCCGGCTGAGAAGAGGATCGCTTCGCAGAGCGTGGTTTTTCCCGTTCCCTTGGGTGCGATCAGAGCGGCGTTCCTTGCGGCGTTCATGAGGCTGCCTCCTTAAAGAAAGTCGGACAGGTCAGACTGTCGGACTGATCCGTGGACCATGATCGGCTCGGAGTCGTCAAACCTCCCGTTCGTTCCGCCCGCGAGGTCCACCGGACGCGCGCGGCGCGCGGTACCGCCGCCGCTGCTTGACGCCCGTTTTCAATCCTGTTATTTTAGTTAATCCGCGGAGACTGCACAACGGAGGAACGGAAATGGCGTCAGCGTGGGACAATGTTCATATAAAGCAGAGGATCGAGATCACGATCAGGACACCCAAGCAGGTCTATTCCTTCGGTTCCATCATCGTGCGCAAGAACGACGGCGAGGTGTACTTCCGCATGCCGGCGTCCAGGCAGTCGGCGGAGGCGATCCGCAAGGGGAAACCCGTGGAAGTCGTCATACACGCCGAGGGGGGCGTGCTGAAATTCAAATCCGAGATTGGAGCGATACAGTCGGGGGAGCCGCCGTCGGCGCAGATTCCGCGCCCCCCGGACGACGCGATACAATCGGAAGGGAAGGACGGGTTTTACGAGCTTAAGGTGGAAATCCCGATTCAGTACAGGATCATGCGCGATCCCGTGACGCCGATTTCGGAGTACAAGAAGGGCGCAACCGACACGCTCAGCGCCGACGAGTGCGTGATCATCACAGAGAAATCCCTCGCCCCCGGCGGTTTCATCGAGCTGACGCTCAACATTCCCGGCGAGGAGGAGGTTTCCTTCGTGGGGAAAACCGGCGCCTGCGAACCCGTTCCCGGCAGCGATCCGCCATCGTTCATGTCGCGGATAGGATACGAGGTGATCAAGCGCGGGGAGCAGGACAGGATAATGAAGTTCGTGTTCGCGAAACAGCGCTCGCTGCGCAAGCGGGGCATGCACTGACGCCGCGTCCGTTTTATTTTTGCTTATGGCACATATACACATATGGACAACCAAAAGACTGAAAATTCAAAAGAGTGGTTCCAAAGAGGACGCGCTCTCGGAGAACTCGGCAAACACGAAGAAGCGCTTCAGGCTTTCGTTAAAGCCATCGAGATAAATCCGATATTTGCAGAGGCGTGGTATAACAAGGGTGTTGCTCTCTTCGAACTCGGCAAACACGAAGAAGCGCTTCAGGCTTTCGATAAAGCAATCGAGATAAATCTGGAATATGCAAAGGCGTGGATATTCAAGGGTATCGCTTTCAGAGAAATCGGCAGACACGAAGAAGCGGTTCAGGCTTTCGATAAAGCAATCGAGATAAATCCGGAATATGCAGAGGCGTGGAATAACAAGGGCGTCGCTCTCGGAGAACTCGGCAGACACGAAGAAGCGCTTAAGGCTTATGATAAAGCAATAGAGAAAAAAACGGAATATGCAGAGGCGTGGTATAACAAGGGTGTCGCTCTCTTCGAACTCGGCAGACACGTAGAAGCGCTTCAGGCTTTCGATAAAGCCATAGAGATAAATCCGGAATATGCAGAGGCGTGGTATAACAAGGGTGTCGCTCTCTTCGAACTCGGCAGACACGTAGAAGCGCTTCAGGCTTTCGATAAAGCAATCGAGATAAATCTGGAATATGCAAAGGCGTGGATATTCAAGGGTATCGCTTTCAGAGAACTCGGCAGACACGAAGAAGCGGTTCAGGCTTTCGATAAAGCAATCGAGATAAATCCGGAATATGCGGAGGCGTGGAATAACAAGGGCGTCGCTCTCGGAGAACTCGGCAGACACGTAGAAGCGCTTCAGGCTTTCGATAAAGCCATAGAGATAAATCCGGAATATGCAGAGGCGTGGTATAACAAGGGTGTCGCTCTCTTCGAACTCGGCAGACACGTAGAAGCGCTTCAGGCTTTCGATAAAGCCATAGAGATAAATCCGGAATTTGCAGAGGCGTGGTATAACAAGGGTGTCGCTCTCGGAAAACTCGGCAAACACGAAGAAGAGCTTAAGGCTTTCGATAAAGCAATCGAGGTAAATCCGGAATTTTCAAAGGCGTGGAATAACAAGGGTATCGCTCTCTTCGAACTCGGCAGACACGAAGAAGCGATTCAGGATTTCGTTAAAGCAATCGAGATAAATCCAGAATATGCTGAGGCGTGGAATAACAAGGGCGTCGCTCTCGGAAAACTCGGCAGACACGAAGAAGCGCTTAAGGCTTATGATAAAGCAATAGAGAAAAAAACGGAATATGCAGAGGCGTGGTATAACAAGGGCGTCGCTCTCGGAAAACTCGGCAGACACGAAGAAGCGGTTCAGGCTTTCGATAAAGCAATCGAGATAAATCCGAAATATGCTGAGGCGTGGAATAACAAGGGGGAAGTTTTAATCGGCATGAAGAAATATGTCGAAGCAGCCGGTGCTTTCAACAAGGCTTTTGGGCTGTCGCCAGCCGCGCAGCCCGCATTATGGCGCGCGTACGCAAGGTACCTGAAAATTGAATTTTCTCATAAACCGGATGATAACGAATACAAGGAGGAGATCACGGGCATCATCATGGAACTGAAATATGCGGAAAGAACAATTGAGCGAGGCGCTGGAAAAGGCAAGGAACGACATGACAGGGCGAACAAACACAAAATACCGTTTTTTATTGGACACTTTTACTACAAATACGGCGATATGACGGCGGCGAAGGACTATCTCGAAAAATATCTTTGCGCCGCACTGAGAGAGGAAACGATAAAAGAAGAGGCGAAAGAAGAGATAAAAAGAGCGCGGGAACTTTTAGAATATATATGGAATCATAAGATTAAGCCCCCGTTTTACGAATGGTGGTTATTTCCACCCTGTAATTTATACAATAGATGGTGGCTATTCCTTAAAAAATGTTTGTTTGTTTTGTGCATATTCCTTATATTGGGAGTTTTTATTCTATGGTTTCGCCACCCGACAGCCGCGAACGCCGTTCCATACGTGTTTTCGATTTCATTTCTCATATTGATACTGCTTTTCCCGCGGCTTGAAAGCTTTACCATGAGAGACGTTTCCTTCCAGCTCTCGCCGCCCCCCGCAATGGAGCCGGTGCTTTCTGCGCCGATGATGGCTGAAACCTTGAAGACTCCACGTCCATAGTTACAATCAGCGCGCACGATTAAGTTAACATGCAGGGCGGTCTGCCTGTGCCGTAGCAGTCACGGCAGACAGGCGTCTCCGTATGCCGCCGGGGAGAAACGGCACGGTACGGAGACCACGCCGTCCATCCAAAATCATGTTAAGATATTTTCCTGCATTTATCAGAGTGAACTTTCGCACATTCTTCGTCACGATGTATTGTGGCTTCAGCCGCCTGCCTGCCGGCAGGCAGGCCTTGGACTGCGGCGAGTCATCGCCGCCTTCACTCCCGCGCGGAGCGCGGGAAACAAGGCGGTGTTTGCACTCCAGCCCGCTCACCTTCTCGCGGGCGCTCGCA
>JBFMFE010000053.1:0-14304 GCA_040752295.1 bacterium
TCCTTCATCGAGGCGAGGATTTCGACGCGCTCCTCGTCCGATAGGTTGTTGAAGATGTCAACCACGGTCTCGGCGGAGATTTTTTCGAATATCTTCGATACCGCGCGGTAGTTCTCGGTCGCGGGGAATGCGGCTGCCGCCTGGGGTCCCGCCGGCATGGCAATCGCGGGGGCGGCTGCCGCTCCCGGCGCGGCGGGCGCCGCCGCGGATTCCGCGCCCGGCGCGGGGGCGTACACCCCTTCCTTGATGTCGGCGACGTCTTTCTGAACCGCTTCCATCGCGCCGCTGACCCTGCCCAGACCGCTTTCGAGTTTCTTTATGTCCTTCTTCAATCCGGACAGTTCGCTGACCTGGTTCTGCGTTCTGATCAGTTCCTTGCGCAGGTCCTTGACGTCTATTATCTGCTCGGGCGTGAGGCGTCCCTCCCACGATTCCTTGTGGAGGGGGGAGACGAGGAAACCCACGACGGGGACGTTTTTGAGGCTTGCGTAGAGGGCTTCCTCCGGTCCCCTGAGCGCGCCCACGACGTGGAGCAGCGCCACGGCGAGGACGAACGTGCCCGCCGCGAGCGTTATCCACAGCCAGGTCCAGCTTCGCCCGCGGGGTTCCTCCGCCGGGGGTGGGGTTTCCTGTGCGGTCTTTCTCGCCATGTTCGTCTGCTCCCTTTTCAGATTTGTCCCATGCTGCTCCGAGGGTTATTAATCATCCGGAATCATTCGGGGCGCTCGAGCATCCCGACGACGCGGGAGACGTAGTCGCGCGTCTCGTCGTAGGGGGGGATGCCCTTGTAGGTTTCCACGGCTTTGGCTCCGGAGTTGTACGCCGCGAGCGCGAGGCGCACGTCTCCGCCGTATTTGACGAGCAGTTCCTTGAGGTGTTTGGCGCCAGCGTCCAGGTTTTCCGCCGGGTCGAACGGGTCGCTCACGCCGTACCTTTTCGCTGTTTCCGGCATCAACTGCATCAGTCCCATCGCGCCCTTGGGCGAGACCGCGCGGGGGTTGAAGTTCGATTCCGCCTTCACGACCGACCTGAGCAGCCTTGTGTCCAGCCCGTGCCTGCCGGCGGCGCCGCTTATCAGTTCGTCGAAGGCTTCCGGCATGTTTCCCGGTGCGCGTTCCGTTTTCAGCAGTTCGTCGTACGTCTCGTATGGGTTTCGCCATGATTCGAGCGGCGCGTCCGCCGGCGCCTTGGGGGCGGCGTTCTGGAGAGACTGTTTCAACTGGCTTTTGAAATCGGGCTGGCTGACCCGCGGGACGGGCAGCATGGAGTTGAAGCGATCCTGTATGGAGCGGATGCGGTCCATCATCTTGACGATGCCCCACCGTGCCGGTTCGGTTCCCGAGTTCAGGTAGTCCATAAGCGGCTCCCGCCGGAGTTTCCGGTGCGGCGCATGGTCAGTGGTTGGCGGCGAGGGGGTCGAGGCCGCGCGCGGCGCGGATGAACCTGACGGTTGACACGTCGTCGAGGAACTTCTGATTTCTGACCGCTTCCTCCGCCGCGAAGCGCGCGAGCGCCCGTTTTTTCGCGCGGTTGATGATTTCCCTGTCCTTTTTCGCCTCGAGAAGTTCCGATTTCGCCTCTTCGGTCCTCTTTTCGGCTTCCGCCACGCGTTTTCCCTGTTCGATCATCCAGCGTTCGAGCCAGAAGATGTAAAGCTGGTAGTCGGCGAGGTTCACCATCGAGATTTCCTCTTTCGCCGTTTCCCTTCTGAATTCCTCGAAGTATGCGGTTCTCATTTCGCCGAGGCGCCTCCGTTTTTCCATTTCCTCGAGCAGGGTTTTAAGTTTGTCGGCGAAGGCGAGTTGTTTCCGCTCCTCGATCCACGAGCGGTATCGGAGAACCGGTTCGAGCCGAAACCTGAACATGTTACTCGAAGAGGGCGGTCAGCGCCGCCTGTGTGTCCTCGTAATCCACCTTTTCGAACAATCCCTGCCTGATGAAGTCGTAAATACCGCCGATCTTTCCCGCGGCGTAGTCAATCGCGGGGTTCGAGCCTTTGACGTATGCGCCGATGTTGATGAGGTCTTCGGCGTCCCTGTAGACGGCGAGCGTTTCCGAGAGCTTCCGCGCCCCCTGGAGGTGGCGTTCGGAGACGACGTCAATCATGACGCGGCTGACGCTCTGGAGGACGTCAACGGATGGATAGACGCCGCGCTGCGCGAGGTCGCGGGAGAGCACGACGTGTCCGTCGAGTATGGCGCGTATGGCGTCCGCCACCGGCTCGTTCATGTCGTCCGCCTCGACGAGCACGTTGTAGAGTCCCGTGATCGAGCCTTTGTCCGAGGTGCCGGAGCGCTCCAGCAGCTTGGGGAGCACGCTGAAGAGCGAGGGGGTGTATCCGCGCGTGGTCGGAGGTTCGCCCCTGGAGAGACCGAGTTCGCGCTGAGCGAAGGCGAACCTGGTGATGGAGTCAATCATGAGGATCACGTCCTTGCCGCGGTCCCTGAAGTACTCTGCGACGGCGGTGGCGGTGAACGCGCCCTTTATGCGCATCAGCGCCGACTGGTCCGACGTCGCCACGACGACGACCGAGCGGGCGAGTCCCTCCTCGCCGAGGTCCCTTTCGAGGAACTCCCTCACTTCCCTTCCGCGCTCGCCGATCAGCCCGATCACGCTCACGTCCGCCCGCGTGAAGCGGGCGATCATGCCGAGCACGGAGCTTTTCCCGACGCCGCTGCCGGAGAATATCCCCATCCTCTGTCCGCGCCCGCAGGTCAGCAGTCCGTCTATGGAGCGGATGCCGAGCGGAAGCGGCTGCGTGATGCGCCGCCTCGAAAGCGGCTTGGGCGGACTGGTGTGAACCGGGACGGGGACAGCGTCCGGCACCGGTCCCTTTCCGTCAATGGGATTTCCAAGTCCGTCGAGTATCCGCCCCACAATCCCGTCGGACACCATCGCCGAGATCGGGCGTCCGAATGCGCGCACCTCGGTTCCCGGGCAGATGCCGATCATCTCGCCGAAGGGCATGAGGAGCACTCTGCCGCCGCGGAACCCGACGACCTCGCAGGGGATGGTCTCGCCCCCGTTCCGTGAGTGGATTTCGCAGTACTCGCCGATGGAGGCGACGGGACCTTCCGACTCGATGAGCACGCCGATGACGTCCGCGACCCTGCCCGTCTGTGTCACAAGGTTGAGCTGTCCGAGGAAATTCCTGAATTCAGCGGGATTGGCGAGGTTGAGTGGGACAGTCATCGCGAGTGGGGATCACACCGCCGGTTTTTCTTCTTCGACGGCGCGCAGGACCTGGTCTTTTATCGTCTGGAACTGCCTGTCAACCTGCGCGTCCACGTCGCCGGACTCGGTCTGGACGATGCACCCGCCCGGCTCGACGTTCGGGTTCGCCCGGAATTTCAGCGATTCGCAGCTGTCGAGCGCTCCGGCGATCTCGGCGCTTTCCTTCTCGAGCACGTCGAGATCGAGGGGGTTCACCTGGACGACGAACCTCTTTTTGAAGCTCACCTTGCTCAGCGCGTTCTTCACCACGCTCACCACGGCTTTCGGGTCGGTCATTATCTCCTTGTGAAGCACGCGCTCGGCTACGCTTATCGCCATTCTTATTATGTCGTTCTGCGCTCCCGAGAGTATCTCGCTGCGGTACGCTTTCAGGTCCTCGATGACGCGTCCCATCATGTTCAGCCTGTTCACGGCTTCCTCGAGGGCGGACTCCTTGCCCTTGCGGTAGCCCGTCTGGTAGCCCTCTTTGTAACCGGTTTCCTCGCCCGAGGCGTAGCCGGCGGAATAGGCTTCCTTCTTTGCCGCCTCCGCCTCCTGCGCCGCGTTCTGCTTGAGGGTTTCCGCCTCCCGCGCCGCCCGCCCGCGGACGTCCTCCGCCTCGCGGCGTGCTTCCTCGAGGAGGGCGGCGGCGTTCTCTTTCGCCCTGGCGGCTTCTTGCTCGGCTTCCCTTCGGGTCTTTTCGGCTTCGAGACGCATTTCCTCGTCGCGGCGCGCTTCCTCCTCTTCGGCGCGCGCGAAGGACTCGTACCCGCCGCCCGGTTCGCCCTTTGCGGGCTGTTCCTCGACGATGACGGGGAAGTCCATCTTCTGGATTTCGACCCTCGGATTTTCCCTTTTGAGCTTGATAATCCTCATGTCGCGTTCAGACCAGTTCGCCGCCCTCGGTGCGGTAGTCGGCGATTTCGCCGGATTCGATCATGCCCCTTATTGTGTTGACGATGTGCTGCTGAGCCTCCTCAATCTCGCGCAGCCTGACGGGGCCGGCGTATTCCATGTCCTCGCGGAGCATGTCCGCGGCGCGTTTGGACATGTTTTTGAAGACCTTTTCCTGTGCTTCTTCCTTGACGTTTTTTAGAGCCGTGGCGAGCTGCGCGCTTTCCACCTGGCGGAGCACCTGCTGGAGGTCCCTGTCGCCGAGCTTCACGATGTCCTCGAAGACAAACATCCGTTTTTTGATTTCCTCCGCGAGTTCGGGGTCGTCCTCGCTGAGCTTGTCCATGATTTCGGACTCCGTTTTTCTGCCGACCCTGTTGAGGATTTCCACTATGCCGGCGATGCCGCCCGCCTCGGTGTATTCGGGAGAGAGGACGAGCGAGAGTTTCTTTTCGAGCACCTTTTCGACCTCTTTGATCACTTCGGGGCTTGTGCGGTCGAGCGTTGCGATGCGTTTGGTCACGCTCACCTGTAGTTCGGGGTCGTTGAGGTTTTTGAGGATGAACGACGCCTGTGGCGCCTGGAGGTAGGACAGGATGAGGGCGATGGTCTGCGGGTGTTCGTTGCGTATGAAGTTGAGGAGCTGGTTGGGGTCGGACTTGCGCGCGAAATCGAAGGGCGCCACGTCGAGGAAGGAGGAGAGGCGGTTGATCATTTCCATCGCCTTGCCCGTGCCCAGCGCGCGTTCGAGCAGGTCTCGCGCGTAGTCAATCCCCCCCGTGAGGATGTATTCCTTCGCGAGGGCGAGGTTGTAGAACTCCTCGAGGACGCCCGCCTTTTCCTTCGGGGTCAGCTTCGACAGCCCCGCCACCTCGAGGGTCAGGCGCTCTATTTCGTTGTCCGACAGGTGTTTGAATATCTCGGACGAGATGTCCGGACCGAGCGCCACCATCAGCATGGCGGCTTTCCTTATCCCGGTAGACTTTCTTTCTCTTTCCGCCATTCGGGTCGTTCCTTTCGGCGATGTTTCGTCACTCGAAGAGCCAGGAGCGGACTATCAGCGCCGCGCCCTCCGGGTCGTCCGATATCATTCTCAGCACTTCTTCCCTGATTTTCTCGCGCATTCTCTGTTCGTCGGTCAGTTCGGGGACGAGGAGTTCCTCGACCGGCACGGGTTCCTCGAGGCGTTCTTCCTCGGGTTCCGGGATTTCCGGGGGTTTTTCTTCCGGGACGACGCTTCTTCGGATGGCGATGATGGAGAGTATGACGATCATCAGGAGCGAGAGGGCGAGCAGCCCCATGTAGATGTACTTCATTCTGCGCTGGAACTCTTCCTGCTGTCTCTGGCGGTCGGCGAGCGTGGGTCTGGGTGTGAACTTGATGCTTATGACGGAGACCTTGTCGCCGCGCACGAAGTCGAGGTTCGCCGCCGCGACGACGTTTTCGCGTATCTCGGCGAGTTTGCGCCGGGTTATCTCGAGGTCGTCGGAAATCTCCTCGTTGAGCATCACGGCGACTGAAAGGCGTCTGATGTCGCCGGGATTTCTCTGTATCTCGTCCACTTTCTTTGTGATCTCGTAGTTGCGCGTCGCCTCGCTGCGCAGGTACTCCGCGGTGCCCTCCGCAAGACCCTTGTAGCCGGGGATGTTCGAGGTGGTGCCCGGCACTCCGATTTCGGGGACCGTTCCGGTGCCGAGGTATTTTTCCTCGATTTCCTGCTCGCTTCTCACGATGCCCTTGTCGCCCACCACCGGCTCGAAGACCTCGTTGGTCGTGGTGTGGACGTCGAAATCGAGTTCCGCCGTCACGACGACCACGGCGTTCTCCTCGCCGAGGACCTTCGTGAGCGCCTTCTGTATCTTGCGCGAGTACGTTTCCTCGATCCGCTCTTTCATCTTCAACTGGAACTCGGTAAGCTCCATTTTCTCCCGCATGTCCTTCTTTTTCGTGAGCATTTCGGAGAGAAGGTTCGCGTGCGAGTCCACGACGGTGATGTTTTTCGGCTCGAGTCCTTTCACGGAGTGCGCGACGAGGTGAATGATGCCGCGTATCTGCTCCTCTGTGAGTTCCTTGTTTTTTCGGAGTTTGAGCGCGACCGAGGCGGTGGAAGGCTCCTTCTCGGTGATGAAGAGCGTGTCTTCCGGCATGACGACGCTGACCCTTGCGCTTTCCACTTCCTCGAGGCCCATGATGGTGCGCGCGAGTTCGCCCTCGAGGGCGCGCTGGTAGTTGACCTGTTGTGTGAAGTCGGTGATGCCGAGCCGCGTGCGGTCGAAAAGCTCGTAGCCCGCCACGCCCTTCGCCGGAAGCCCCGCGCTCGCCATGTCCATCCGCCGCTCGAGGACCTGCTTTTCGGGCACGAGTATTGTCCTGCCCTCATCCATGAGCTTGTAGGGAGTGCGCGCGTCGCCCAGCCGCCCGATTATCGCCGAGGCGTCCTCGGTGTCGAGTTCGGTGAAGAGCACGCCGTACCTGGGACCCGCCGCCCTTGTGAGGACGAAGACGACGGCGGCGAGGAGTGTCACCGCGACCGCCGCCGCGCCGAGGAGCGTGATTATCTGCTGGCGCCGGTTCAGCCTGCCCCAGAAATCGCGGACGCTCTTAACTATGGTGTTGACTCTCTCTCTCATCTGTTTTCACCCTGGGGCATCGCGGTTACACTGCCATCCGCATTATCTGCTGGTACGCCTCGATGATGCGGTCGCGTATCTCCACTGTGAGCTGGAGCGCCATTTCGGCTTTCTCCGCCGCCATGATGACCTCGTGGACGTCTTTGACGTCGCCGGTGGCGAGTTTCAGCATCATCTCGTCCGCGTTCTTCTCCAGCGCGTCCACGGACTTCACCGCGCTCTTGAGCATCTCGGAGAAGGTCGCCGGACCTTTCTGCTGCGCGTCCGTCTCAAAGGGAAAGACCGATTGAGGGCGGATGGGACCGACCGAGGGGACCCCGTTCATCATAACCTCCAGAATCATTCGCCGATCTCGAGCGCCTTCATGAAGATGCCCTTTGCCGAGTTGACGGCGGTGACGTTCGCCTCGTAGGCGCGTGAAGCCGAGATGAGATCGACCATTTCTTTTATTACGTCTATGTTGGGATACGCGACGTATCCCTCGTTGTTCGCGTCGGGATGCCCCGGGTCGTACCTGAGCCGGGGCGGGCTGGGGTCCTTGAGAATTTCGAGCACTTTCACGCCGTCGCCGGGCGTTCGGAGTTTCGTTTTTATCTTCATCGGCAGAAAGGGGAACCTGCGCGGGGAGAAGTCCGTCTTTGCGGCGAAGACGGCGAGCTGGCGCTTGAAAGGTCCGCCCTCCGGCGTGCGGGTGGTGTCCACGTTCGCGATGTTTCCGGCGATGAGGTCCATCCTGAGGCGCTGGGCGGTCAGCCCTGAGGCGCTTGTGTCTATGGATGTGAACAGCGCGTTCGTCGGTTCAGGCATCTATCACGACCTTCCCCTTATGGAAAGCGTCAGACGCCGCATCTTCCTGTTGAGGGTCTCGACGACGGAGTGAAACTTCAGCTCGTTCTTGGCGAGGTCCGCCATCTCGACGTCAATGTCAACGTTGTTGTCGTCGCTCCTGTAGAACGTGTCGTTCTGCCGCCAGATCGAAGGCTCCACCTTCGTGGGGTCGGGGACCGGGTTGATCGGTATGTGCTGGTGATCGGTCTTGAAGCCCACCAGCCTGTGCGGTTTTCTCTCGAGCGCCCGTTTGAAGGCGTCCTCGAAATTGACCTCCGACCGCTTGTAATGCGGCGTGTCAACGTTGGCGAGGTTGTGGGATATGACCTTCTGGCGGAGCGCCGCGGTGTCGAGCGACTTGCGCGCGGCTACGTAGGGTATGCTCTTGAAGAATGCGCCTAACACATACAACTCCCCCTTGAACACATGGTTTTCACCACGGATCAATCAGTAAATTTATATAACCCGGACGCCGATGTCAATGCCCGGTACAGAAATTTTGAAAAAGCCCCTTTTATCCCCTCCTGTCGAAAAATTTCGGTTCCCCGCCCCAGCTTTTGTCCGCGAATCTCTCGACCATCTCTTTGCCCTTCCTGATCGTCTTCAGCTTCTCCAGGGATTCCGCCCTCTTCCCGCCTATCTCTTTCATGAGGGACTCATATTGCTTCCCCACCTGCTCCCCGGCGGCGCGTATCCGGTCGAGCGTCTCGGCGGCGCGCCTCTCCTCGTCGGGGCTTCCCGTCCTCAACGCCCCTTCAGCCCTGCCGGCAAGCTTCTTTATGTCCTCGAACTCTCTCTGCACGCCGGCGAACGAAGCCCTGACCTCCTCTGCGTTCCACCCCCCCTCCACCGTCCGCGCAAGCGACTCCATAAGCTCCTTCAACCGGGACAGCCGCCCGAGCCATTCCTCAAGGTCTTTCAGTGTTAGAGCCGTTTTCATGCTCCGCGATAAGGATTATCGCCGATTATAACGATTTGCGGCGTCTCTTTCAAAACCCGCGTTGATTCCTCTATATCGGGTTTTCCCTTTACATTTATCGCGCTACCATTAATATCTTTATGCCGTTCTTAATTTGCGGCGGGGAAGTTGACAGCGGGACCGGGGACGGTCTGTTGACGCGATGAAAAACCTCTACGAAACCCTCAACGTTCCGGAAGACGCCTCGCCCGACGAAATCAGGAAGGCTTTCCGCGCCCTCGCAAGGCGGTTCCACCCCGACTCGGGGAACGGCGACGAATCCCGCTTCCGCGAAATCACGCACGCGCACGAGGTGCTCTCGCGCGCCGAGTCCCGCCGCGACTACGACCGCGCGCTGCGCAACTTCCGCGCGCGCTCCGGCGACCTCTCCTCTTTCGCGCCCCCGCAGTTCGAGGTAGGCGTCGATCAGCTCGGCAAAATCCTGCGGGAACTCCTGCGCCAGGGCGCCCTCACGCGCGTCAGAATCAAGCGCAACGGCAGGCTCCTCCTCGATCTCCCGTTCACCGCCGCGACCGCCCTCACCACGCTCGGCTTCGTCCTCGCGCCCCTCCCCACAGTGCTTCTCAACCTGGGCATCAACAGGTTCCTCGAAATGGAGGTCGTAAACCTCGTCGCCGAGCGTTTCGAGTCCGCGCTCAAAGCCCACGAAGCCGGTCGCCCCGCCGACGCCGAAAGGCTCTACCTCGAGTGCGCGCGGATGAGCGAATATTTCGTCCCCGCCCACCTCAACCTCGGACTGCTTTACCGCCAGCTCGGCGAAAAGAAGAAAGCCGTCGAGCGCTTCCGCAAGGTCCTCGAGATCGCGCCTTTCGGCGAAATCGGCGCCGCCGCGCGCCGCAACCTCGACGAACTTCAGGGCTACTGACGCGGTCTCTCGTCCCTGGAGGATGGAATCCAATGGAATCCGACCCCGAACAACCCGCCGCAACCCCGGAGCGCCCTAAAATCCGCCCTCTGGAAGCCTTCCCGGTCGTCGTCGAAAACCGGCAGGTCGTATGCCTCCGCGATCCGCAGCGGATATCCGACCAGACCCTCTTCGTAAGCCGCCACGCCTATTTCATCATTTCCCGCTTCAACGGCGAGAACTCCATACTCGACGTCCAGTCCGACTTCGCGCGCCGCTTCGGCGAAATCATTTTCCGGGAACGCATTCTGGAGCTTATCGCACAGCTCGATGAGGCGTGTTTTCTCGACAACGACCGTTTCCGGCGCCGCCTCGACGACCTGAAAAGTGAGTACGACTCGCGTCCCCTCAGAAAAGCCTGCCACGCTGGCACGTCCTACCCCGCCGAGCCGGAAGCCCTCCGCAGCCGCCTGGACGAAATCTTCGCCCTCCATCCTCCCGACGGCGCTTCCCCGAAAAACGCCGCCGCCGCCGTCGCTCCCCACATTGACATCGCCGCCGGCGCCGCCGCATACGCCGCCGCCTATCGCGAAATCTCGGCGTCCGACGCCGATACCTTCGTCATCCTCGGCACAGCTCACTCCGGCTCGGGCGACCTGTTCTGCGTTCCCGAAAAGGACTTCGAGACCCCGCTTGGCGCCGTGCTTCTCGACCGCGACGCCCTCGAGTCCGTCAGAACAAAACTCGGCGACGCCGTACACGACGGCGAGTTCCACCACCGCGCCGAGCACTCCGTCGAGTTCCAGACGGTCTTCCTCTCGTACCTCTTCGGCGCGAGGAGGGATTTCAGAATCCTCCCCGTCCTCTGCGACTCGTTCCATCACATGCTCGCGGCAGGCGTGGAACCCCGCGACGTTCCCGAGGTGAAAAACCTCGTCGAAGCGCTTCTCGAAATACTCCGCTCCCGTCCGGGGCGCGTCTGCGTCATCGCCGGCGCCGACCTCGCGCACGTCGGACGCCGATTCGGCGACGACGTTGCGATGACTCACGTCCTCCTCGAACGCGTCAAACGCGAGGACCTCGAAATGCTCGAGAGAGTCGAGGCGTGCGACCCCGCGGGATTCTTCGCGAGCCTTGCCGGAGACGGCGATTGGAGACGAATCTGCGGCTTCTCGGCGATATACCTCATGCTAAACCTCCTCGACGGAAAGCGGGGACGCCTCCTGCTTTACGATCAGGCGGTCGAGCAGCAGGCGCAGTCGGTTGTCAGCTTCGCCGCGCTCGCCTATCATTAACGCCGCTCATGAGCCGCCTCGCGCTCCCGGTAAAAGCCCTCCTCATCGCCGCAGCAAGCGCAGCGGCGGCGCCCGTTTTCGAGAGCGCCTGGCTCGCTCACCGGATCGCGGCGCTCAATTCCCTGGCGCTTACGGACCTGGCGCGCCTCTTCGCTTTGATATCCGGCGAGATATGGGTCGCCGTCGCGACCGCTCATTTCGCTGCGACGGCGCTCGCCCTCGCGGCGGCAGCCGCGCTCTTCCGCGGAAGAATCTCAACGCCCGCTTTCCTTGTCGCCTCCGTCTCCCCGGCGGTCGCCTTCATCCTCTTGCTCGAACTCACGGAACCCCTTGAAGAAATAGCGACCTGGCGCCACGCGGACGTTTACTGGCGGGTTTCATCCCCGCTCATCGCGCTGCCCGCGGCGTTCACCCTCGCCTTCTACGCCGCGATTCAAATGCTCTCGACCCTTTCGAGGAAACTGCTCCCGCGAACGGCGAGACACGTCCTCCTCTCACTGCTGCTGCTATCCGCGGTCCTCGCGTCCGCCGCGTATCTGCGCGCGTACCCGTCCCCGGGAAAAAGCCGCCTGCCTGTGCGTGTTCGCACGCAGACAGGCCGCGGCGCGATCCTCACCCCCGGCGCAAACGTCCGCGTCTTCTTCATCGGCGTGGACGGCGCGACCTGGGACGTGATCGGTCCCCTCGCCGAGCGCGGCGTCCTCAAAAACATCGCCGGTCTCGTGGAGCGCGGCTCGCACGGCAGGATGCGCACGCTCAAGCCCACGCTCTCCCCGCTCATCTGGACGACCATCGCCACCGGACTGCCGCCCGAAAGACACGGGATCGGCGGCTTCGTCGAGTACGAAGTCGAAGGACTCACGCGCAACCTCTCCATTCTCCCCGGGCGAAAACCGATGAAATTCTGGAGGAACTTTCTCGACGGCGACCACGTCGTCAGAACGACCATCAAAAGAACCTCGCGCAGCGGCGCCGCCGTCTGGAACGTACTCTCCGCCGCGGGGCTTTCCGTCAACGTCGTCCGCTGGCCGGTCTCCTTCCCCCCGGAGCGCGTCAACGGAAGAATGGTCACACACAGAACCTACTATGAACTCCGCGGCGATCCGGCGGAACAAACGCGCGGCGGCGCCGGCGGCGCGGAACGCGAAATCACCACCTCGCCCCCGGATTTCGTCAGCGAAATCGCCCCACTCCTCACGCGACCCGAGGACCTCGACCCCTCCGCGATGTCCCGTTTTGTCGTCGTCAACGAGCTTTTCCGCCGGCAGTTCCTCCAGTCCGACAGATACGACAAATCCAGCGAGGCGAGCATCCTCAAGTTCATCCACAACGAGGACGAATTCTTCAACAGGGTCGCGCTCTACGTCCTCGATAATTACCCATCGCGCTTCTTCAGCCTCTACATCTACGGGCTTGACGCGGTCCAGCATTACTTCTGGAAGTACATGAAACCGGAAGACTTCTCCGACGTTGATCCGGCGAAACTCGAAACGTACGGCGGCGTCATCCGCGGGTACTACGAGTACGTTGACGAAACGATAGGCAAAATCCTCGAAAGGGCGGACGAAAACACCGTCGTCATCGTCGCCTCCGACCACGGCATGGAATCGGTCGCACCCGAGGGCGCCGAGGGTTTCCGCTCCGGCTCGCACAGTAACGCCCCGGACGGAATCTTCATCATCGCCGGGAAGGGAATAAACCGGCGCGCGCACGCGCTCGACGTCCGTCCCGCCGACGTGCTCCCTACGATACTCAGAATCTTCGGCGTCCCCGCCGCCCGCGACGTCGCCGGGAAAACCCTCGACTCCGCGCTCGACGAAAAAACCTACCCCGAACGCAAATCCGTCCGCTCATACGAATGGACGACGGAGTGGACCGGCGGGCGTCCGGGAGGAAACAACCACGTAACCGAAAACGAAATGATCGAACGCCTTAAAAACCTCGGCTATATAAAATAAAGGCTATATGAAATAAAGCCCGCGCGAAGAACGCGCCACGGCGGCGCTCCACCCGGCGCGCGCGACCCCGGCATACCACACTCGCCGCCGCGCGGGAAAAACGGACGCATGAAACAGCCCACGCGGTCCAGCCGCGTCCCCGCAGCAGTCAGGCTGTCGTACCCGGTCTCCTATTTCGGAATATCGGTCGTGGACCGCGTCGTGGCGACGTGGGCGATGTATTACTACCTCCCGCCGGAGGGACGCGGACTCCCCTCCCTCGTGCCCCCCGTCGTCTTCGGCTTCGTGCTCGTCTTCGGGAGGCTCGTGGACGCCGTCGCCGACCCCCTCGTGAGCGCCTGGACGGACCGCTGCCGCTCGCGCCGCGGAAGGCGCGTCCCCTTCCTCCTCGCGGGCGGCGCGCCCCTCGCACTGTCCCTCGTCCTCCTCTTCCATCCTCCCCACCCGCGGGTGAGCGCCGCAAACGCCCTCTACCTCGCACTCGTCCTCGGCATGTTTTTCTTCTTCTTCACGCTCTACGTCTGCCCCTACCTCGCACTCATCCCCGAACTCGGAAAAACCCCCGCGGAACGAATCAACATCACCACCTCACAGGCGGCGTTCATGCTCGCCGGCGTCGCGACTGCGTTCATCGCATCGGGCGTTCTCATAGAGAACTTCGGCTTCAGAACAATGGCGTGGGTCATGGCGGCTGCCGCGGCGCTCGCCTTCTACGCCCCCCTCGCCGCCCTCAACGAAAAAAAACACTGCGCCTCCCTGCCCTCCTCCATGAGCATGTTCGCTTCCCTCCGCGCCACCATCTCGAATCGTCCCTTCCTCGTCTACCTCTGCGGCACGCTCTCCTTCTGGTTCGGCTTCAACATCGTCACGCAGGGCGTGTCGTACTACCTCACGGTCCTGATGAACCTGCCCGAAGGCGGCATGGCGACACTCATGGCGCTCAACATGGGAGTCGCACTCGCCTCGTTCCCCGCCGTCAACCTCCTCTCGCGGCGCCTCGGCAAACGAGCCGTGATGCTCGTCTGCCTCGCCCTCTTCTCCATTCTCCTGCCCATGATCTATCTCATAGGGCATCCGGCGAACCCCCTCGACCCCCGCGCCTTCGGCTACACGGTGATCGCGCTCGCGGGCATCCCCCTCGCAGCCCTCTTCGTCGTCCCGAACGCCATCGTCGCCGACCTTACCGACTTCGACGAAAAACTCACCGGCGAACGGCGCGAATCAATGTACTTCGGCGCACAGGGGCTTTTCCTCAAGCTCGTCCTCGGCGGCAGCTCACTCGTCATGTCGCTCATGTTCAACTCGTTCGGATACGCCGCCGCCGCACCGCTCGGCGTAAGGCTCACCGGACCCGCCGCCGCCGCATTCGCCGCCGCCGGTTTCATCGCATTCCTCGCCTACCCGGAATCGAAAATCCGCAGGGCAATATCCACCTGACCCGCGCGCCCGGCGTTCCCGGCAACTCCGCGAAAGCGTCCCGGACAACCTTGACCCGCCCGGACGGCAAAACTATAATTCAAACGCTTGGCAGGCGTGACGCCATCACTCGGCCGAGGTAGCTCAGTCGGTAGAGCGAGGGACTGAAAATCCCTGCGTCGGCGGTTCGATTCCGTCCCTCGGCAGACGCGTCCCCGCATGGGGACGCTTCGTCTGACGAGACGTC
>JBFMFE010000054.1:0-36262 GCA_040752295.1 bacterium
AAGGGCACGGGCAGGGGCAGGGGCACGGGCGCGGGCAAGGGCACGGGCAAGGGCAAGGGGGGCACGTTACGCGGGGTCAAGAGTACGCGCCGACCGTCGGCGTGATAGCCGGCGCGGTCGTCCGCGGAATTTTCCTCCGAACGGGATTGCACGGTTCGCCGGAGCGTCCGGGAGGGGGTGGAGATTTTTTTACACCCCCTTGACGGCGCCGGGCGGGCGTATTTATAATTAGTCGTGCCTAATTGAGAGCGGAGGCTTAACTTGGCGGAAAAAAACGCCGGCGTCTCGCAAGCCCTCGAAGACTACCTCGAGGCGATATACATCCTTCAGAAAGTCCACAATGCCGTAAGGGTCGCCGAAATCGCCACGTACCTTGACGTGACAATGCCAAGCGTGACCGGCAGCATGCGCAAACTCGCCGAGAAAAAGCTCATCAAGTACGTGAAGCGCCGATACGTGCAGCTCACCGACGAAGGCGAGCGCCTCGCGCGGGCTGTTCACAGAAAACACGAGGAACTGTACCACTTTTTCCACAACGTGCTCAACGTCGAGAGCAGGACCGCCGAAGAGGACGCCTGCCGCGCGGAACACGTCCTCCACAGGGAAACCGTCGAAAAACTGATACGGTTCGCACAATGGGCGGAGACCTCGGCGGGTGAGGGCGGCGCCGCTGCGACCCCCGGCGGACCCGCGGCGCGCGCGGGTTCCGCCGGGAGCGCCGTGAGCGCTGACGGCGGCGGGCGGGAATCGAGGACCCTCTCAGGCGCCGCCCCCGGCGAGCGCGTGAAAATAACGAAGCTGAAAGCGAGGGGGGAACTGCGCAAGAGGCTTTCGGAAATGGGGCTGACGCGCGGCGCCGAGGTGAGGATCGTCAGAGTCGCTCCGCTCGGCGACCCCGTGGACGTGCTCATCAGGGGCTATCATCTTTCGCTGCGGAAGGAGGAGGCGGCGAAGATCGAGGTGGAAGCGTGATTTTTTTTAAAATTTCTGTTAGGAACGCCTAACAGGCGCGCCGCGGGACGATCGCGTGAAGGAAACGAACCTGAACGAAAAACTGAAAAGGGAATTCGAGAGGATGATCGCGCAGGCGGAAATCCGGCTCACCCCCGCGCAGAAAAAAACGGTGGAATTCTTCCTCGACACCGACGAACACCTCTCCCTCGACACCCTCGCGAAGGAATGCGCAGGGCGCCATCCCGGATGCGCCACCGAAGACGTCGAACGCGCCATGAACCTGCTCGTCGAGTACGGATTCGCCAGAAAGAGCGTCTTCGATGAGCGCGGAACGCTCTACGAACACCGCCACCTCACCGAGCACCACGACCACATGGTGTGCGTAAAATGCGGGAAAATCTCCGAGTTTTTCAACCACGCCCTCGAGGAACTCCAGGACTCCATCGCCCTGGGCACGGGCTTCCGCGCACTGAACCACAAACTCGAAATATACGGCATCTGCCCGGATTGCCTCGGCAGGAGGACCGCGCTCGTCCCCCTCGCGGCGGTCAGCTCCGGCGAAAGGGCGGCGCTCAGCGAAATCATCGGCGGCAGGGAACTGACGGCGAGGCTTGCCGACATGGGGCTGACCCCGGGCGTGGAGTTCGAAGTCGTGAGCAACCCCGGAGGCGGTCCCGTCGTAGTCAGCGTCCGCGACTCAAGGCTCGCCCTCGGCAGGGGAATGGCTGAAAAAGTTATGGTTCTGCTCACGCGCTGATACGCAACAACCGGCGCGCAGTTTACGACGAGGCACGCTGCGCCGCCGGCGGCTCGATGGGAGAAACCCCATGACCACGAAAAACCTCACTGTCGCGCTCGCGGGAAACCCCAACTCGGGCAAAACCTCCGTCTTCAACAACCTCACGGGCGCCCGCCAGCACGTCGGCAACTGGCCCGGCGTCACCGTCGAGAGAAAAGAAGGTTTCCTCCACACCGACGGCGTCAGGATCAGGGTCGTTGACCTCCCCGGCACATACAGCCTCACGGCATATTCCCTCGACGAGATCATCGCGCGCAATTTCGTGGTGCGCGAGAACCCCGACGTGGTCGTTGACATAGTGGACGCCTCCAACCTCGAGCGCAACCTGTACCTCGCCGTGCAGATGATCGAGCTGGGCGCGAATCTCGTGATCGCGCTCAACATGACCGACGTCGCCGAGGCGAAGGGCTTGAGGATAAACGTCGGGCTTCTCTCGGAGCTTTTAGGCGTGCCGGTCGTGTCCACCGTGGCGACGAAGGGCAGGGGCATGGCGGAGATCGTCGGCGCCGTCCTCGAAGCCGCGGGAGGGAAGGGCAGGGGGAGGAAAGTCAGGGTGTACTACGGCAGCGAAGTCGAGGACGAGGTCGGGCGCCTGGTCGCGCTGATAAACGGGACGGGCGTCCTAGTCCGGGACTACGACCCGCGGTGGCTCGCGCTCAAACTTCTCGAACGGGACAGGCAGGTGGCGGGCGAAGTCGCGGAAGCGCCCGGCGGCGCGGAGGTCCTCGCCGAGGCGGCTAAAAGCGCGTCGCACCTCAAAACCGTCACCGGCGAGGACCCGGAGACCATCCTCGCGGACAGCCGCTACGGTTTCATCAACGGGCTGTTGAAGGAAGTCGTCGCGAAGTCGGTCATAGACCGCCGTTCACTCTCCGACACCATAGACGCGGTCGTTCTGAACCGCGCGCTCGGTCTGCCCATCTTCATCGGGCTGATGTGGCTCATCTTCCAGCTCACATTCAGGCTCGGCGCCGCGCCGATGGAATGGATAGACGCCGCCTTCGTCTGGACGGGGAACGCCCTCGGCTCGCTCCTCGGCGGCTCGCTGTTCGCGTCGCTGCTGGTGGACGGCGTCATAGGAGGCGTCGGCGGCGTGCTCGTGTTCCTGCCCAATATCCTGCTGCTGTTTTTCGCCATAGCGCTCCTCGAGGACACGGGCTACATGGCGCGCGCCGCGTTCATCATGGACAGGGTGATGCACCTCATCGGGCTGCACGGAAAATCCTTCATACCGATGCTCGTCGGCTTCGGGTGCAACGTTCCGGCGATCATGGCGACGCGCACGCTCGAAAGCCAGCGCGACCGCCTCGTGACCATCCTGATCATTCCCCTCATGAGCTGCGGCGCGAGACTCCCGGTCTACGTCCTCCTCGCCGGCGCTTTCTTCCGCCCCGAGACCGCAGGTCACGTCATATTTTCCCTCTACATCATCGGAGCGGCGTCCGCCATCCTCATGGCGAGGCTTTTCCGGGCGTTCCTTCTCCCGGGACCTTCCACCCCCTTCGTCATGGAGCTTCCGCCCTACAAGGCGCCGACGCTCAAAAGCGTTCTCATCCACATGTGGGAGCGCGGATGGCTTTACCTCAAAAAAGCCGGAACGATCCTTCTCGCCATCGCCGTCGTGATGTGGTTCCTGACGGCGGTGCCGCGCGGATTCCCCGGACGAGAAGGACTTGAATCCCGTCTTGAAAAGGCGAACGCCCGTTTCGAGACCGCGGCCGCGGAGGCGGGACTGAAAGAGGGGACCGTGGAGTACGACGCGCTGTACGGACCGGTCGCGGCGCTCAAAAACGAGATCGCCGCGGGGCAGCTCAGGCACAGCATCGCGGGCAGGCTCGGCGCGGCGATAGAGCCTGTTTTCAGACCGCTCGGGTTCGACTGGAAGGCGGACGTCGCCCTCGTCGCCGCGTTCGCCGCGAAGGAAGTCGTCGTCAGCACGCTCGGAACCATTTACAGCGTCGGCGAGGCGGACGAGACCTCGGCGGGACTCAGGGCGGAAATCGCAGACGACCCCGTCTTCAACCCGCTCGTCGCCTACGTCCTCATGCTCTTCACGCTCCTCACCGTCCCCTGCATGGCGACCGTCGCCGTCATAAGACGCGAAACCAACTCCTGGAAATGGCCCCTGTTCTCGATAGCCTACCAGTCCGCACTCGCATGGCTCGTGTGCTTCGCCGTGTTCCAGCTCGGCAGCGCCGCAGGCGTCGGAACCGGGTGATACGGTGATGAATGTGAATATTCTGGACTGGACCATTGTCCCGCTCGCGCTCGCCGCGGCGGTGTACTATCTGTACGGGCGCTTTCGCGGAACAGCCGCCCGGCGCGCCCGCTGCGCCTGCTCCGGCTGCGACGCCGCGGATGACTGCGCTGAAAGGGGGGAAAACTTCCGAGCCGCGCATCGGACCGGCGAATGACCGTATTTGATATATAAGCCCGAATCGTTCACGGCGCGTGAACGATCCGCAATAAGGTAAAAGGACCGCCTTGCCTGGAAAGCCGACGGTCCCTTTCCGGTGTCCCGTAAAAGGAAGTGCGCCTTTTACGTTGTCCATATTCATTTTAGCACAAGTTATGAGATTGAGACAAGTAAGGAGGATGAAAAACATGATCTCGCAGTTCCACCGATTTGTTCTGTTGTCAGTTCTTTTTCTTGTAACCGCACAGATTCATGCGTGGGGGGCGCATGAGGGCGGCAAGTCCCGCGTATCCTACCTGGAAGGGTTTGAAAATGCGCTTGCGTACGGGCTCACGAAAAATATAGACGCCGCCGGAGTTTGTCTGTTCACTTCGCGGGACGGCAACAATGATACGCGGGGCGGGGAATGCACTTTCAATACGCATCTCGTTCTAAATGTTGATTTTACAAAAGCAGGACCCGACTGGAGCGGAAACTTGAATTTCGATGTGGAAAGCAGACAGGGTCCGGGCATAACCTCACGCAGACTCGGAGACATTTTCGGGGTCAACAACGACGAGGGCAGAAATTTCACCCAGATATCCGAGTTGTTGTACCAGCGGGATTATCCCTCCTCGTCATACTTCAAGATTGGGCAGATGGATGCGGGGGCGGACTTCCAGGTAGTCGAAAACGCCGGGGAGTTTCTCAATTCGGCATTCGGAGTAATCCCGAATCTTCCGGTTCCCACTTTCCCTGATTATGCCTTTGGCGCGGTGGTCAGCCGATGGCTGCCGGAATTCGGCTATGCGCGGCTTGGGGTCACGGACGGCGCGATGGCGGACGGCACATCAAAGACCGAGACAGCTTTCGATCAGACGTTTTACGCGCTTGAAATCGGATATGTCCCGACCGTCCCGGTTGAAGATGAGCCTCATGCTGTCTATAAAGTCGGAATGTTCAAACACACCGGTAACATCTCCGATTGCTGCGACGGATTAGAGCACAATGACAATCACGGTTTTTACTTCGTGGCCGATCAACCGCTGTCGCATAAAGCGGGGCTGTTCCTTCAGTTTGGCGACACTCCCGACGACCGCAGTTTCATATCGAGATATTGGGGCGCGGGAGTCGCGTTCAACGGCTTTCTCAAATCACGACCTGAAGATGCCGCCGGCGTCGCCCTCGGAACCGGGCGGATTAACTCCTATTCCCGTGAGCGGGGCGCAGGTTCGGGAGAATCCGTTCTGGAGGTCTATTACAAATTCCAGACACAGCACTCTCTGAGTCTTATGCCCGATTTTCAATGGATTCGAAGTCCCGGTGGAAACGGAAAGAACAACCTTATTTACGGGTTGAAGTTTCAATATTCCTATTGAACTGTGCTCCGCCGAGAGTGTCAGGGAGATTTCGCAAGAATGGTTTGTCAGGTGTGATAATGCGAACAGGGAAAAGCGAAAAGGTCTCTTCTCAATTACCCTCGCATCGGAGTAACCGGGAGTTATCCATAATGGAAATGTACAGCGGAATTGTTGTAAAGTTTGTTTATGATTTCTGGATTATTCTTGGCGATTTGTCCCCCACCTTCTGTTCGTATTTCTTATGACCGGCTCACTTTCGGCGGAATCGCGGCGCGGGCATCCGGGGAGGAGCGGGTATGAGTTTTATGCCGGAAAAATCCGCCCGCGGCGTATGCAAACTGCTGATTTTAGCGGCACTCCTTTTTCAGACATTTACACCGTCCGTTGCGCCGGCAGGCGGTCCCGTGAAAGAGCATCGCAGCGTCATGGTGATGGGGACCATCGCCGAAGTGACGATTTACGGGGAGGACGAGGGGAAAACCGCTGAGGCGATGAAGAAAGTTTTCACTGTTTTCGACGACGTGGATGATTCAATGAGCGTGTATAAAAAGGAGAGCGAACTTTCACTTCTCAACGCGGCGGCATACGAATCGCCCGTGCGGGTGAGCCGCGGCATGATGGAACTGATCGAAAAAAGCATCGCGTTTTCTCGAATGACCGATGGCGCGTTCGACGTCACCGTCGGTCCGCTCATGGAAATATGGGGGTTTATCAGTGCGCGCAAGGATCTCCCCGGCGATGAAGCGGTGCGTTCCGCGCTCGAAAAAGTCGGCTGCAAAAAAATAGTCATAGATAAGGAAAATCAAACGGTCGGCTTCACCGTTCCCGGAATGTGGATAGACCTCGGCGGCATTGCGAAAGGATACGCCGTTGACCTGGCGGTGGATGAATTGAGGAAAGAAGGAATCGAAAACGCCCTTGTGAACCTCGGAGGAAATATATACGCGTTAGGCTCCCCGCCCGGCGAGAGCGCCTGGAAAGTGGGTATCCGTGATCCGCTGAAGGCAGGAAACGTTCTGAAAACTCTGCGCCTGAAAAACCGGGCGGCGGCAACATCCGGCAGCTACGAAAGATTCGTGCGCATAGGTGAAAAAAGCTACTCGCACATCATGGACCCTCGAACCGGCCTCCCCGCAGCCGGTGTGCTGAGCGTCACAGTAACGGCGGACACGGCGATTGAGACCGACGCCCTGTCCACGGCGTTTTTCGTACTCGGTTATGCCCGCTCTAAAAAATTAATCGGCAGGCTGCATAACACGGAAGCGTTTTTCGTCCTGCCGGGTTCGGATGATGAAGTCGTTTTTATAAGGATCAAGGGCTGAATGTTTCCACGCTAATTATTCAGGCTTTTTGAATAATTCGGATTCCACGAGGGCAAGCGCATCCGCGGCTGTGATAACGGCGGTTCCTGCTTCGTTATTCATCATTCTGAATCTGACGTTCGCTTGTTGACCCTTTTGCCGCCGCCACCTGTCTTTTCCTCTCGAACTTTATCACCCCGCCGCGCCGCTCGACGCGGAACGTCGGCGTCTCCAGCGCGAACTCATCGAACGGCAGAAGCGGCGAAGGCTCAACACCGTCCTTCCCCGGCTCGATCCCGCACAATTTCACCAGCGCCGCGATGAAACACGCGTGCAGGTTCAGGTTCATCCCCGGAAAATCCGTCCCGGGCGTCGGCACGTGGAAGAATGTCTCTCCCGGACGCCGCGCGTAATCCGCGTTTATGCTGTCAGGTCCAGTCCAGATGCCGTACCACACGTCGGGGTACACCGTCGCCTTGTGTGCCATCGAGTTCTTCCGAAAGCACTCCCATGCCTTCGCAGGGTCGTACTTCCCGTAGCCCCAGGCGAGCAGAAACCCCATCGCGTACCACGCGCCGCCGTTCACGTCCCACCCGGGCGCGAAGTGCCCCAGCGGCGTCTTCATCGGCGGGTACAGTACGTACTGCCCGAACGCCGACGGCGCGTCGAGTACATCGTGCACGTTCTCCACCACGGACCGCGCCATGCTTTCCGGCAGCGCCCGCGAGATCAGCAGCCACGCGTGGTGCTCGAGAAAAAGGCGATCGTCTCCCAGCGGACGCCCCGCCCCGTCGTACGCCCTCGGAAACCACCTCCCGTTGAAGCTCTTCACCACCGCCTCCCTCAGCTTCCACGCGAACTCGCGCGCCCGGCACGCCGCGTCCCTGTCCCATTCCTCCGCCAGATCTGCCGCCCGCGGCAGCACGTACAGCGCCATTGCCGTGTTGAACGCGCTCTCCCCGCGCCGGATGAACCGCCCGCGATCACGCACGAACAGCGATATGCCGTCGTTCCAGTCCCCGTCCCCCGCTCTCATCAGACCGTGCCGCCCCAGCCCGATCCGGCTGAATATGTACTCGAGCGCCAGGCACACCCTCTCCCTGATTGACGATTCGCCCGAACCGCGCGGGTGGAACGGCGCCGCGCGGTCCAGAAACCCGAAGTCCCGCGTGAAAAAAACGTATTCCGTCAGCGCCCACAGCAGAAAAAGCTGCAGGTCGGACGGTCGCCCGTGCACCACCGCCCCGGTTGCCTTCCCAAAACCGTGCGCCGCGTACATGATCCGCCCCGACCGCGTCATCAGCCTGAAACAGTACTCCAGGAGTTCGCGGGACAGCTCCGGCGCGAGGTATATGAGTCCCGCTGAAAACAGCGCGAGGTCACGCACCGCACCGCGCATCCCGTGAAGGTATTCGTACGCCCCTCCCTGCGGTGTGTAGTGACGCCCGTGAGATTCATCATAAAGAAACGCGCTCCGGCTGTAGTATGAGTTCCACTTCGCCTCCCGCGCAGCGTTCCATCCGCCCGTCGGCGCCGTGAACACCGCCGCGTGCTTCAGCCGCGCCGCCGCGCTCTGCGAAAAAAAATCTTCCCTCCCTGCCGCGGTCTCGCGGTATCTCGCGATCAGGCGCTCCGCCTCGGGTCTGTCAGCGGCTCCGAACAGAAACGCCCGCCGCTGCGTTTCCCCCGGCATTACCGAAACGTCCGCGCCCACGCAAAGGCACGGCGGCAGTATCTCTCTCCCTTCTCCTCCGCCGACGGCAAGCGGCTTGTCCCTGAAACCACCGCTGCGCTTCACTAATTCGCGCGCGTCGGTGTGGACCTCTTCGGCGGCGCCGGAAAGCGACGACAGAAAAAGCCCGCGCGGGTAGTAATTCCAGCTGCTCGGTCGGTCCCTCGGCGGACGGCGCGCCCCTCGGTATTCAGGAGACAGGTACACCGCCCCGGCGGCGGCGTCCTTCTGCGCGCGAAAAAAAAACCTCCGCGCGAACCGGTCCCTCCGCGCCTCTGCGTCAATCAGGTTCCCGGCTGCCCCGGCGGCGAGCCGAAAAAACAGGTTTACCCCCGGCGCGGGGTGAAAATATCTTCGCCCCCGCGTCGTGTACAACAGCGCTCCCGCCATATAGTGCAGGTTCACTCCGAAAAACTCCATCAGCCTCACGCGCCGCTCCGCTCCGGTCTCGTTCATGAGAACAGCCTCGCAGACCAGCACCGGGTCGTCGCCGAACGGCGCGATGACACGGTGGTCCAACCGCAACCCGCCGTGAAAACCGATCTTGCGGAAGTACCCCGCGCCGAATATGCGACGGTAACCCCGCCCCGGCGCCCCCGCCCGGTACAGATCGTCGCTCATCCGCCCGCCCTCGATAAGGAGAGCGATGCCGCCGCCGGGACACAGCCGCCGCGCGTCGTAGTAATTCAACCACTGAAGTCCGCGCGATGACTCCAGCGCCTGTACCTCGCCCCGGTTGCTCGCCACCGCCGTGATCCGGTCGTTTCCAACCTGGTGAAAGTGAACGTTCGAGCCGCGCCCCGTGGTGAATGCCGCCGCCGCGGGCACGGCGTCCTGGTCGCACGTGTATTCGTACGCCGGCAGTCCGTGCTCGTCCTCTATCCACGCCCCGAACGAACCCCCGTCGGTTGCTCTTTCCGTGCAGTTTCTTCCCATTTCCCGTTGCTCACTGCCGCCGCGTTCCCCGGCAGCCTCGCGCCGAATTATACATCCCCTGCGCTGCTCCGGGATTCTTTCGAAGGAACGCCGCCGGCGATGAACTGACAGCAACGGGCTGTCCCGGCGCCCCCCGCCCGTTGTGCGCGTATTCCGCGGCTGTGCGTCCGCTCTCGCGCACCCGCGGGCGCCGCCGTGATGGATGGAGTAAGTCAACGCGGAACGTTCAGCCCATCCCGGTCGTCACGTGAACTTCACCGGCGCTCTTTCGGCGGCGTGTGATTCGGAACGGATGCGCTCCGTCTGCGCCGGCTCTCCGCGTCGCCGGCGCCGCGCAGCGGAAATCCGTACCGCGCCTCGTCCCACAGACGGAACATCTCCTGCAATTCTTCCTCCGAGACGGGCGCGCCGCCGTCCCGGCGGGACTCCGCATCGCCGCCGGGCGGCGTTCCGGCGGCGGGGGGCGGGGGCTTTCGCGGCGGGAACCATGGGGGGTTCTTGATAATATACAGCGACAGAAGCAGAAATCCGCCCAGTATGAGCAGCGTCAGCGCCCGGTACTTTTTCAACGACTCAAAGAGGTTCCCCGAAAAAGCCATGGAAAAAAATTTTCAAGATGTGTTTATTTATTCATTATAACAGTGTATCATATACGAAGGAAGAGTATAATTACACAGGGAGGTGTCAGTCATGCCGCTCGGAATTCAGGGAGTAACAGGCAGTAATTCGCTCTTCGCCCTTAACATGCTGCGTCTCCAGGGGGTGGGGATGCAGCGAAACCTCGCCCAGTTGTCTTCGGGACAGAGGATACCCTTTGCCTTCATAGACCCCAGCGGGCTTGCTCTGTCACAGGGGTTCAGGGCGCAGATCGGGGGAACCGAACAGGCGATTTACAACGCGCAGGACACGGTGAACCTCGCGCGCACCGCCGAAGCGACGCTCGGCAATCAGACGGAAATACTCGGCAGGATGCGAGACGTCTCCGTCCGCGCCGCCAACGAAGCCACCATGACGGACGCCGACAGGGCGAGGCTCAACCAGGAATTCCAGTCCCTCAGCGCCGAACTCACCCGCGCCGGCGAAGCCTCCACGTTCAACACAAAGCAGCTCACGTCCGAAGCCAATCCCTTCGGCACGCAGGCGGCGCAGGTCGGTCCCAACGCCGGCGCCGAAAACCAGATTGACGTCACCGTCAACCCCTCCACCGCCAACACGCTCGGCAACGAGGGGATCGGCGAGCAGGTCGCCGCTCAGGACGTCACAACCGCCGCCAACGCGCGCGACGCCATCACCGCGATTGATAACGCACTCGCGGAAATCTCCACGCAGCGCGCGGGGCTGGGCATCACCGAAAACAGGCTCAACTACTCCGTCAACGACCTCAGCGCACAGCGGATAAACCTCGCGGCTGCAAACTCGCGCATCGCCGACACCGACTTCGCCGAGGCGATCACCGAAAACACGAAACTTGGCATACTCGGACAGATGAGGGTGGCAATCCTCGCCCAGGCGAACGCGCAGCCGGGCGCAATGCTGAATCTCCTCGGCATTTGATTCCGAGCGCCGCCTGATACGACCTCAAAAGCCCCTCGTGCGAGGGGCTTTTCTATAACCGAGCGTCAGCGGCGGGGACGCCGTTTCCGCCCGGCCCCCGCTCATCATGCGTCAGGGATACGACCTGTTATTTACTTGAAGAACGCGAAAAGAAGCCCCGTGAGAACGGCGATCTGTCCTGCCCAGAATATGAACATCCACCTGATGAGTTCCGACTTCGACTGCGCTATCTTTACCTCGAGATCGGATTTGACCTGCGTTATCTTTACCTCGAGGTCGGATTTGACCTGCGTTATCTTTACCTCGAGATCGGATTTGACCTGCGTTATCTTTACATCGAGGGCGGCGATTTCTCCTCTTGTTTTCGCTGACTCCCCGGCGAGCCGCCTCTCGAATTTTTCCTCGACGAGAGTGATAACGTCCTCCTTCACGTTCCCGTCCGCCTGGTTTATGAGCACAACGAGGGCGTCCGTTGCCGCGTCGCCGAGTTTTTCCCGCAACTCCATGGGCGGATTTATTATCGCCATCTTCGACCTTCCGAAAGCCCTTACAGAATAGATTATATGACCGCCGCGCCGGTTTTGCAACGACCCGTAAAAAACACCCGTTCCTCGAGCCGCACGTGATTACCCGCGTTTCACGGATGTTGTGGCGTAAACTTCGGCGGCGGCGCCGTTCACGCGCGGCGCCGGGTTGTGTAAGTTTCAAGCGGTTTTTTTCATGAAAGGCAGGGCGTGAATCCAGCGCCGGCGAACGCGGCGCCGCGCCCCTCCGAGCCGTTTGTCGCGTGCGGCGCAGGATGGTAAAATGAATTGAAAATCAGGCAAGGGACCGCGCGGGCGCGGCGGCGTCCGCAGGAAGCGATTTCCCCGCCTGCGGCAGGCCGGTGCGCCGCGCCGATTCCCAGCCCGGACTATTCAAACGGCGCGTGCGTCGTGAACAACGAACTTTCCGGGATGAAAGGAGAAAAAAGATGAGGGCGTTCAATCGCTGCGTTCTGTCGGCGGCGGGTGTGGTCTTTCTGACGGCGGCGGGGGTTTCGCGGGCAACGCGGATAGTGGACTATTCCGACCCCCGGAGCGCCGTGAAAAAGATAAACGAATCAATAAAGACCGTCGAAGCCGGCGGGTACAACTACGAGGAAAAAACGATACCCCTCATAGACGAGGCGGTACATCTCCTGCGCGGTCCCATCCCCGGCGGGCAGGGCTACCAGTTCGCAAGCGTTGTGACGGACGGCTCAATCGAGCCTCAAGCTTTCGTCAGGACAAAGGTGGATGCGGACCACAACAGGGGCGTCTTCCAGAAGGTCGCCGGAGAGACGACGACCGTGTTCGAACTCGAGATATACTCGCCCCTCCACAGGGGGTTTTTCAAGAACAACGGCGACACCTACGTCGAAAGCTACACGCTCACGTACAACCTGGGGGGCGCCGTGAAAACCGTCACGCAGGATTTCAAAACATGGGTGCGGAGGGGACAGACCTACACCATCCCCCTCCCCGGCGTCGTTGACAGGGCGCGCCTCGAAATGAGCGCCAACGTCCTGCCCTCGGACGTGAACCGCGCGTACATCGAGATGAGGGCGAAGCATCCGCGCGTGGAAGACAAGCCCGAAAGCCCGTATTACTTCGCCATACGGGAACTGCTCGACGCGAGGGACTACGCCTCCTCCTACGCGAAGCGAGATAAGGTCGCCGAAAAACTCAACGGCGCTCTCTCGTCGCTTCAGTATTTCCCCGCGGCGACGGGCGACAGGCGGCTCGAATGCGACGCCTCGCGGATAGTGAGGGACCTCGAATACGTGCTGTACCTCGTGCGCGGCGACGAGAACGACAGGCGGCGCGCGGAGGAAAAACTCGAAAAAATCATCGCCGATCTGCGCTGAAATCCGGCGCCGTCAAAGCCCTTTCTCTGTGTCTCCGCGGTCAATTCCCCTGTGTCGCGGCGTCACCATGACCCCCGGTTCATCCTGCCCCGCCCCCGAGGCGGGCGCGGCACGCGGCTCAATGGGGTCTTCACACCCTCCCGCGCCGCGTTGAGTATCGCCGCGCCGTACCGCCTCATCACCAGCCTCGTCACCCCCGGCGCCTTCGCAAGCGCGTTTTCGTCGCACCTCTCCAGGCGGGCGACGTACAGCAGCGTCGCGTGTCCGAGCACCTTGAACGGCGGAACGTCACGCCTCCGCGCCTCACGTTCCCTCCACTGGTACAGCCTGTAAAACACCGGAATGTGTTTTTTATCCAGGCTGAAGACCCCCTTCACGTTCCACATGGAGGAAGTGTCCCGCACGAGGGGCAGCGCCGCCCTCGACTCCACAGCGCGGAACTCCTCTGCCGCCTTCCCCTCGACCCCAGCGTCTTTCAGCATGGCGTCGAGCCTGCGACCGACCTCTATTAGGTATTCGGTGTCCCTGGCAAGGTACACGAGGTGTCCGGGCGGTATGGGGCGTTTTCCCCAGTCCGACTTCCTCAGCTTTTTGCTCAGCTTCACGCCGGCGAAGTGTTCGACAAGGAACGCGAGGCTTATGCGCGGCAGCTTCAGCAGCTTCGCCGCCGTCATCGTGTCGAAAACGTTCCTGAATTCAAAACCGAAGTCGCGCTTCATACACCCGATGTCGTAATCGGCGCCGTGCATGTATTTCCTCATCCCCGCGTCGGACATGATTTTTCCGAGTTGCGGGACTTCCCCCGTTTTCAGCGGATCTATCAGAAAATTTGCGTCCGCGGTCGAGACCTGTATCATGCACACGCGCTCCTGGTACGCGTAAAGGCTGTTGCTTTCGGTGTCCACGGCACACTCGCCGGCGGACGCGAGGCGCTCAACGGCGTCTTCAAGCTCACCGGGCTTTTCGACGAGGAAGGTGGGCAGCGCGAATTCCGGGGATGTCAGCTGCATTGCCGTCGGCGTCCACAACGGGTCGGACGGGCTTTCGGACGTCCTCGCCGGGTCATCCGTGAAAACTGAATAATCCGAAGTCCGACCGATAAAGTCATAAGATGAGCGGATTCAGTGTATCATATCCGCGGGGGGCAGTTCAAGTGTCGTATTGATTCAAAATGGCGTATTTACACAACTCAGGCGGAATTTCGGGGACACAATACCGGGTTAAAAAGCGAATTCGGGTCATGTCCCATAAATTCAGGAGCGCGTCCCCACGGATTCGGGTTCGGGGCACCGGAGGACATTTTGATAAAAAAGCAAGTATTCAAGCCGAAAAATAATTTTCCGGAAAGGTGATTTACACGTTTCCGGGTTTCGTGTATAATACTCTATGGAAAATGTAGGGTAATGGGGCTGAAGCCAATCGGGCGGCGCGGAGTGAGTAAGGGGTCGGACGGGGGGGAAGGTCAGAGAGAGACACTGACGATGAAGCGCCTCGGGGATTCCACGGGAATCCCTCACTCATAAGAAACCCTGCCCGGTTCGAATAAAATGGAACCGTTTACGGCAACAGCCTGTTGTTAATGATGAGCGACCCCTGACGGGAGGCGCCGTTTACCGGAGGAGCGAGCCATGGGCAAGATGAAAAGGAAAGAAGACGGGAAGTACAGCGCTTTTTTCGACAAGGACGACATTGACGGGCGGAACAGGTTCGTCGAGAAAAATCTGCCGCTCGTTATAAGCATCGCCAAAAAGAACCTCGGACGCGGGCTTGACTACGAGGACCTTGTCCACGAGGGCATAGTCGGACTCATCACCGCCTCCGAAAAGTTCGACCCCGGCAGGGGATTCAGGTTCAGCACGTACGCGACGTGGTGGATCAGGCAGGCGATCGAGGATGCCGTGCTCCGTTACGGCGACACCGTCAAGAAACCCTCGAATTTCCCCTCCCACCTGAAGAATCTTCTGAAGGCGAGCCAGTCGCTCAAGATCGAACTGAAAAGGGAGCCGCGGATCAACGAAATCGCCAAAAGGGCGAAGATGGACACCGCCATGGCGAAGCAGCTGTTGTCACTCATACCCGGAACCGTGTCGCTGGACGCGCCGATAAGCGACAACGCGGACTCGAGCAAGTACCTGGACGTGCTCGAGGACCGCGGAAGCGCCCCCCCGATAACCATGAGCATCGAGACGCAGATGAGGGAAGACCTCGCGAAGGCGCTCGACCAGGCGCTCACGGACAAAGAGAAGGAAGTCCTGCGGATGAGGTTCGGGCTTGACACCGGAGAGTCCCGCTCGCTGAGGGAAGTGGGCAGGATATTCCGCCTCTCGCCCGAGAGGATAAGGCAGATCGAGGAGAGGGCGATAGTCAAGCTGCGCCAGCTGCGGCGCAGCGAAGTCCTGCGCGATTATCTCAATTGAGCCGTTTCGCGCGCACGCGCGCCCCCGCCGCGCCTCGTAATCAGGGCGTCAATCGTTTCCTTGAGCTTGTCGAGATCGATCTTGTTCAGCGCCGAAACGGCGACCGACGGCTCGTTTTCCTTTTTCAGAACCTCTAAAACCCCCGCGTCCCCGACGAGATCGATCTTGTTCAGCGCCGTTACCACCGGCGTGTCCGCGGCGGCGAGTTCGGCGATGAGCTTTCGCACTGTCTCCATCTGGCGCCTGCATTCGGGATGCGACACGTCGGCTACGTGCACGAGAACGTGCGCGTAGACAGCCTCCTCGAGCGTGGACTTGAACGCCTCGACGAGTTTCACCGGCAGACCGCGGATGAAGCCGACGGTGTCAACGGCGATGATCCTGCCGGCGCGCGGAAGAAACAGGGTTCTGCTGAGTGGATCGAGCGTCGCGAACAGCCTGTCTTCAACGAAGGCGCTCTCGCCGCATACGGCGTTGAACAGCGTGGTTTTTCCCGCGTTGGTGTAGCCGACGAGGGCGACGACGGGGACGCCGGTTTTCAGCCGCCTCTGTTTCTGGACGGCGCGCGATCTTTCAACGTGCGTCAATCTCTTTCTGAGCGTCGAGATGCGCCTGCGAATCCTTCTGCGGTCCATTTCGAGCTTGGTCTCGCCGGGTCCCCTCGTGCCGATGCCCGCCCCCAGCCGCGACAGCTCCGTGCCGAATCCCGTTATCCTCGGCAGGAGGTATTCGAGTTGAGCGAGTTCGACCTGGATTTTCGCCTCGCGGCTGCCCGCGCGCATGGCGAAGATGTCGAGTATGAGCTGCGTGCGGTCAACGACCTTGACGCCGGTCTTCCGTTCGATGTTCCTGAACTGGAGGGGCGACAGTTCGTGGTTGAACACGACAAGCCCGGCGCCGGTCTGCCTGACGCGTTCGGCAAGCTCTTCGATCTTGCCGCGCCCCATGAAGTGGTCCGGCGTGATCTTTTTCCTGCGCTGAACCACCCTTTCTACGACGGCGGCGCCGGCGGTGTCCGCAAGCAGGGACAGTTCATCGAACGTGCCCTCGTCGGGGTCGGGCGAGACGTCGTCGAACCCGGCGAGGATCGCCTTTTCTCTTGGAGGGGCTTTATCCATGCGCGCTGCCCGGCGGGGGTCGCGCTCAGCGGAGCGCGCGCGGAGACGCATCGCGCCGGATCAAACGGATTGGTAACGTCCCAAAGTCCGCGGGAAACTTGATGCGCCCTTCTTGCCTTTGCAGCGGGTCTGTCATACGAATCTAAAATGTAGAATTTTGAATGTAGAATGTATAACGAACCGGAAAAAGAAACCGAAGTATAAAAAAAGGCAGTTTCCCGCATCCTTCGCCGATTTGAATGATTTCTTGAACTGGATGACTCCGGTGAACAACCTCGCCGGCTCCATGCTCCGCCATGGAGCCGGGAATTGGGACAGGCTTCCAGCCTGTCAGTGGGACAGGTTTCGAGCCTGTCAGTGGGACAGGTTTCGAGCCTTTCAGTGGGACAGGCTTCCAGCCTGTCATTTTAGTTTTACTTTTAAATTTTAGATTGAACATGTGAACTTTCGTACTTTTTGATTCCCGCTCCACGGAGGAAGCTTTAAAGGCAAATGAATTTTATGTATGTCCGATGCAAATCCGATCATGCGAAAAACAGTATGCGCGAAGCCCCTTGGAGTGCGGTGTGCAAACACCGCCTTGTTTCCCGCGCTCCGCGCGGGAGTGAAGGCGGCGATGACTCGCCGCAGTCCAAGGCGGATGACGTCGCAATCCATCGTGACGAAGAATGTGCGAAAGTTCACAACATTGGACATTCCAGATTCTTTTTTTGCGGAATTGCCCCCGGACATTGGGACGTTGCAAACTGGTTTCGGGGCGGAACGGCGGTGTGTTCAAAGTTTGAGTTTTCCCAGGCGTTCGATCGCTTTTTCGATCTTCTCGACCGGTGTGGTATAGGAGACCCTGAAGTATCCTTCGCCGTGCTCGCCGAAGCCGACGCCCGGCGTGACAAGGACTCCGGCGTCCTCGAGGAGTCTCGTCGTGAACTCGACGGAGGTCATGCCCCCGGGCACGGGCGCCCACACGTAGAACGTGGCTTTCGGCTTCCTGAGTTTCCACCCGATGGAGTTGAGTCCCTCGACCATGGCGTCCCTGCGTTCGCGGAAGGTCTCGCGTATCGCGGCGAGATGCTCTTCGCCGACCTCGTTCAGGGCGGTGACGCCCGCGCGCTGTATCGCCTGGAACAGCCCGGAATCCACGTTCGTTTTGATCGTTGACAGCCCGCGGATGATCTGGGCGTTGCCCACGGCGAAACCCGCGCGCCAGCCGGTCATGTTGAACGTCTTTGAGAGGGAATGGAATTCCACGGCGACGTCCTTCGCCCCTTCCACCTGGAGTATGCTCGGGGGAACGTAACCGTCATAGGCGAGTTCCGAGTACGCCAGGTCGTGGCACAGCGCGATGTTGTGTTTCTTCGCCAGGTTCACGGCTTTCTGGAAGAATTCGAGGCTCGCCACGGCGGCGGTCGGATTGTTGGGGTAGTTGATGAACATGATCTTCGCCTTCTCGAGCGCCTCGCCGGGGATGGACTCAAGGTCGGGAAGGAAGGCTTTCTTTCTGGTGAGCGGCATGAAGTAGGGCGTGCCGTCGGCAAGAAGAGTTCCCATGTGGTACACGGGGTAGCCCGGGGACGGCACGATGGAGATGTCGCCCAGCTGGACGAAGGCTAAGAAGACGTGCGCGATGCCTTCCTTCGAGCCGATGAGAGAGACCACCTCGGCAGCGGGGTCGAGCGCGACGCCGAAACGCCGCCCGTACCAGTTCGCGGCGGCTTCCCTGAACTCGTACATCCCCTCGTACGAAGGGTACCCGTGGTTTGCCGGATCGTTCGCGGCGCGGCAGAGGCTCTCGATGATCGGCTGCGGCGTGGGAAGGTCCGGGTCGCCCACGGCGAGGCTGATGACCTCCACGCCGCGCGCCGCGACCTGTTCCCGCTTCCTGTCAAGCTCGGCGAACAGGTACGGGGGTATTTTGTCAATCCTCTTGGCGAACCTGATGATCGCCGATCACCCCGCCGTTCGGTCGGACGCGCGGGGGCTTTGATCCGGGATTGAACCGTAGAAGACGGTCTCCGCGGGTCCGGTCATGAGCACGGCGCCGTTTTTCGTCCACACGATTTCGAGGTCGCCTCCCGGCAGGCGCGCCGTCGCTTTCTCGTCGAGCCTGCCCGTGAGAAAACCCGCGACGACCGCCGCGCACGCGCCCGTGCCGCACGCGAGCGTCTCCCCCGCGCCGCGCTCCCACGCGCGCAGCTTTATTTCACCCTTCCCGAGCACGTTCACGAATTCCACGTTCGTCCGGTTGGGGAAGATCGGCAGGGACTCGATCAGGCGTCCCGGCGCCGCGACGTCCACGTCCCCGACGTCCTCGTCGAGGAACAGCACGCAGTGCGGATTCCCCAGCGAGAGGCACGTCGCGGGATAGCGTTTTCCGTCCACGTCGAGCGGGTGGTCGAGAACGCGTTCGGCGTCAATCAGGACGGGGATCGCCTCGGGCGAGAGCACGGGTTCGCCCATGTTGACCTCGATTCTGCCGAACGCGCCCGCGGGGTCGCGGAACGCGCGAACGAGGCGTATGCCCGCGAGTGTCTCGACGATCAGCTCGACGGCGTTTTCTTCCGTCGAGTACGTCTTCCCGCGCTCGAGGAATCGCTTCGCGGCGCAGCGGATGCCGTTTCCGCACATCTCCGCCTCCGAGCCGTCGGGGTTGATTATCCGCATCCTGAAGTCCGCGCGGTCGGACGGCAGGATGAGGACGAGTCCGTCCGCGCCGATCCCGAAGTGCCTGTCGCACAGCCGCCTGCTCAGCGACGATACGTCCTCAAGCCCGGTCTTTTCGAGCACGACAAAGTCGTTGCCGAGACCATGCATTTTCACGAAATCCATGTTTATCCTGCCGGCTGTTAAGGCTCCTGCGGCGGCTGGGGTGAGCGGAATATCTTGAGGTTTGTGATCGGCACCGAAGGAGTGATCGTCGTGATCGCGTGCTTGTATATCATCTGCTGTTTCCCGGTCGCGTCCAGCAGAACCACGAAGCGGTCGAATCCGGCTATCACTCCGTGGAGCTGAACCTTGTTCGTCAGAAAGACGATGACGGGTATCTTCTCGTTTTTCGCCCGTTTCAGAAATTCATCCTGAATGTTGACGGTTTCCGCCATTGCAGCCTCCCTTTTTTAGTGGTAATAATTTCTGTTAGCAGCAAGCCTTTCCGATTTCATTCAGCAGCGCGCCGCCGGTCACTGCGCCGGCGCGCACCCACACGACTTCGTCCATCCGCCTGAGCCACGTCATCTGGCTTCTCGACAGCCGCCTCGTCTGCTTCTTCGTTTCCTCCCGCGCCTCGGATTCCGCCGTTCCGCCGGCGAGAACCTTCAGGCACTGCGCGTATCCGATCACGCCGGCAAGCCACTCTTCGAGTCCCGGACGCGCCTCGATCAGCCCCCGCGTCTCCTCTATCAGTCCACTATTGTACATCCTGTCAACGCGTTTGTTAATTCTTTCATATAAATATTTTCTTTCAACGTACATCGCGACGACGATCAGATTCAGAGGGGGTCCCGCCGGGTTCCGCTCCTCGCGCCGCGTGCGGCTCGGGAGCCTGCCGGTGAGGTGGAAGACCTCGAGGGCGCGTATGATGCGGCGCTCGTCGGAGGGATGGAGCCTCGCCGCCGTCCGGGGATCGATCCGCGCAAGCTCCGAGTGCAGTGCGTTGACGCCCCGCAACGCAGCCTCGCGCTTCAGCTCTTCCCTCAGAGCGGGGTCGCGGTCCGCGCCGTGGAACGAGTAGCCCCCGCGGAGGGCTTTCAGATAGAGGCACGTGCCCCCGACTATCAGGGGGAGCTTCCCGCGGCTTCTTATCTCCGCCGCGAGCCGCGCGCACGTCGCGGTGAAATCCGCCGCCGTGAACCTCTCGCCCGGCTCCGCGGCGTCTATCAGGTGGTGCGGAACGGCGGCGAGGTGCTCCGGCGCGGGCTTGTCGGTGCCGACGTTCAGCCCGCGGTAAACGAGCCTCGAGTCCATCGAGATGATCTCGCAGCCGTGCGCCTTCGCCGCCTCGATGGACAGCCCCGTCTTTCCAGCGCACGTGGGACCCGTGATCACCACCGCGTCAAACCCGAATCGCTCCATAAAAAACGCTTCCGCCGGAGGTGACGATCTCGTCGAACCGGAGCCGGTCGAAGCATCCCCTTCTGCCCTTGACGACGACGGCGCGGCGCGCGGCGCGGCGCGCGAGTTCCACCGCTTCCCCGGACAGCGGCGCGTTCTCGGCGAAGGTCCTGAGCCGCCGGATCGCGGGCGACGCCGCGACGGTCTCGCTGAACATCGGGTCGAAGTACACCACGTCGAAAGATTTCGCGCCGCATCTCCTCAGAAAATCGCGGTGGTCGGCGCGCACCGTCGTTATCCGGGTCGCCGCCGCCGCCAGCCGGGGGGTGGAGAACACGTGAGCGCGCAGCCCATCCCTCACGAGGGCTTCGAGCGCGGCGCTCACCTCCACGCCGACGAGCGCGCCCCCATCGCCCAGCGCCGCCGCGACGACCAGCGCGTCGCACCCGATGCCCAGCGTGCAGTCCACTATCCTGTCGTCCGGACGCACGTCCATGATCCGCACCAGCGCGTCGGGCTTCTTTCCCTTCAGGCGCAGTCCGGCGGTGTTCTCGTGGAAGAAGAGTTTTCCCCCGGCGGTGAGAAGGAAGTCGCCCTCGTCCGAGACCACGAAGGCGACGGGGGCGCCGTACTTTTCCGCAAGCGACGAAAACGAAAGGTCGTCCCTCGGGACGAAGGGAAGTCCGGTCTCCGCGGACTTCGCCCGCGCCCGCCCCTCGAGGTCCGGACGCTTGCGCGGCGTTGTCACGACACCCGCGTTCATCGCCTGAAGAGTGAATCGAGCATCTCGCGGGAAATCTCGTGGAGTATCGGTCTGCCGTGCGGACACGTCCTGTTGTATTCCTCGTCGAGGTAGTTGAGGACGAGCGCCTTCATTTCCTCGCGCGTCAGCTTCTGCCCGCTCTGGACCGCCATCCTGCACGCCGTGATGGTCATCAGCCTGTCCGCCAGGACGTTTTCCGGCGTCTTGAACGGCGCCGAACTCAGCTCGTTCGCCAGTGAAAGCAGAAGCGACGCCGGGTCGAATCCCCTCGCGTTGTGCACGACCGAGCGGATCACGAACGCCCTCTCGCCGAACGGCTCGATCTCGATCCCGGCGGAGTTTACCCGTTCGAGGTTCTCGCTGAGGACGGCGAAGGCGTAGTGGGGGACCTCGACCGGCTCGGAGAGGAGGAGCTTCTGAAGCGGAGGCGCCGCGCGCGCCCTCTTCAGCTGGTTGTACAATATGCGCTCGCTTGCGATGTGCTGGTCTATTATCACGGGGCTGCCGTCCACGCGTGCGAAGATGAATGTGTCGAAGAACTGGTCGTAGATTTCCACCGGGCGCGCCGTCGGCGCCGCCTCTCCCGCCGCGCGGGGCGGGGCTTCGGGTCCCAGCCCCAGTTCCTCCTGCGGGCGGACCGGGCGCCGCCCCTCGGGAAGGAGGGGCTTCTCCCGGGAAACAAGCCGCAGCGCGGGCTTTTCCTCCTCCACCGGTCTCATGAACCGCGAGCGGATAGTCCTGTAGATAAGCGAGTGTATCTCGTGCTCGGCGCTGAACCTGACTTCCGTCTTCGCGGGATGGACGTTCACGTCAACCTCGTCCGCCGGCACTTCGAGGAAGACCGCGCAGAGCGGAAAGCGTCCCGCGGCGATCAGCCCCCTGTAGGCTGTGTCCACGGCGGCGGTGAGCCTGCGGTCCCTGACGAGGCGCCCGTTGACGAAGAATATCTGCGACCGGCGGTTCGGGAACGAGACGTCGGGAGTGGAGAACACGGCGTGGAGGCGCGTGCGCCTGACGGCGCCGCGTTCCTCGACGAGCGAGCCGGCGAAATGCTTCCCCGCCATCGCCTTCACGCGTTCGGCGCGCGTTTCGGCAGGCTCGGTTCTGTAGACTGCAACTCCGTTGTTGGAGAGACTGAAGGCGATTTCAGGGTAGGCGAGGGCGATCCTGGAGACGAAGTTCGCCGCCGCCTGCGTTTCCGCCCTCGGACTCTTGAGGAACTTCTGGCGCGCGGGGACGTTGTAGAAGAGGTTCTCCACCACGACGGTCGTCCCCGGGTTGCGGGCTGCCGGCTCCTCGTGCGTCGCCGCGCCCCCTTCCACCCTCAGGCGCGTCCCCGCCTCGTCCCGTTTGCGCCTCGTCAGGAACGTCGTCATCGAAACCGACACTATGCTGTGAAGCGCCTCGCCCCTGAATCCGAGCGACGAAAGTCCGTCGAGGTCCTCGATCCTTTCGATCTTGCTCGTCGTGTGGCTCTGCGCGGCTGCGCGCACTTCTTCCGCGCTCATGCCGCAGCCGTTGTCGCTGACCCGTATCAGCCGCAGCCCTCCGTCCTGCAATTCAATCACGATCTCGGCGCCGCCGGCATCAATCGAGTTTTCGACAAGCTCCTTGACGACGGACAGCGGGCGTTCTATGACCTCGCCCGCGGCTATCCTGCTGATGGTCTTTTCGTCGAGTTTCCTGATTTTCACTTCGTTCTGAAACGATTATAACCGAATTCTCCGCGGCGATGAAATGTTTTCCGCCTCCGTCGGAAGGCGGATTCGGTTTCCTCAGCGACAGCTCGATGGGCGACGACATCTTCACGGCGGTTCCGAGCCTGCTCACGTAGTAAAGACGGTCGTCCGGCGCCGCGCCGCGCCACCCCCTCATCCTCCCCCGCACGAGCCTGTAGAGGACGACGTTAACGCGGCGGTTCCTTTTCCTTATCGCCGCGAGGAGTTCGCGCGGAGAGACGCCGGGGAGATCGAAGTTGACCGTTAGAATCAACACGGACCTGTCCGATGCCTTCGCCGCCGCCCTCGCCGCCGTCGCGACGCGCTCCGGTCTCAGTCCGTATTCTCTCGCGATGGATGAAACGAGCCTTGCGGCGCGCGCGTCGCGCTCGACGATAACGATCTTCTTTCCGCGTTGCGCGCTCTGCATTTCCCGTCGCGCCTCCCCCGGGCTTTCCGTCCCGCGCCGCCCATTCGTCAGGCGGAGTCCGGATGGGAGAAGCCGCCGTACGTTCCGGACAGGAAGAGCAGGACAAAAACCGTGCCGTCAACGCTCCGCGCGCCGCGGCTGCGGAAATATGAAGACAGGTATCGTGAGATTTAGAATGCGCCGGGACGCCTGCGCGGCGCGCCGGGGAACGCCCCTATGTCAGTGTAACGGTTCTGTTGCACGTTTTCGGGGATTATCCGCGCCGGGGAGACGGCGGAGCGCGCTCACCGCCGCGGCGGTTTACCTGAGAACGGCGTTCGCGATCACCATCCGCTGAACCTCGGACGTCCCCTCGTAGATTGTGGTGACCCTCGCGTCGCGGTACAGGCGCTCCACCTTCGACGGTTCGACGTACCCGTAGCCGCCGTGTATCTGGAGGGCGTCGTAGGCGACTCTGTTGGCGGCTTCCGACGCGAAGAGCTTTGCGACGGCGGCTTCGCGGGTGAAGGCGGCGCCGGTGTCCTTGAGGTGCGCGGCGTGAAGGACGAGCAGACGGGCGGCTTCGAGGTCGCGGGCTGCGTCTGCGATCATCCATTGCACCGCCTGCATCCGCGCGAGGGCTTTCCCGAACTGCCTCCGTTCCCGGCTGTAGCGGACCGCCTCGTCGAAGCACGCGCGGATTATGCCCAGCGACTGCGCGGCGATGCCGATGCGCCCGCCGTCCAGCGCCGTCATCGCTATCCTGAAACCGTCGCCCTCGCCGCCGAGGAGGTTCCCGGCGGGCGTCTCGCAGTCCTCAAACGCGATTTCGACCGTGTTGGACGCCCTCAGCCCCATCTTGCGTTCTTCCTTGCCCACGATCAGCCCCGGCGCGCCGCTTTCGACGATGAACGCGCTCATGCCCTTCGCGCCCGGCGCGCCGCCCGTGCGCGCCATCACGATAAAAACGCCGGCGTATCCTCCGTTCGTTATGAAAACCTTCCTGCCGTTCAGGACGTACGCGCCCCCTTTCCTCACGGCGCGCGTGGCGATGGACGCCGCGTCCGACCCCGCCCCCGGCTCGGTCAGCGCGAACGCGCCGAGCGTCCCCCCCGTCGCAAGCCCCGGAAGATACCCCCGCTTCTGAGCCTCCGTCCCGTACCGCATGATCGGTTCGCACACGAGGTTGTTCACGGACATCGTCACCGCGGTGGAGGGACACGCGTACGCGATCCCCTCCACTGCGAGAACGTAGCTGACGGCGCTCGCCCCCGACCCGCCGTACTCGGGCGGCACCATCATCCCCATCAGCCCGAGCCGACCCATCTTCTCAACGAGCTGTCCGGGAAAGCGCCCCAGACGGTCGTTCTCCGCCGCGACCGGCTCTATCTCCCGCCCGGCGAATTCCTCCACCATCAGGGCGACCATCCGGTGCTCTTCGTTCAGCTCGAACATTCTCCGCCGCCTCTCCGGGCTTTTACGGCGTGTAAATCACGACGACGAGTTCCGTCTTCGCGCCGCCGGGGTTCTTCAGCCTGTGCACCTGCGACGAGTCGAAGTGGATCGAACCGCCGCACGCGAGCGAGTATTTTTTCTTTCCCACGCGCAGCTCGAGTTTTCCTGCGAGAACGTAGATGAACTCCTCGCCCTCGTGGCGGTATTGAGCGCCCCTGTGCTCGGACTTCGGCTCGATGGTCACCAGGAACGCCTTCATGCGCTTGTGCGCGGCGTCGGGCGTGAGGACCCTGTAGGCGTAGTTCCCCGCGCGTTTTTCGAAGCCCGCGTCGCGCTTCCCGCCTTTCGCGTCCAGGAACCGCCCCGGGTCGAGCGTGAGGGCGCGGGAGACCTGTATTATCGCCGCCACGGGCGGGACCTCATCGAAGTTCTCCAGCTTTTCGAGGTATCGCGCGTCGTAGCCGGTCATGCGACCGAGTTCCTCGAGCGTCAGTCCCTTCGACGTGCGCATCCGCCTCATCCGCCGGGCGAATTCCGCCCCAGCGTCGCTCTTTTTCGTCATCGCCGGTCACTTCCCTCCGCCGGAATTTTATCACATGTGTTAATCCGTTGAGCCTTGCCTTTTCATCCCGTCAATCCGGGGATCAGGTTAACGCCTGCCTGAATTCATCCCCTGATCCGCTCTAAAATCCGCGTCCCGCCGGCTTCGAGCAGTCTTTCGGCGAGCCGGGTCCCGATCCCTTCGGCGTCTTCGGGAGCGCCGGCGGCGGTGTCGCGGAAAACAACGCTTCCGTCAAGGCTCACGATGCAGCCTTCAAGATGGAGACGCCCGCAGGCGATGCGGGCGAGCGCCCCGATGGGGACCTGGCACCCGCCCTCGAGCCTGCGCATCATTGCCCGCTCGGCGGCTGTCTCCGCCCGCGTCTGCGGGTGGTCCAGCGCCGCAAGCAGCGGCTCGAGCGTCGCGTCGCCGTCCCGCGCCTCGATTCCGATGGCGCCCTGTCCCACGGCGGGCAGCGAGACGTCCGCCGGTATCTCGCGGCACTGCTCGTTCCAGAGGCTCAGGCGGATGAGTCCCGCCGCCGCGACCACAACGGCGTCGTAGTCGCCCTCGCCGAGTCTGCGCAGTCTTGTGTCGAGGTTGCCCCTGAGGTCGCGGAACCGCAAATCGGGGCGCCGGCGCGCGAGCTGCGCTTTACGCCGCAGGCTGCTCGTTCCGACCACCGCCCCCGCGCGGAGCGAGGCGAAGTCCGCCCCATCGCGAGACACCAGAGCGTCGGCGGGATTTTCCCTCGCGAGCACCGCGCCGATGGTCAGCCCCGCGGGCACGTCGGTCGGCACGTCCTTCAGGCTGTGCACGGCGACGTCAATCTCCCCCGCTGAAAGGGCGTTTTCAAGCTCCTTCGTGAAAAGCCCCTTGCCCCCGACAAGCGAAAGCGGCGCGTCGAGTATCCTGTCGCCCTTCGTTTTGATTATGACGATCTCGGTGGCGACGTCCGGGAAAGCCCCCCGGATGTAATCCGCCGCCGTCTCCGTCTGGCGGAGAGCCAGCCTGCTTCCCCTCGTGCCGATTCGAAGATTTCTTTTCATCTTCCGACAACGCCCGCCGGCGCGTTCCCGCGTCAGACCCATATTATAAATCAGCGCGGAAGGACGCTGTCAGCATTACAGCGCAACTTTTAGTTTTGACAGGCTGGAAGCCTGTCCCGCTATCTGGAAGCCTGTCCCGCTATCTGGAAGCCTGTCCCGCTATTTCAAAAATATCATTTTTCAGTGGGACATGAAGCCAGGAGACAATTTGAACGAGCTGTTCAGGTCCCGCTATTTCAAAAATATCATTTTTCAGTGGGACAGGCATCTTGCCTGTCAGAAAAAAACCTCCATTTCTGCAAAACTTGCGCTGTAGTGTCAAACGGCAAATTGACGCTGTTGCGGCGGTGTGGTACATTCAACCGCATGGCGAAGAAACCCGACGCGGAGATGACGTTCGTCGAGCATCTCGACGAACTGCGGACGCGGCTGATCATCTCGCTCGCCGCGGTTTTCGTCTGCTCCGTGGGATGCTATTTCCTGAGCCTCGACGCCCTCCAGCTTCTCATGAACCGGCTGGACACGGGAAAGCTCCAGTACCTCGGTCCCGCCGACGCGTTCATGGTGAGGCTCAAGATATCGGTCGCTCTGGGACTCGCCGCGGCGTCGCCGGTCGTGTTCTGGCAGGTCTGGCTTTTCGTGGCGCCGGGGCTGTACAGGCACGAGAGGCGGTACGCCGGACCGGCGGTCGCCGCCGCCGTGGCGCTTTTTTTCACCGGCGCGGCGTTCGGCGTGTACACCGTGCCGGTGACGCTGAATTTCCTCCAGAAGTTCGGCGGCGGCGTGCTCGAGGCGAACTACACCGTGGACAGGTTCGTGTCCTTCGCCATGTCTCTCATTATCGCCTTCGCGGCGGTGTTCGAGCTTCCGCTCGTGCTCGTGCTTCTCGTCAAAATCGGCGTCGTGTCGCACGCAAGACTCGCGGCGTCGAGAAAATACGCGTTCCTGCTCATACTCATCGTCTCCGCCGTCCTCACGCCCGCCGACATCGTTTCGATGCTGATCATGGCGGGTCCCCTCTACGCCCTTTTCGAGATAAGCCTGCTCGTAACGCGCTTTGTTAAAACTTCGGACGATTCTCCCGGGCGGGACACCGCGCGCAGCCGCTAACGGTCCGCGAGGTCATTCGTTATCCATCCGCGCCAGTATCCCGTCGAGAGTCTCTTCGAGAGGTTCCCATTCCTTAATCCTCGTTATGTTGAAATAGGCGAGATCGCTTTTGAACTTTTCGAACCTGGCGAACTGATCCTGCCCGCCGCCGCGGCGGAGGTCGGCATCTGTCCATCCATAGAGCTGCGGGGCGGCGAGTTTAACGTAATCGAGCGGCAATCGTGCCTTTCGTACCCTGTCGAGCGTCGTCCGATCATCGGCGGCGGCTTTCTCGGCGCGGTCGAAGCACACGTCGGCGTATTCGAGGAGTTCCCTGTCGAGGAATCCCGCCGTCGGGGGCGAATAGAGGTTGGCGTGGACGTTTCTGCGGCGGGTTTTTTCGTGCAGCGCGGCGAGGTAATCGAGCATGTGCGGGGCGGCGGCGCCGAAATAGCCGCCGACGAAGTCCCTGATCAGCGCGTCGGGGTCGGCGTCCGGATTCCACAGGAGCTTCGCGATCAGCCATGCCTTCAGCTCCGCCATGTCGCCGCCGGGGCTTTCGTAGCTTCCCTGCCCGAAAAAGCCCCGGACACCCTGCCGCGAATAGAAGGGAATGTCCCTGACTATCGCCTTCAGGTCGGGAAACGGCATCACGTAATGATGAAAGTCGGTCACGTAGTGCCACACGTAAACCCTTTCGGTTATTTTCGTCCACGCCTTGAGGTTTTTGACGTAGTTTGCGTTCCACATGCATCTGTTGAGCTGGTGCAGGTCGCAGGACGGCGCCATGTGGCAGAGTCTGACGATCACGTTCGGGCGGGGCTTCGTCAGGAGCGGCGGACGCTCCGTGTACTGGTACGCGAGCGTGTCTATGAACTTGTCCGGGTGTTTTTTCGCCGTTTCTGCCGCCACGGCGTTGACGAAACGGAGCAGCGTTCCCGCCGGCGAGCCTTCAAGTCTGTCCGATTCGAGGCAGCGCCGGCACTGGCAGGAAAACACGTTGTCGTTCTGTGAGACGGAAAATATCGCCGCGGCCGGGTTTTCGCGCATCCACGCGAGGACGCGTCCCGCCGCGATGCCGACGAGGTCGGGGTTCGTGAGGCACAGCTGCGCGTTTTCGCGCGTCCGCTTCCCGTTGATGAGGGCGAAGTACTCGGGATGCTCGTCGAAATATTCGTCCGGCGGCACGAGATCGTAAAAGGTGTGCACGAAGTGGGAGTACTCGATCTTCCCGCCGTGTTTGCGCGTCAGCGGCGGTCTCGTCCCGTTCACCTTGTTGCGCGCCGCCCAGTCCGCGTCGAACGCGTGATGGAAAAACGGCTCGCGGTACTCGAACGCCGGCGCCTGCCTGACGTCCAGTCCGGTTACGATTACCCTGTCTTTTTTCGGGATCAGGCTCGCGTCCGGCGCGTACCACCTGCATCCGAGGTTCTCCTCGAGGAACGTGTAAGCCCCGTAGAGCGTACCCCTCGGCGCTCCCCCGGCGATGAAGAGATTTTCACCCGACGTGCGTATGATGAAGCCTTCCGCGCCAAGCGAGCCGTACTCTTCGGCGCCCGTCAACTCGAGCGCCTTCCTCACGGGACCCACGAAGATATGCGGGGAATCCGGCGCGCCGCTTTCGGGAACGATCACGAGCCGGGCGCCGCCGATCTCCTCGAGGAAGTTCCTCAATTCATCCGCGGCATGGATTACGGTCTCGTCCGCGTCGTCGGGGATCACTATCGAGTATCCGCTCCTGCCGTTTTCGATGAGAGTGAGGGGGCGTTCCCGCGCGTCCGCCGTAATCCCGGCGCAGGCGGCGGCGGCAGCGACGACCGCGCAGTGTAACACGCCTCGTTTTATCACGCGCGATACCATGTCTCCATGCCGTTCCGGCTCTCCGGGGCATTATAGTCAAACTGTTGAAAAACAGAAAGATTCGCCGCGAAGACTCGAAGGAAACTGGGAAAACGGGCGTTTTTTGTAAAGACGCTGCGAATCGCGCGAGCCGCCGCCGCAGAGGCATTGCTTTGCGGGGTCAGACCGGCTCGATGGAGAAATACGCGATAAACCTCGGTTTCCCGCCGATGAGTATGTTTCCCCTGCCGAGGAACAGGTTGGGGTTCACGATGCGGACTTCGTCCCTGAGTTTCCTGAAAAGCCGGTTGTTTCCGGCGACGTTGTAGTCGAAGACGAGGCATTCCCCGCCGTCAAAGACGCTCGGCTCGACACGCGGCTCGAAATTGAACATTTCGGCGCCTTTTTCGAGGCGGAACAGCAGGTTGACGCCCCTGACGCCGCCCCCGCCCGGCGCTTCCGCGATCGCCATTCCCTTCCACGGGAAAAGCGCGCCGGCGGCGAGGCGGCGCTTCAGCCGTCTCAGCGGTCCGGGAATGTAACCGTCCTCCGGACCCGCCAGCCAGAGGCACCGGTAACGCCCGGGCATCTTTTCCGCCTGCGGCAGCCCCGCAGCCGAAAAGACCTCACCGAGGCGCACGAGGCGCATTTCGAGGAGCCGGCGCGCGTCGAGCGCCGCCGCGCCGCCCCCGGAGAACCCATTGAGTATCATGATGATTCCTCCCCTCCGCGTGCGGGAAGGCGCCCGCCCGCCGGGGTCACTTTCGTTCGTCGAAGCCGATTTTCGCGTACTCCGCCGCGCAGGGATTGCCTTCGGCGACCCACAGCGCTCTTTCGCTCACGTCGGCGATGATGCTCGCAAGCGAGCTTCCGGCGGCGCCGTGGCAGCAGATGGTGCAGTCGCCGCCCTCGCCGCCGCCCCCGTGGTCGCGGAGCATCGCCGTCAGCGCCTCGACGTTTATGTTTCCCGCCTTCTCGTGGAGGAGCGCGTTTCCCGCCTCGAACCTCGCCGTTGTGGACGTGGCGAATTCGAGTCCTTCCATCCCCTTCACCGTCCAGTACGTGCCGTCCGGCAGGTTGGCGTCCTTCAGCAGGTGAAAATGATTCGTCTGCGCGATGACGCCTGCGCCGTCCGCTTCCCTGACGGCGGCGCGCGACGCCGTGAACTCGACCACCCTGGAGTCGCCCGTCGAGTCCATTATGCCGAAGAAGCCCGCGTTCGAGCGGTCGGGAAATCCGGTTATCAATTCGACGCCCTCCGATACGGTGCGGCACGTTTCGAGGATTTCCTGAAGTATGAAAAGGTAGGGGACGCCGCCGGCGCGGAGGTCTTTTCCCTTCCACAGTCGCGCGTTGTTAGCCGCCGCCGCCAGTCCCGTCTCGTTTATACCCTGGTGCGCGCCGACGAGGGGCGCCTGCGTGACGGTGATGGTCGCGAGCCTGCCCCTTTCGGAGGGGAACTCGCGCCGGACAATCTGATAGGGACGGAGGAAGTTGGGGAAGTCGTAGTTGCGCCCCATCAGCGGCTTTCCATCCGCCGCCGCGCCGGGCTGGACGTGAAGCTGCGTGCATCCCCCCGGCGCCTTAAGGCTTTTTCCAGCCTCGCAGAGCATGATCTCCAGATAGTGGACGCCCCACAGCAGCCTTTCCGCAATTCCCAGCCCCAGCGCCGTCCCGGAGAGGCGTTCGGCTTGAAGGGGAAGGCGGCGGCGGACGGTTTTTTTTATGCGCGCCGCGCCGAGGAATCCGAGCGCCGCCTTCACGAGGACCGGCGGCAGCGGCGCGGGTCTGTTGTCCAGCCACAGCTCCGACGAGAAGAAGCTTTTCAGCATCTCGCCGAAGCGCTCTTTCATCAGCGCGCCCTGCTGAAAACCCCGTTCGCCGGCGCCGCCGGTGAGATTGATTACGTCCATTTCACCCTCTCATGATAGCCGTTTTCGTCCGTTCCGTGAAGCGCCGGTCAGACGTATATCTCTTTGCGGTGAAACGAGACGAGAGACGCCGTGAACGTCAGGACGAAGACGGCGGCGAGGACGAGAAGGTCTGCGGCGCTGACCGCGTTCCCGGTGAAGAACCTGCTCGCGTCGAAATAATGAAACAGCGAGAGGTAACGAAGCGCCGGATACTGGTCGAGGAGCGCGGATATGAGGTTGAAAAAGTAGAGCGCGAAGAAGACCAGTAACGTGAGACCGGCGGCGCGGCGCTGCTCGTTCACGAGGCAGGAGATGAACAGTCCCGCGCTCCCGATGGCAGACATGCAGACGAAGCCGGTGAAGAAGACCGAGATGTAAAGTGCGGCGTCTATGTTCTCGTGTATCCTGAGCGCGCCCAGCCATATCCCCGCAAAGGACGCCGCCGTGAGAAAGGCTAAAAGCGTCATGAAGCCCGCGAACTTTTCCGCCACGAAACGGACCCGGCGCAGCGGGGTTGACATCAGAATCTCGAGGGTTTTCTTTTCGGTCTCTTCCGCAACGAGCGAGCCGGCGAAAAGACAGGTGAAGACGCCGGTTATCAACAGCCAGGTGGTGTTGAAGAACTCCACGGCGAGGAAGCCCTCGAGGCGGGTGAACTCTATCGCCTCCTGCCCGATGAAAGCCTTGAGAAACGGCGGCAGCATCTCCAGATAGTCTTTCAGCGCCTTGATCTTCGCAATCGAAGGGAAGACGACGACGATGAAGAAGGCGAAGAGGAAGAGGGCGAGCGCGTAGAGGAGCGCCGCCGTTCGCTCGCTTTTCAGATAGGTCCCGTAAACGTGCATGTCCGTTTCGTTCCCGCGCCGTCCGCCCGGCGGGCGATCAGTAATACTCCATGAAGACGTCCTCCAGCGTGGCGTCGCGGAAGGACAGGTTTTCCACGTGGTGCGCGGCGATCACGCTGAGCGCCCCGTTGATGTTCGAGTCCAGTTGCAGGCGGAACGTTTTCCCTTTTTTTTCGACCCTGCGGACGCCTTCGAGTCTGAAGATTGATTCGTCAAGCTCCTCCGTGAACTCGACCTCGATGGTCTTCAGGCGGTATTTTTTGATTTCGGATACGTCATGGACGGCTATCACGGCGCCTTCCTTGAGTATAGCGACGCGGTCGCAGACCCTCTCCACTTCGGAGAGCACGTGGGAGGACATGAAGACGGTTTTCCCCCTGCGTTTTTCGTCAGCGAGGACGTCGTAGAAGGCGTGCTGGACGAGCGGATCGAGTCCGCTTGTGGGTTCGTCCAGTATGAGCAGTTCGGGGTCGTGCATGAACGCCTGGACAATCGCCAGCTTCTGTTTTGTCCCGTGAGAGTACGACTTGATGCGTTTCGAGGGGTCGAAGCCGAGAGACTCGACGAGTTTTTCCCTCATAGACCGGCGCCCTCCGCGGAGAGAGGCGATGAACCGCAGGTATTCCGCCCCGGTCATGTTCTCGTACATTCCGTACTCGCCGGGCAGGTAGCCGATGCGCGATTTTATGCGGCGGGACGAAAAGCGGGAATCCATGCCGAAGAGCAGCGCACTGCCTGAATCGGCGCGTATGAAGTCGAGCAGTATCCGTATCGTGGTGGTCTTTCCGGCGCCGTTCGGACCGAGAAACCCGAAGACCTCGCCTTCCCGCACTTCGAGGTTGACGCCGCGGACGCCGCGTTCCCTTCCGTAAAACTTGGTGAGTTCCTCCGTCAGGATGATCATTTTGCGCGCCGCGAATCAGGGGCGAAAAATTTTCCGCTCCCGGTTCAGGTCGAGGACGAGGTTGAATCCGTCGTCGAAGAGCACTTCTTTCGTCTCCGCCAGTTCGAGCAGGCTGCGGTGAAGCGCGATCGAATTTATCATTGACCATCTCGTCCAGGTTATCGGTATGCGCGACAACTCGTGTTCCGAATAGACGGGAACCGTTTTGCTGCCGTAAGAGTACGCGACGTAGCGGATCGAGTTGGACAGCAGGTAATCGGCGAGGGAATCCGCCCCTTCGTGAAGGGGGATGCCCGGAGGAAGACTCGCGCCGCCGGGCCAGTCCGCCACGAATACGCGGTTTCGCGCAAAGTCGAGCAGGAAAGGTTTCTCGAGGCTTATCAATACGGTCTCGCCGTCCGGGATTGAAGACTGCATGTTTTCGTACCGCGCCTTTTCGCCGGACGCGGCGAAAGTGTAATTTTTCATCCCGTAAACGATGCTTTTCAAACTCGCCTTGAAGTTATCCATAAAACCGCTCCACAGCGAGCCGGCGAGGAGAGCCGTGAGCACGAGGCTTGCGGCTCCGTATCCCGAGAGGCTGATCCTTTTCTCGAAGAGTTTATCCACGGCGCCGGAATCGGACAGAAGCGAGCATATCAGAAGAATGACGGCGGCGGACGTGAAGGGGAACGACAGTCGGATGGATGACGCGCCGCCGGTCGCGACGGTGATTATCAGAAAGCCGGTTAACGCCGCGGCGCACAGGGACGCAAGCGGTCCGTGAACGGAAACGTTTCCCCTTTTCCGCCTGAAAAAAACATACGACATCGCGGCGAGCGACAGAACAAAGGGGTTTCCGAAAGCGGCGTACCACACGAGCGCCCACGTGCGCAGCGAGGGTTCCTGCCACGGCATGGGATACGCGCCGTAAACGGAACCGTGATAGCCCCGCCCGAGCAGCGGATACAGGAATGTCCCGCTCGACCTGTGCAGCGAAATCATCCAGGGCAGAAGGAACAGAATCGTCAGTAACCCGACGGAGGCGAGTTCGAGCGCCGCCGCTCCTGCGTTTCTTCGCGCCGAACCGGGCAGTGTGTAGAAGGCGATCACGAAAAGAGCGCATGCCGGGATCATCGTGTTTTTAAAGGCGCAGGCGCACGCCGCGAGGATGGAAACGACGAACACTCTCGAAAGGACGCCGCCGCGGTTGGTTTCGTCCCAGTCAAGCGCCAGGAAAAGACTCACGAAAATGACCGTTCCGATGGGGTTCTCCGATGCGTTGGTCAAATGGGGGAACATGCTGAGGAGAAGAAGCGCCGGTATCGCCGTTCTGCCCGAAGCCCCTTTCCTTTTCAGGAAGGAGAGGGTCAACCCGAGCAGAACCAGGAAGGAAACTCCCGATTCGAGAATGAAAGCGTTCGCCGGGCGCAGCGCGCATAGCGCCGCCGCCTGGAGAAAGAACTTGCCGCCGAGCGAGGAAACGAGCTGCCTTTCGTTGAAGGGGTCGAATCCGACGGCGCCGGTCTGAAGCATTTTGTACGGGAAGACGAGGTACCTGAAGAAGTCAACGTGTCCTTCGCCCGGCACCGTCGCGCTTCCAGCGTATCTGATGAGAGTGAGGAAGGCGATTATCGCCGCTCCGGCGAGGACGAACCCGTCCTTTCTTATGGTTTCAATCCCGTCCGCGAGCGACGAGGCGATGGTTCTGCGGGACGCGATCAAGTCCATGACGCAGAAGATCGCCCCGAACGAGAGAAGCCACGGAACCGTCGCGCGCGAGATCGTTTCCGTAAGGTTCATCACGCCGCCGATCAACGTAAGCAGCGCCATGCCCTGGACGACTCCCTGCCAGCGGTCGGGGTTCGCCCGTCTGAAAAAAACCAGTTTTATGACCGCGCCCCAGCCGGCGAACGCGAGCAGGAGAAAAACGCCGTAAATCAGCGCAAAAAGGTACGTTTGCAAGTTCGCTCCACTGTCCCGGATCATTCGATGCGCGAACGATCCGGGCTGACATCCTCGCCCGCCGGTCGTCCCGCGGCGCGCCCGCCGGTCGGCGCCGGTGAAACCGCGCGAAACCGGCGTTTCAATTCTCACGCGGGGCGGAACGGAAGGGCGTTCCGGCATAAAGTAAAACCCCGCGCCGCGAATTGTCAAGGATTGAGGGCGCGCGCCTGCGGAACGCCGGTGCGGAGACTTTGAAAAAATCGCTTCGTCCCGTATAAAATTCCGTTGTCGAGGATAAGACCCGACATGGAGGCTGAAAATGGTCGAGACGGTGCTGAACGTTCAGATGGTGATGAGGACGGACGTGCTGACCGCCGGGAGCGGCGTCACGACGTACGACGCGCTCAGAAAGATGGAGAGGAAAGGCGTGGGTTCGATAGTGGTCGTGGACGGCGCCTCGCCGGTCGGCATTTTCACGGAGCGGGACCTGCTGCGGAAGGTGGTGCTCGCGGGACGCAACATCAGGAAGACCCTGCTTGGCGAAGTGATGACGACGGACATCGTGACGTGTTCGAGGACAAGCTCCATTGACGCGGCGTACAGGAAGATGCAGCAGGGCAACTTCCGTCACCTTCTGGTGGTAAGCGGCGGGAAGCTCGAGGGGATAGTCTCGATAAAGGACCTCGTGAAATTCAGGGAGAAGGTTCTGGAAAAGCGCGTGGAGGAAAAGACGCGCGAGATCGCGGTGGTACGCGACCGCCTCGCGCACTCGCTGGAGAACATACAGTGGGAACTGTCGGTCGCGGGCGCGTTCCAGAGAAAGCTGGTACTGAAGAAGTTCCCCGAGGCGAAAGGCGTCCGGATCACGCACGTGTACCAGCAGGCTGAGTCGCTGGGCGGAGACTATTTCGAGGTCGTGCGCCGGTCGAGGGACGAGCTTGGGATTTTCGTGGCGGACGTGATGGGTCACGGTGTGACGTCGGCGCTCGTGGCGATCGTGATGAAGATGTACTTTTCGGAGCACTACCGCAGGTTCGATTCCCCGGGCGCGCTGACCACTTTCATCAACGCCGAGCTTGCCGAGCAGATACCCGAGGCGTATTTCGCAGCCGGATTCTGCGGCTACCTTAACACGAAAACGCTGCGTATGCCCTACACCCAGTTCGGTCTTCCCTATCCCGGCGTTCTGAGGAAAAAGACGATGGAGTACGAAATCCTTCCCCCCGGCAACGTTCCCATAGGGCTTCAGACGAACACAACGTACACGGACGGCGAGGTTATTCTTCAGCCCGGCGACCGGCTTCTGCTG
>JBFMFE010000055.1:0-9056 GCA_040752295.1 bacterium
GTGCGTGAACGCACGCAGACAGGCGGTGATTTATCACCGCTTTGCCTTTGCCGGCGATTAATCGCCGGCATTGAAAGCGGCGCTGAAGCGCCGCACTCCAAAATTGCAATAAGCGCGAAGCGCCTTGGAGTGCGGGCGAGCGTGCGACGAATAAGGAGCATACGTCTGCGGGCGCCGTGCCTGCGCGCCGTGCTGTCTGCCGTGCTGGGCACAGGCAGGCGCGGCAGGAAGGCCCGCGAGAAGGTGAGCGGACTGGCGTGCAAACATCGCCTTGTTTCCCGCGCTCCGCGCGGGAGTGAAGGCGGCGATGACTCGCCGCAGTCCAGGGCCTGCCTGCCGCCTGCCAGTGCGGGTGGGCATCTCCCGCACCTGTCTGCCCCGGCCAGGCAGGCGCAGACAGGGCAGGCAGGCGGATGACTCCGCGGTCCATCGTGACGAACAATGTGCGAAAGTTCACTCTAAACAATCATCGAGAAACGGAAGGTGATCGTACGTGAAGATGTCGAGTCTTGGAGTGCGGCGCCCCGTGGCGGTGTCCGTGGTCGTGGTGGTTGTGGCGGTTTTAGGGTACATCTCCATGAGCCGGCTGGGCGTGGACCTGATGCCGGACATACAGTTTCCGGTGATATCGGTGATCACGGCGTACGAGGGGGTGGCGCCGGAGGAGATCGAGAATCAGGTGACGAGGCACGTGGAGGACGTGGTGGGGTCGGCGGAGAACGTGAAGAACATGTACTCGTCGTCGCAGGAGGGGCTTTCGATAGTGACGGCGGAGTTCGAGTGGGGGGTGGACGTGGACACGGCGGCGGAGGACGTGCGCGACGGGCTGGAGTTCATGAAGCGGTTTCTGCCCGTGGACGCGGAGAAGCCGATGGTCGTGAAGTTCGACCCCGCGATGTTTCCGGTGGTGATGATCTCGTTTTTCGGGCGCGAGGACGAGCTGAGCCTGCGCGACTACGTCGAGGACGTTGTGATGCCCCGGATCGAGCGCGTGGAGAGCGTGGCGGCGAGCTACATTTTCGGCGGGATGGAGCGCGAGATTCTCGTGGAGGTTGACGCGGGGAAACTCGACGCCCACGAGATACCTATCATGCAGGTGGTGCGGACGATAGGGATGGAGAACCTCGACGTGACGGGGGGTCGCGTGGACAGGGGTTACAGGGAGTACCTCGTGCGTTCGAAGGGCGAGTTCGAGCGGGTGAAGGAGATAGGGAAGGTGGCGCTGATGACGCGCTCGGGGCGTCCGGTGTACCTCGAGGACGTGGCGGCGGTGAAGGACACGAGCGTCGAGACGCGGCACCATTCGCGCATGAACCGCAGACCCGCGATCATGATGGGGGCGATCAAGGAGACGGGAAGCAACACCGTGAAAGTGGTCAACGGGGTCCGGGACGTTCTCGAGAAACTGCGCGGGGAGCTTCCCCCGGACGTGGATTTCAGGCTGGCGTTCGACCAGTCGGAGTACGTGAAGCAGTCGGTGACGAACGTGCAGGGGAACCTTCTGTCGGGCGCGGTGCTCGCTGTCATAGTGGTCCTCGTGTTTCTCGGCAGCTTCCGCGGGACGCTCATCGTGGGATTCGCCATCCCCGTGTCCGTGATAGCGGCGATGATACCGATATACTTTCAGGGTTTCACGCTTAACAACGTGAGCCTCGGCGGGCTTGCGATCGCGGTCGGAATGCTCGTTGACAACTCGATAGTGGTGCTTGAGAACGTCTTCCGCCACATGCAGGGGGGGAAAGACCCCTACGCCGCCGGCGAGGAGGGGACGGCGGAGGTGGCGTCCGCCATTTCCGCCTCGACACTGACCACCGTGGTCGTGTTCATGCCCATCGCCTACATCGGGGGCATGGCGGCGAAGATATTCAGCCAGCTCGCGTGGACGGTTACGTACTCGCTCGCCGCGTCGCTGGCGGTCGCCGTAGTGCTCGTTCCGATGATGACGTGCCGGCTGATACGGATCGGGGAGAGCGCGGGGGAAAGGAAGTCGCTGCTTTTGAGGGTTCGAGGGCGGTACGAGCGCGTTTTAGCGTGGGCGATCAGGCACAGGTGGACCGTCGTGGGCGCGTCGTTCGCAATGCTCCTCATTTCGCTGGCGTTCACCGCGGGCATGGGCAAGGAGCTTATGGGGGAGGCGAACGCGGGCGAGTTCATAATCGAGTTCGATCTTCCGAAGGGGACGCGGCTGGGCGAAACGGACAGGATAACGCGGAAATTCGAGGACGCCATAATGCCGCTCGAATTCGTGGAGAGCGTCGGCTCGAGGGTGGGCGTTCCGGAGGAGTCCGCGGGGTTCGGCGCCGCCTTCGGGGGGAGGGACGAGGGACCCCACACAAGCTCGATCATGGTGAAGCTGAAGCCGCTCGAGGAACGGGGCGGGGTGTCCACGCCTGAGGCGATGAGGATCGTGGGCGACATGATCGAGTCCGAGCCGGGACTCAACAGGCGCGTCAGGACGATGATGAACTTCATGGCGCACATGGGGTCGGGGCTGGAGATTGACATCTTCGGCGACGACCTGAACGCGCTGCGTGAGTTGTCGAACCGCATCGCAGGGCGGATCAGGGACGTCGAGGGGCTTCAGGAGCTTAACCTGAGCATCACCGAGGGGCGCCCGGAGCTTTTGATCCGCTACGATCGCGACAAGCTCTCATCGCACGGTCTGAACGTGGCAGAGGCGGCGCACGTCGTCAGAGCGGCGATGAAGGGGCAGGTGGCGAGCCTCTATCGCGAGGGAGACGACGAGTACGACGTCCGCGTGCGGTACCGCCCCGACGACCGCGACACGGTCGAGGACATACGGAACATCGCGCTGCATACCCCCATGGGGGCGAGGATAAGGCTGCGGGACGTCGCCGACATCGGCTTCACGACCGGTCCGACCAAGCTGGAGAGAAAGAACCGCCACCGCCTCGCGAAGATCACGGGCGACATCTCGGGGCGCCCGCTGGGGGACGTCGTCGAGGAGATAAAGGCGAGGCTGTCGGACGTCACCGCGCCGGAGGGCTACAGCATCGAGTTCGGGGGACAGTACGAGCAGATGCAGGACGTGTTCGCATCGCTCACCTTCGCGCTGCTCCTCGCCGTGTTCCTCGTGTACATGGTCATGGCGGCTCAATTCGAGTCGCTCCTGCACCCGTTCGTGATCATGTTCACCGTCCCCCTCGCCTTCATAGGGGTGATACCCGGACTGTTCATAACCGGCATCCCGCTTTCGCTGATGTCGTTCCTCGGAATCATCATGCTTGTGGGCGTGGTGGTGAACAACGGGATCGTAATGGTGGACTTCATCAACCAGCTCAAGCGCGGGGGGATGGAGCGGACGGCGGCGGTGGTGGTGGGGGCGAGCGTGCGGTTCAGACCCGTCATAATGACCGCGCTGACGACGATCTTCGGGATGCTTCCTCTGGCTCTTGGGCTTGGGGGCGAGGGCGCCGAGATGCGCCAGCCGATGGGCGTGGCGTTCATCAGCGGGATGGTGACCGCCACGGCGCTGACGCTCGTCGTGGTTCCCGTGGTTTACTCCCTGCTCGATCCGTTCGGCGAGAGGGTTCAGGCTTTCGGGCGCAGAATCCTGTTCGGGCGCAGAAGCGGGCGGGTATAAACAAGCCCGAAGCGCGGCGGGTCGGGATCGCTCACTCTTTCTTCTCGAGCTTTTTTCCGTGCTTTATCTTCTCGAGCATCTTTTCGAAATCGAACTTTTCGAACGTCGGGCTTTTATCGTTGTGACACTCGGCGCACTTCTCTTTTCCCGGTTTCAGGATCAGTCCCGCCTCGGCGAGTTTTTTTCTGTCCGGCGCGGCGCCTTCGGCTTTCGACATGATGAATATCTTTGAGTATTCCTGGGCGGGACCGTGGCACGACTCGCAGGTCACGTTTTCGAGCTGGCTCCTTTTCTTCTCGTCGAGGTCGGGGGAGAAGCCGCCCGGCTTGCCGGGTCCCGTCACGTGGCACTGAAGGCAGACGCTGTCCTTCTTCGGTTCGTCCGAGTGCTTCTTGGCCTCCTCCGAGCCGAGCGCCTCGTACGCCTTCGAGTGTTTCGACGCCTTCCACGTCGAGGGCGCGTCGTCCATTTCCTCGTGGCACATAAGGCACTGCTTCACGCCCACGTACTTCCTGACGACCTTCTCATCCTTCTTCTTTTCTTCCTTCGCCTCTTCGGACGCCAAAAGTCCGGCGGGCGCAAGGCTGATAAGCGCGAGCGCCGCGATCACCGCTGCATGTTTTCTCATCGAAAAGACCTCCCTCGCGTCTATTTTACGCCGGGCGGCGCACAGGCGCAAACCGCGCTTACCCCGTGCGCCGGCGCGAAAGGCGTCGTTATCCGGCGGTCGCGCCTCCCGCCCGCAAAAAGAAAGCCGCGCGCCCGCGAATGCCTTCGGCGCGCGAAAACGCCGTGCGTGAAATCCATCCCGTTTCCCGCGTTCAGTATCCGAACTCCTTCAGTATCGCCTCGCTGATGTCGAACAGCGTGTTGGCGTACGTCTCGTTGTGGACTCCCTCGCTGTGGTCGGCGTCGAGGAGCCTCAGGTTGTATTCGGCGACGGCGCATTTCTCCCTCGCCTCGCCCGCGCTCATGGAGTTGCAGCACCTGTTGCCGGCGTCCTCGGGGCAGTATGAGGAACTAACGCTCGCGTTGGCGGCGAGGTAGGAGTCGAGCCTGGTTCTCAGATTGTCGTACCTTGTGACGAAGCGCGCCTGTATGTTTCCGATCACGTTCGAGGCGTTCATGCTCGTGTGGCAGGACTGGCAGGCTTCGGTGCGCGGGTTGAAGGTGTGTCCGTAGACGTGGGACTCTTGATACATGTGGCAGTCAATGCAGTTGGTTTCGCCCATGAACTTTTCGCCGGAGACGAACGCCCACTTGAGTGTTGTCGTGCCGGTGGAGAAGCCCCAGGACGATATCGCGCTCGAGGCGGTGGAAATCTGCACGCCGCCGTTGCCGCCCGTGCCGCCTTCCCATATCTCCTTCTGCGGCTGGTGGGGACCGCGTCCCTGCCCGGGGGTCTTGTCGTATTTCGTCGTCCCGCTGCTGACGTACTTTCTGTACCTCGAGTTGTGGCACTTGCCGCAGAGTTCGTGCTTCGGCGCGCGCAGCTGGTGTTCGCCCTTCGATTTGGAATGCGGGTCGTGGCACACCGCGCAGGTGATGCCCGTGTTGCCGTAGTAGCCAGCCGTCCCCTTTCCGGCGCCGGTGTAGCCTCCGGTGGCGTTGAAATCCTTCGGTTCCACGCCGACGGCGTCCATCGCCTCAATGAACCCTTCGCCGGTGTGGCAGCCGGCGCACGAGCCGTTGGCGCCCTGGGCGTATTCAACGGCGTGGGAAGCGGGGTTGACTGACTCGTCGGTCGAGATCGCGATTGCGTGGTGGGATTTTTTCCATTCCTTGTATTGACTGTGGCAGTAACTGCACGTGGTCGCTCTCCTTGCCTGTTTTTCGTCAACTATGAGATTCTTATCGCCGTTATGGAGACTGGCGGGACCGTGGCAGTTCTCGCACTGTATGCCCTTGTACTCATCGGGCACTTCAGTGTAGACGGTGAAGGTGGCGGTGCCGAGCACGCCGCCGAAAGTCCCGGACGTCGTCGAGGGGGTCAGTCCGAAAGGCGCCGCCTCGCAGAGGTCCGTGTCGGTGGTGTCGCATGTTCCGGGTTCGTAGTTGTGGTCGCCGTCCACGTCGAGGAAGGGCGACGTTACGGTATGGCACTGGACGCAGTACTTTTTGTTATAGGAAACCATTGCCTCAAAGTACGGTTTCCCGTATTCGGGTCTGTTCTGCACCGCCTTTTTCTCCCAGGCGAGGTTGTGGTTCGTGAGCAGGAAACTCTGGTAGTTAGCCGCGTGACAATTTGCGCAGGTTGACATATCAAGGAAAGTCGCGCCTGCGGAGGCGATGGAAGCGCCGCCGGAAAACGTCGTGATGTTGGCCGCGTCCACGCCGATAGCGGCGGCGGCGAACGCCGTCATCTCTTCCGGCGATTCGCTCGTGAACGGCGTCGCGCTCGATTCGCCGGACGCCGGCGCCGTCACGCTGTCCAGTCCCTTTCCGCCGCATCCCGCCAGGATAAACGCCAACACCGCGACGATGACGATTACCGGCGGGAAGTTGTTCTTCGCGTTTCTCGTTTTCACTGAAAACTCCTCCTTGCTTGTTTGAGATTTAAAATTTTCCCTTTATTTCAAGCTCGATTATCTTCGACACCCCGTTGTACTCCGCGTCCAGCCAGTCGCTGTAGGCGTCCCGCGTGAATCTGAGCGAGAAGCCCAGCACGTCGGAAAGCTCCCTGTCGTACCCCGCGTAATATCCCTTCTCGCCAACGTTGTTGTTTGCGAACGGGTCTATGACCTTCGAGTGGTTCCTCGTGTATCCCGCCGTGAGGGTGGTCCTGTCGGAGACCGCGTAGTCCCCGCCCAGCGTGAACAGATCGCTCGTCTCGTACACGTCGTAAACGAGGTCGTTCCCCGTGAAAAGGAACCTCCCCCCCATCTTCCACTCGGACGAAATGTAGTTCGTCGTGAACGTTATCCGCGGGTCGTAGATGTAATAGGCGCTGAAACCTTCGAGGACGGTCTTGTCGGTTACGACGCCGTAGCCGCCCCGCCGCGTGTACTGCCTTCCCTTCGTGTCCCCGAAAAAGGTGATCCCCGTTTTCGCGGAGTACGCGGACGTTATGCTGTAGTTGAACCCGGTCGTCTGCGCGGTCAGTTCCTCGACGTTCATCAGCGTCGCGGCGGCGAACCCGCTCGACGTTCTGTCCTGGTCCGTGTATTCGGCTTTCACGGTCGCCCAGGGAAGCCTCGTCTTCACGCCCGCCGTGTACGTGTCGGTGTCCTGATCGGTGATGTCTGTGTTCCTGAACGACTTGTTCCGCTTCTCGAAGCTCACGTCGAACGTCGTCGCCCTCGACGGGTAGAACGTGAACCCGATCTCATAAGCGTCCTCGTCGGTCGAGAGCGTTCCCACCGTGGAGTTGTCGAAATCCCTGCTCAGGTAATCGGCGAACAGCATTATGCTTTCGCCAAGCCCGGCGGACGATTCGATCTCCGTCTTCGTTATCTTTATCCTGCTCGCGGAGTTAGCGGAGCCGGGGGAATACTTGAGCACACCGTGCGACGCGGAAAAATAGAACGGCGCCGACGGGTCCGTGAGTATCGATCCCGTAACCTCGTTCAGCTTGTGGTCGGACGACGCCTTGTACAGCCTGCCGGACCTGTATTTAACTGACGCGAATGTCCTGCCGAGACTCTCCGTCTCGAGGATTATCCCCTTTTCCCTGTCCTTCTGCCCGATCGCCTTCGTGTCCGAAAACCGCCCCACCTTGTCCTCGTTCGAGTAGAATAGCCCGACCTTCGTCGCCCGCAGGGGGAAGAGCTTCAGCCCGGACGACGTCTTGCTCCGCTCGGTGAAAAGGTTGGTTGAGGGGTCCGTCACGTGCGGCGTCTTCTCGTGTCCGCTTTCGAACGTGAACCACTTCCCCCTCCATATCTTGACCAGCGACTCCGTGTCGTCCTGCCCCAGGCTCTCCGACTCGAAAAGCAGGTCGGCGAACGCGCCCCTCTTGTATTCGAGTTTCAGTCCCGTCACCGATATGCCTTCCGGGTATGTGCGGAACTCCCTCAGCCTCGCGGATTCCGACTTGTCTACGCCGGTGAGGGTGGTTGAAATCTCGCCGGACAGGTTCTTCGCGCCCGCGCCGGAAGAGGAAAGGGCGAACAACGCGAAAGCCGCGCCCGCTAAAACGAGCGGCATCCTTGGTTTTTTCTCCATGTGTTTCAACCCCTCACTGTAAGAGTTTTTCACTGATGTTCGATCCGTGAATGGCTTCGTGGCAGTTGGAGCACTTCCTGTAGTTCGCCTGAGTGAAGTCGTGGAAGACCGGCGCGTCCGAGTGGCACTGGAGGCAGAGGGCGGGCGTGCGGAACTTGAGGAGATTCTGGTTTACCGAGCCGTGTGGGAGGTGGCAGTTCGTGCAGTTTTCCTGCACGGCGCGGTGTTCGTACAGGAACGGTCCCGCTTTCTCCTGGTGGCAGCCGAGGCAGGCGTTTTTCACGTTCTTCATCGCCGTTCTCGAATTGTCGTGAGGGTCGTGGCAGTCGGAGCAGTTCACCTTGCCCTCGTTGACCGGGTGGCGGGAGGGCATGGCGAGCGTCCTTTTCTTTTCCCTGTGGCATTCGATGCAGGCTTCGGGCTGCGATTGCCGCAGAAGGGTCTTCGACGTTGAATGCGGGTTGTGGCAGCTTGTGCACGCCAGGTCGTTTTTCGCGTGCCGGCTGTTTCTGAATTTCGCCTGGATTCCGCCGAAGTGGCAGGTCTGACACGCCTTTATCGTTTCCTGCGGGGCGGCTTCGCTGAATTTGATGATGTTCTCTCCCGGCTCCTCGAGGTGCCCGGAACCCGGTCCGTGACACGCCTCGCAGCCGTTCTTCTCACCCGGTTCGTCTTCGAGGAAGAGCACCCTGTGCGCCGTTCGCGGGAACGGCTTCGCGGCGTCCGCGTGGCATGAGAGGCACGCTTTGGAGCCGATGTACGTACTCTCATCGGTACCCTGCTGAGCTGAGGACGTCTTCAGGGCGCACAACGACATGAGGACGACGGCTGGGGGAACAACCCAGTATATCCTCCTGCGTCTTAGGGACAATTGAGCACCTCCATCTGTTGCTGCGTCCGGGGAAATGTTGTTCATTCGAATCGCTTTCAATCGGCGTTATGCGGCTGTCGCATTAAAACTTCTCAAATAAAAGAAGCACAAGTCGCGTTTCATAATAATGAGTTTGTGAAGTTTGTGTCAATTAAAACAGGGTTAAATTTCGATTAAAAACTGATAAAAGTTTAAGATTACGAAAATAATTCTGTGTTTTGGCTCCTAATTGCCGGAAGTGCCCCGTCCTGCCCTCTCCGCGCGCACAGACGGGAATTAACATTACAGCGCAACTTTTCGTTTTGACAGGCTGGAAGCCTGTCCCACTATTTCAAAAATAACATCTTTCACTGGGACATGAAGCCAGGAGACAAGTTGAACGAGCTGTTCAGGTCCCACTATTTCAAAAATCATTAA
>JBFMFE010000056.1:0-9209 GCA_040752295.1 bacterium
CGGTGGAAGCCCGATAACGGCGAGCGCGCGACGAGGAAGGAGCGCACGTCTGCGAGCGCCCGCGAGACGGTGAGCGGGCTGTACGAAGATTCGGCGTTATTGCGATTTCCCCGGATGAATAATCCGGGTCCGAAAAAAAGGAATCTAAAATGTCCAATGTCCAATCTAAAATTTAGAAGTGAAAGAAAATGACAGGCTGGAAGCCTGTCCCACTAAAAGACCGGAAGACTGTACTAATCCCTGGCTCCATGGCTGAGCATGGAGCCAGAGAGGTGTTCTTAAAAGCGAATGTCCAATGCAGAACGATGAATGTTGAATGCAGAAGCAAGAAAACTTCCCTTCGAAATTCTGGATTCGGTTACGCTTTTATCATGCTTTTTTTCAAACCGGCTGAAGAACAGTCCGAAAAAGCGGCTTTTTGCCGCGCGCCGGAACCGGAGACCGGGAAATCATGACCGCCGCGGAACGTACTTTATCCTGACGGGACGCTTCCGGTCTCCCGTCCACTCAAACCGCGGGCGTTTCCCCGTCTTTATGTTCGGAAGCTCTTCCGCTATCGCGGACACTAAAAGCGGGAACGCGATAGTCGCGTCGCAGTTGACCGTGACCTGGCGGGCGTCAACGCCGATTTTTCCCCACGATTTAGCCTCCTCGAACGTGCACCCGCTCAGACCGCCCCATTGGGGCATGTCCGCCGTCACCTGTATCGCGTAATCGTGCGAAAAAAACACGTTCATCCTTTTCGACGGGACGAGCGACGCCTGCTGTATGAAGTTCTTCGGCGTGCCGCCGCCCAGATAGATCACGCCCGTCTGTCCGCTGTTCCTCATGATGGCGCCCGTCTCGGTGACGTCACCGATCACGTCTATGATGAACCTCTTGCCCCATTTGTAACGGCAGATGTCCAGTGCCATGCCTATCGAGGAATCGGCGACGGCGGGGCAGAACACGGGGGTCCCGTGTTCGGCGGCGGTGGTGACGATCCCCGGCGCGCGCGCCTCCTTTTTCAGTTCCTTCCCTAAAAATTCGAGAAACTCCCTCGTCGTGTATGGATGGGTCGCCTTCAGTCCGCGGGCGACAGCCGCGATCCTCTTCTCCGTCCGGCGAAACTCCCTCTCCGACGCGAACGTGTCGTATATGCGGTCCACGCCGGCTTCGAACAGCTTGGCGTCGTCGGCGCGCACGCTCCCCTTCCAGTGCCTTCCGCCGAGCGTCTCGTGAACGTCGTGAAAAATGTTCGCGCCGGTGGACACCAGGCAGTCAATCAGCCTGTTCTCGATCAGATAGCGCACCATGGTTCTGAACCCGGCGGGCACAAGCGCGCCGGCGAGACCCAGAAAGATCGTCGCTTCCGCCTCCAGCATCTTACGCCATATAGCCGCCGCCTCGCCAAGGTTTCTACCCTGGAAGGAAAGCCGCGAAAAACTCTCCACAAGCCCGTATATGCTCTTTGCCTCGCCGGGGACGATTCCCTCGACCGGCGACCTGAAATAATCAACACGCGGTTTTTTCATCCGGCTCACCCCTGTAAAATGATTTTCAGATTATACCAGAGTCGGGAGGAACCGGAACCGCGGCGCGAAGAAAGCGGAACCGCCGCCGGTTCCTTGAAAGCAGCCCCGGCATCGGCTAAAATCAACAGCGTATGAAGTGAACCTCCGCATTTTTGGAAGGGGCGAGATGGACTTGATGTACTCTCTTAAGCGCCGCGAAGATGAAATTTTATCAAGGTCATGATTACATGAACAAATCTGAAATCGGAGAATTCGTGGACGTGATCGGAATTTTTCTGTGAATGTTTTTTCTTTTCGTGCCCGTGAGCGTAACCTAAAATAAATAAAAGAATGCGGGCACGGGCTCGCCTGTCTGCGTGCGGACACGCACAGGCAGGCACACGGGCACGTTGATTCGGAAATTCGACGTCGAAAAATGCGAAAGTACAGTATGAATAAACCGGGACGATGTTACCGTTTGCGCCTGTAGCTCAGCAGGATAGAGCAGCGGACTTCTAATCCGCAGGTCGCAGGTTCGAGTCCTGCCGGGCGCGGTTCCTCTCGAAGATTATCCTCAGCCCCTCGAGCGTGAGAAGGGGGACGACTTCGTCTATGGTCCGCGACTCCGAGGCGATAAGCCCGGCAAGCCCGCCGGTGGCTATAACCCTCGGATCGCCGCCGAGTTCCTCCTTCATGCGCCGCACAAGCTCGTCCACGAGTCCGACGTAACCATAGAATATTCCCGCCTGCATGCTCTCCACGGTGTTCTTGCCGATGACGCGGTCCGGCCTGCGGATTTCGACCCAGCTCAGCTTCGCTGCGGTGTGGAAGAGGGCTTCGGAGGATATCTGAATCCCCGGTGCGATGGCGCCGCCGAGGTATTCGCCCTTTTTTGAGACGGCGCAGAAGGTGGTGGCGGTGCCGAAATCCACGATCACGACCGGACCGCCGTAGCGCTCGCAGGCGGCGACGGCGTTCACTATCCTGTCCGCGCCCACCTCGCGCGGGTTTTCGTACCTGACGTTCATTCCGACCTTGATGCCGGGGTCAACGAAAACTGGTCGGGAGTTGAAAAATTTCCGTATCATCAGTCTCAGCGTGTCGGTCAGCGGCGGCACCACCGTCGAGACGATCACGTCGGTCACGTCCGACGCTCTCAGACCGCGGTGTCCCATGAGCGAGCTTATGAGGTAGCCGTACTCGTCAGCCGTCCGCTCCGAGGAGGTGGATATGCGAAAGTCGGTCTTCAAGTCGTCCCCGTCGAAGACTCCGAAAAGTATGTTCGTGTTGCCGACGTCTATTGCTAAGAGCATCGCCGCACCTCTTTGTTCCGCGCGTTTCCGCCGTTCCCTGCCGGACCGTCGGGCGGGTTCAACGCTGGAGCCGCCGCTGGTCGAGCAGGCGGCGGAACATATCCGGGTCCACGGGCTTCGATAGGAGCGGGTCCTCGTTCAGTTCGCGGAGTATTTCTTCGTCCTGCGCGCCCTCGTCCGCCTTCGCCATCGCCTCCTGTATGCGGCGCATGTCGTACGCCCATCTTCTCAGGGCGTCTTCCCTGCGCTGCGCCCGCTCCTCGGAGGTCAGATGAGAGCGCTCGCTGCTGGTCGTCTTTTTCGCAGCGGGTCTCACCAGTTCGATTCCGAAGAGGCGCTTGATTATTCCGCTCATGGGAGCCGCTTTCCTGCGTTCTGCACGAACATGCGCACAAGCGCGGCGTCCTTTTTCCCGACGGTCTTCTCGACGCCGCTGCTGATGTCGAGTCCGCCGGGGCGGACCTCGTCCAGCGCCCGCGCGGCGTTTCCGGGAGTAAGCCCGCCGGCGAGGAACACGGGGACCGGCGAAATTCTGACCAGTTCCGCCGCCGTTTTCCAGTCGTGCGTCTTCCCCGTCCCGCCCATCCGCCGCTCGCCGCCGGTCACGACCACCGAGTCGAGCACGAAGCGGTCCACGCCCGCCGAGGCGTACGCGCGCATCACCGCCCCCGCCCTCTCTACAAAACCCCGTTCCGCCGCCGTTTCCGCGGGCAGGTGAATGGTCTTCCACACCTCGCATGACAGCTTCTCTTTGAGTTCGCGCGCCGCCTCCGGCGGTTCGTCGCCCTGAAGCTGCACCGCGGCGGGGCGTATGCTGCGGGCGGCGGAGGCTATTTTCTCCACCGGGGCGTCCTGAAAGAGAAGCACGACCGCGACCGACGCCGCGCCGGCGAGGACGAGCGCCCGTTCCGGGGAGACCGACCGCGGCGACGGCATGTCAACGAGGATGCCGATGTAATCGGCGCCGCCGGCGCCGACCATCCGGACGTCCTCCTCGTTTGTCACGCCGCAGATTTTGATTTTCACGCACCGCCGCGCGTCCCCGCTCATCGTCCCTCCGCCGTGTCGAGCAGCACGCCGAGGGCGACGGCGAGGCGCCGGTCGAACGTCTTTTCGGGGTCGAACGTCAGGTCGAACGAGTACCTGTCGAACACCGTCCACTTGCGTATGAATTTACCCACAAGCCTGCCGCCGACGTGTATGATGAAATCCGTTTTGAAGTACTCTCCGAGCGGACCGAATCGTCTGAACAGCGCCTTTCCCCAGGAATCCTCGCGCGCCTCCCCGATCTTCTTCCCAGCGGCGTCGAGAATGTGCCACGTCCGGCGCAGTATGCTCACGAGATTTTTCCGCCGGAACCTTCCGATCATCTTCCCCTCCTCGTCCAGCACCGTGAAATGCCTGTTGAAAATTTCGATTATCCTGTCCTGCCGTACGGTGAGAATCTTCTTCTGCATCGTTTTGTCCGTGTAAACGAAGACGCTGCGTCTGAGAGCGAGGAAAAGCCTGCGGACAAAGAAAAGCTCGTTTCCGCGTTCGTCGAAGACGTAATACTGCGGCACGATCGAGAACTTCTTCTGGTTGAAGAGAATCTTGTCCAGGTCGAAGCGCGAGGACGGGAGGCTCTCGCCCTGCCGCGTCTGCGCCGCCGCCATCATGCCGCCCGTGAGACTGCCGCCGCACCGTACGCAGAACTTCGCGCCCGGGGAATTATCTGCGCCGCATCTCGGACATTTCACCGGCTTCGGTCCCCTTTCTCTTTTTCACGGAAGTTTATAACACTTCAATTCACGTTTAACAACCCGGCGGGGGATTTCGGGGGGCGAAAACCCGCGTACCGACGGCGCGTTTTCGCGCGCGCGGGACGCGCGTCCTCCCTGCGCCGCGCCGGGACCGCGCTCTACGTCCGCTCACGCCTGAGAAACGAAAAGAAAAGCGCCGCGACCAGCGCCATCGCCGCCGTGAGCGCCCCCGCGACGCCGAACGGCAGGGCGTAACCGGGCAGCGCGCCTCCGATAAGACAGCCGGCGAGCGTCCCAGCAATCGTCAGCGTCGCCGTCAGCCCCACCGGCGCGCCGACGCGCGCCGACGGAAAAAGCTCGGCGAGGGCGATCTGGAAAAAAAGAAGGTACATCGCGTCGCCCGCGACGTGCAGAACCTTCACCGCCAGAAGTTGATACACGCTGTGCACGAAAAGCATCGAGAAATTGAACGTCCCGGAGAGAAGCAGCCCACAGTAAAGAAGCGGGGGCGGAACCGCCGCCCGCCCGCCCGCCCATCCGCTGACGAGCGTGAAAAAGACAAGCGTGACGGCGATAACGAGAAACACGTTTCCGATGGCGCTCCCGCCCATCCCCAGGTTTTCCTTCATGAACAGCGTGAAACACACGTCCTCCACGCCGAAATGAATCGCGAAGACGAACACGATCAGGAGGAAACACCACACCGACCGCTTTCTCAAGTCCACCGCGTAATCCGCCATGCGCGGGCGCTCGAGGACCGCGCGCGGCAGCAGGAACGAAAGCGCGACGAAAGGCGCCAGAACCGCCGCCGAAACGGCGAAAATCTCCCTCAGGTCCGTCCGCAGAAGCAGGTACCCGCCCACGAACGGTCCAAGCCCGTATCCGAACTGCTGAAGCGAATTGAACACGGCGAGTTTCATCGAGCGCGAGCCGGCGCCCATCGTCTTGAGGTACAGCGAGTTCATGTTCGTCCTGAACATGGCGGTTCCGGCGCCGATCCCGGCGAAAAGAAGCGCCGTCTCCCCAACGCCGCCGGCGTGCCGCATCATGAAGACCGACGCGCCGAGCACGACCATCCCCGCCGCCGCCGCGCGCCCCGGCGGATACCGGTCGCTCATCAGCCCGAACGGCGCCGTAAACGCGATCAGCGCGAGCGGAATCAGGGAAAAGAGCGCCCCGATCTCCCCCTGTGTGAGTCCAGTCTCCTTCAGGTGAATCGGCACGAACGCGAAAAACATGCGGAACGAGAAGTGGTATGAAAAAACGATGAAAGAAGGAAGAAGATACCTCTGGAGTTTCGACAATGCGCCCGACTTGTGCGCCGTCATACCCGTTGTCATCCGGGGTCGTCCGCCGGGCGGAACCCGGCGACCGGAATCCGCCCACCCCCGGCGCAGGCGGATTCAGGGTCAGAAAGTGCGCGTGATCTTGCGCAGGTAGCGCGGATTGTCGGGATCGATCCCCTTCGCGAGCGCGCAGTAGTGGGCGAGGAACTGGAACGGCGCTATGTAGAAGATCGGGCTGATTGCCTCCGGCGGCGAAAACGGCATTTTGACGGGGACAGCCGCGCCGCCGAGGATGGACTCGCTGAAGGAGACGACGACCGTCTCGCAGCGGCGGCGGTTCAAGCCGGCGAGCACGCCGCGCATGGGAGCGAGCATCTTCCCCTCGGCGGCGCAGAGAAAGACCGGGAACCCCTCGCCGGTCATGGCGATGGGACCGTGGAGAAAATCTGCGGTGGAGAACGGCTGGGCGACGGTGTAGCAGGTCTCCATCAGTTTGAGCGAGGCTTCCCTGACGGTGGCGTAGTTGAAGCCGCGCCCGATAACGGCGCAGTGGGACATATAACGGTACCGCCCGGCGAGGTCGCGCACCGCCGGCTCGATTGAAAGGACACGGCGCAGGCGCCCGGGCATCTCCTCCAGCTGCCTCGTGAAGCGTTTGTCCCGCCGGAGGGCGGCGGAGAGCATCATCATGGCGAGGAGCTGGCAGGTGTAGGTCTTTGTGGCGGCGAGGGCTTTTTCCCTTCCGGCGTGGAGGAAGACGACCTCGTGCGCCGCTTCGGTTATCGGCGAGGCGGGCGAGTTCGTGACGGCGACGGCGAAGGCGCCGCGCTCCCGCGCGCGGGCGAGCGTGGCGACGACGTCGGTTCCCTCGCCGGACTGCGAGACGCCGATGACGGCGCCCCCTTTCATGTCAACGCCCCCGCCGTACACGGTGAATATGGAGGGCGCGGCGAGAACGCAGGGAATGCCGTTGCGGTACTCGATGAGGTACTTGCCGAAGACCGCGGCGTTGTCGGAGCTTCCCCTTGCGGCGAGCATAATGAAGCGGATTGCGCGCTTTCCGAACTCCGCGCCGATGCGTTCGACCTTTTTCCTCTCTCGCGCGTACATCCGCTCGAGCGCCTCCGGCTGCTCGCGTATTTCGCGTATCATCCACGTGTCCTTCAATCCGGCGCCTCCTTCATGTGTCCCCGCGCCGCGCCCCGTCCGGCGCGCGCGGTCGCAGGTCTTTCGAGCGCCCCGCGGCGCGGCGTTCCGGAGAGCGGCGGCGTCCCGCGGGGCGCTCCTTCAGCACCGGCGGCGGCGTATCTGCACGCGGCGAAGCAGGCGGTCTGGAGGGAGACGCCGCGCGCGAGTCCGAAGGCTGTCCGCGCGACAAGCCCCGCCTCGTTCCACGCGCGCCGTCCCGCCGTCCGGGGCGCTGGGACGTAGGCGGGCGCCGCGGGGTCCGTCCCGCACGCGACGCCGAAGCCGCGGACGGAAATGACCACGGCGCCCGCGCCGAAGCCTAAAAGCAGTCCCACGCACGCCGCCGCGTCCCGCGTCCCGCGTATCTTGCGGTACGTCATCGCCTGCGCCTCCTCGACGTCCACGACAAGCACGTCCACCTCGGAAAGAAGCCTGCGGGAGACCGACCCCGGACCGGTCACCTTCACCATCGCCGGAATCCCGAAATGATGCGCGAGGGCGAGGGCGAACCTGACGGTGTCGGGTGGAACGTCGGTGAAGACGATGACGAGGTCGCAGCTCGAGACCATCGCGCGCGCGGCTAAAAGAACGCTTCTGTCCATGTGCGCGCCCGCGCCGTGAAGCCCGGCGGCGTAATCCGCGCCGCCGCTCCCCGCCCCCGGCGCAAGCCGCGCCGTGTCCGCGCTCTTCCTGCGCTCGACGAAATCCACGTTCACCCTGCTCTTCCTCAACTCCGACACCACCGCCGCGCCGCCCTCGTCAAGACCGACGCTCGACAGAAAAAAAACCCTCGCGCCCATGCGCGCAAGCTCGAGGCTCACGCGCACGGGCATGCCGCCCGGCACAAGCCCGCCGGACGACCCCGCCTGCCCTGCCTCAACGTACGCGCCGCCCACGACCGCCGCCTGCGGCTTTTTCGCGTTCCCCATGCTCGGTTTTCACCCCGGCGCTTCAGTCCCGTTCAGACGACAGTGAAGGTGGACTTTCCCGGCGCGGACGCGGAAAAATACTGAAGCGGGAACGCATCGCCGCCCTTTCGCGCTGTGGGATAGCCCGCGGCGACGAGCGCCACGACCCTGCACCGGGCTGGAATCCGGAGGATTTCCTTCACTTTTTTCTCCGAAAAAACGAACGACAGGTTGAGGGCGACCCCGAGGCTCGACGCCGCGAGCATCACGTGGGAGAGGGCGATAGGGACGTCTATGAGGTAATAAGGCTGCTGCTCGCCGCGCATACGGATCAGGCTCTCCTCCGTCGCGACCGCGGCGATGACCACGGGCGCCGAGGCGAACGGCACGGGCAGTCCGTCGTCGTCCCACGCCGCGCTTTCCAGCCGTTCCTTCGTCCTGTCGTCGTCCACGAGTATGAAGCGCCAGGGCTGCGCGTTGCTCGCCGAGGGCGCGAGCCGCGCCGCTTCCACCATCGCCCCTATCTTCCAGTCCTCCACGGCGCGCCCCGAGAACGCCTTCGCGAAGCGCACGCCCTTCACGAGCGAAAGGAGGGTTTCCCCGCGCCCCGCGGCGCTCCCGGCGCCGCCCTCCACCGCCCCCGGCGCGCCGCCGGGCGCGCACGGCAGCTCGAACCGCCGACCGTAAACGTTTCTGGACAGTATCTCCCTCTGCGGCAGACGCCTTTTGTGCATCCTCTCGACGGCGTACCTGTCGTACTGCCCGGCGAGGTCGAGCGCCTTCGGCGTCCGCCGCATCGGGTAGCCGAGCGGCGAGACCGCGACCACGCGAAAGCCGCCGTCGTGACCGAGCGCTCTTTTCACCGGCTCTTCCTCGAACGCCCCGATCCAGCACGTGCCCAGACCGTTCTCCCATGCCGACAGCACGAGGAATTCCATCGCGACGCTCGTGTCCGAGACGTAAAAATGTCTGTCGCGGCTCCTGCCGGAAAGCCCGGGGCGGGCGCACGCGACCACGAAAGCGGGGATGCCCGGCGCCCTCAGCCAGGGATTGATGCTGCTTCGCAGACCGGTCCCGCACGCGGAGATGAGACCGCGCACGAGCCGCTCGTCGCCGGCGACGAAAAACTTCCAGCACCGGCGCCCGCCGAACCCGGGCGCATGGTCAACCACCCGCGCCACGCGCTTGAGGGTTTCCTTTGAGACGCGCGCCCCGTCGTAACGCCTCACGCTGCGCCTCCCGCGGACTATGTTCATCAATTCCGCAAGCTCACCGTCGC
>JBFMFE010000057.1:0-28757 GCA_040752295.1 bacterium
GACCACGGCGTCCCTTCCGATGAGGCTTTCCTCGAGCCTGACGTTCAGGTTCTCTATGCGGCTGCCGCACATGATTATGCTGTTCTCGACCTCGCTGTGGGATATTATCACGTTTTCCTCGATGGACGTGAAAGGACCCACGTACGAGTGTTCGACGCGCGTGTTCCTGCCGATAACGGCGGGACCGCGCACAGTGCTGGAATCTATCACGGCGCCTTCCTCGATGACGAGCCTCCCCGATAGTTCGCTGTTTCCCCTGATCTCGCCCCGGTTTGAGGGTTCGAGGTTCTCGAGGACGATGCGGTTGGCGTCTAATATGTCATCCTTTTTCCCCGTGTCCTTCCACCAGCCGGTGACGACGTGGTAGTTGACGGCAAGCCCCTTTTTGAGAAGTAGGGCGATGGAGTCGGTGATTTCAAGCTCTCCGCGTTTCGAGGGTTTCACCCGCTTGACGGCGTCCAGTATATTGCGGTCGAAGATGTAAACCCCCACGACGGCGAGGTTGCTTTTCGGTTTCGCGGGTTTTTCCTCGAGTCCGACGATCCTCCCGTTTTTCACTTCCGCGACGCCCAGGTGGCGCGGGTCTTCCACTTCCGCGAGCAGTATCGTCGCGTTCGGCTTCCGCGCGTTGAATTCCTCGACGAGTCCCCTGATGCCGTCCCTGAGCAGGTTGTCGCCGAGGTAAAGAACAAAGGGGCTGCCGCCGATGAATTTTTCGGACACGTGAACGGCGTGGGCTATGCCCCGCGGCTCGTCCTGCTTTATGTACGTGACGCCGATTCCCCACCTGTCGCCGGTTCCGACGGCGTCGCGGATTTCGTTCTCGGTGTCGCCGACGACGATGCCGATGTCCGTGATGCCCGCGTCCCTCATCGCCTCGAGTCCGTAGTAGAGGATGGGCTTGTTGGCCACGGGAACGAGCTGTTTGGCGTTCGTGTGCGTGAGCGGGCGCAGTCGCGTGCCCTTCCCGGCGCACAATATGAGACCTTTCACTTTTCAGTTCACCCCGAGTTCGCCAAGCCTCTCACGAAACCTTTTGAAAGCAGGGCATTTTTCCGAAACCGTGTCCTTGTTTATATGCCTGAGCCAGCACGGGGCATACTCTTTACGGTAGCCGCCGCCGGGGAGGTCTTCAAGCCATTCCGAAGGCCGCCGGATACCTTCAGGGTTGGTTTTCTCAGGGTATTTATTCGCTATAAACCATGCTTCAATTTCCTGAACCATGAAGTGGATGTCGTTTTCTCTCGATATTTGATCTCTAATTTCGGAGGGGAGATTTCTAACAACGTCATCTCGTAGCCGCGCCAAATCATGTCCGTCCGAATCTTTTAACATTAGAATTTCCTCGTCGTCGCTGGACATGCCGCGTTCATTCCTTGAAATTACATACTTACGAAATATATTGTCAACGTTTGAACTTCCTCCACATGGAATCCAGTCCATTCGCTCGATATAGTCCGGCTTCTCGAAAAGCTTTCTGAACGCTCTTCTGTAACTGTCATTTATTGGCGCGCGAATATCTTTGTGCTTTCCGCCTTCGAAGCAGACCCTTATCACCATCTATTGCCCCCGAAAAGGTTTCCCCGCCAGATTGTGCCGAGGGACATTTCTTCTTCCAGCCAGGGTTTCAGTTCTTCAAGCGACAGTCTTCTGAAGCTGGTTCCACCGTCCACGCCTCTCTCGACGACGACGACGTTTTCGGGGTCTTCGAAGCAGGACACAAGATCAGGTGAATGAGTGGTGACTATGATCTGCGTTTTTTTCGATGCCTCTTTCAGCATTTCGGAGATTGTCAACAGAGCGTCTGGATGGAAGCCGGTTTCAGGTTCGTCTATGCATATCAGCGGCGCAGGATCAGGATTGCAGAGGATGGCGACGAGGCAGAGAAAACGCAGTGCGCCGTCCGAAAGTCTGGAGGCTGGAATCCCCTTCTCGAGATTTTTTTCCTTCCAGCTTAACTGGATTTTTCCCGCCCCTTCGGGCTGGAAACTTATGTCGAGAAAATATTCGTACAGGTCCTTGATTCTGGGGCTGATCGTTTTTTCCCATTCGCCCGAATTGTGAAGATGCTGAAGCACGAGCGGCAGGTTATCTCCCTTGTGCGAGAGGCGCGTTTCAGCGTAAACCTCCTGCGCCGCGCGCATCCGCGCGTCCATGGATGTGTCGAAGTAAGTATGTATCGTCCACGACGACAGATAGTCTTTCAGCCGGGCAACGTACGGGTAGAGTTTCTCGTCCGTTTTCTGTATCACAACAAGCTCCTGGGGATACTTCAGCTTTCCCTCGCCCACGTTGATGTCCGAAGGTTCTCTTCCGCACCTCAGTGTGCCAACAGAGGTAAAGGTGACGCGGCTTTCTCTGTCGCGGTCGTAAAAATCAAGTTGTTGCTGCATTAACGATGTGTCTGGAGGACGAGCCAACGCTTTGTGGTTAACTGGTTTGAAAGCTTCGTGCGTTATGTCGTAGCTGGCGCTTTGTTTTGACTGCTGTTCCAGCCTGAGGGAGAAATACAGTTTGGAATAAAACTTAACAAACATCTTTTGGATGTTTTTTTCATCGTCCGATATATGAACCGTGAACTCCATTTCCTTCGATTCGCTTCCGTGGTCCCACAGAAGTTCGTCCATTCCGCGCCGGTTTTTTATGATGGCGTTGCGGAGACTTCCCTGCTGTGGAGCGCCCGAGACCGCTTCATTTATCAGCGAAAAAACGTCCAGAAGGTTCGATTTTCCGGCGCCGTTCGGTCCGATGAGAACGTTGAGATTTTTCAATTCGAGGTCAACGTCCCGGAGGGTAAGGTAATTTTTAACTTTTATCTTCTCGATTGCGATCATTTTTCCAGGTGAGTTTCAAGATCGACGCGCGGTTTTACGGAAAACAGTCTATTCCCCGCCCAGGTCTATGTAAAGGTGATCGCCCCTGCCTTCCTTCCGTTTCCTGAGTTTTTCTTCGAGTTCCTTCAGCTTCCGCTCTTTCTCCTCCAGCCTGCGCTTCAGTTCTTCGGCGTCTTCCGGGTGGAGGGCTTTTTTATCGGGAGCGCGTCTGATAGCGCCCTGTCCCCCCGTCTGCGGGCTGCGCGGGGCGATGAGGGGGCGGACGTCGGACGCGCCGGGTTCGATCCCGATGCCCTCGCGCTTCTCCTGTAGTCCCGTCGGGCGGAGGGGGTGTTCCCCTTCGCGGCGGTCAATCTTCTCCTCCCGCAGCGTCTGCATGTCGGTCGTGCCGAGGGGTTCGAAATAGGCGATGGACAGCATGGCGACGAAGATTATTATCAGCATGAAACAGAAGTCTATGTACGGCATCAGGAACGATATGCGCCTTTTATTCCTGCCGGAGCTTTCTTGCTTCATAGCCGTAAAGTACGTTCATGAAGTAGGAGACGGCGAGTCCCGTGATGGTGGGTTCGATCTTGACGTATATGCCGTAGCCGATGGCGGCGATGTTGTGCGTGGCGATGGCGGGACCTATGACGAGTCCGAGACCGAAGAGGGTGCAGATCAGCCCGAGTCCCATGGCGGAGTTTGCCATCGTGACGAGCTTTTCGCTGTAGTCTTCCGTGCTCATCAGCCCCGCGATGGAGGTGCCGACGGCGACGACGGCTGCCCAGTAGGTGCTGAGGATGACCGGACCGTAGAGGATGAACGGCGTCGCGCCGAAGAGAATGATCGCGATGAGGATTTTGTCGCGGTATTCCTTTTCCTTTCTCCGGAAGGCGCCCGCGGTCCTGGCGAGCCACAGGAGGGCGGCTGCCGCCCATGCGGCGAGCACGTACGGGCGTATGGCGCGCGTCGCGGCGTCCCTCTTAGCCTGCGCCCTGAAGATCGCGTAGATTTTCCCGTAGTCCACCGGCTCTTTCCCGATGCCCGGCGCCTCGGCGACCTCGCCCGTGAAGGGGAAAAGATCGGCTTCGGCGGGTGAGGCGAGAAACATCGCGCCGGGTTTTTCCTCGACGCGGAAATGGAGCGCCTCTGCGGCGGCGCGCAGCGGTATCATCGTGCGCTGCTCGAATATGAACGGCGCGCAGACGAGGTGTTTCTCGCCCTCCGACGTGGTCACACGCGGGTCTCCTATCCTCATGGAGGCGGTCCGCTCCCCTTTCCTGATCACCACGGTCTTCTCCGCCGGGAGCCAGTCCACCTGCGCTTTCAGCGCCTCCGCGGCGAAGCGCATGGGGATGTGGATTATTCCGCCGCGCTCGACCGGGGGCACGTCCGAGACGGCTTCCCTGCCGTCTACGACTATGGTGTAATCTTCCCGGAGGGTTATTTCAGCGTCCAGAACGCCTTCCGCCGTTTCGGCGGCGTCCGGGAGACTGGAAGCGGCGGTCGTCAGAAAAAGCATCAGTGTCAGGGCGAGGAACCCGGCGCGGGGAGGTTTCCCGGTGGGGGTTTTACGCAGGCAGGACTTGCCCGATTGCGCTCCGGTTCCGTTCACGATTCTGATTCTCCTTTTGTTTCCGCGCCGGCGACCGGGGCGTGGGAAGGCGAAAAGTCCCGGCGGGGGCGTCCCGGCGCCCTTGTCCCGCCTGATTCCCGTCCTCGAAAGACCCTCGTCAGCGGCGTCCACACAGATATAATCCCCTCGCGGCGGGATTTCTTTACTGTTGTCCCTTTTTGCCGATTTCCGCTTCAAAGAACTTCTTTATGCCCTTGCTGTTCGCCACCAGGTTGGGTTTTACGTACCTGCCGATGAATTTCTCGATGACGCCCCCGGCTTGCCTGAGAATCACCTTCGGCACGCCCGGGAAATGCGTGATGTTTACGCTGAAATGCCCGTCCAGTTCTATCCGGGTTCTATCGTCGCCTTCCGGGAAGAAGCTCCACTTCCCCTTGCATTCGACGAATTCCCTGAAGAAATACGGCTCGATGGTCCACTCGTTGGTCATTTTTGTTGAATCCCACAACTGCGTGTCCTTCCACTTTATCATGTGGGGATGGAGGATGGAGCGCACCGCGGCGGGGATTTGACCGAATCCGTGCCACTCGACGCTGAGAAAGACCTCGTGATCGCTTCGTTGTTCACGTTTGAGGATGACCACTTTGCGCAGGTTGGGCACGTATTTCGTGTACTCCGCCTGTCTGTCACGGTAGACCGAGAACACCACGTCCATCGGGTAATCGTAGTGGTCCGTGTACGTGAGTTTGAGCATGAAGGACCTCCGTCCTCAACAAAGTTTCAGGGTGTTCCGCGCGGCGGCGTTTTTTGCCCTCCGGCGGAGTCTTTTTCCGGCGCGTGAAGCTTCCGTGGTTTCGTCCCGGTCCCGGTCGCGCCGTTTTTCAGGGTTCCACCGGCTCCCGTTCCAGACATTTTATCGAAAACGGGCGTTAAATCAAAACTCGGCGCCTCCGCGGGTCCGCTTTCGCCGGCGCCGGTCTCATGCGCGCGGCGCTCCTTTACCCGCGGGGGAGACTCGCGGTGTCCACTCCCGGAGCGTCTTCCGGGACCGCCTCGGTGTCCACCGGCGCCGGGTCCGCGCAGCACCGGAAGCCGGCGTAGCCTTCCCTCGACGCCGGGTCCGCCCAGAGCGTCTCGTCGCATGACGGAGCCGTATCGTCCGGAACCGCCCCCGAGCGCATTATCCTCATGGTCCCGCGGAATTCCTCCGACGTCCATTCCCACATCCCGCCGGCGAGGTCATTCACACCATAGGCATTCGAGCAATCCGCCCTCTCCGCGGTCACCCACGCCGCGCCGGGGGGCGTGTAGCCCGGGCGGACGCCGCACGAGACGGGGTCGTAGGTCTCCGGGAAGCCGGGGTTGCAGGGAGGACCCTCGCACGCGCGCCTCCATTCCGCCGCCGTGCAGAGGCGTTTTCCGGCGTCCCCGCACAGTTTCGCCGCCTCGTTCCAGGCTGTCCACCCCCGCGGGCGGGTCTCCGGCGTCCCGGGATACTCATGCCGGTCTATGCAGTAGGCGCCTTCGATGAGAACCATGCCGCCGGGGCATCCGCGTTTGCGCACGGGTTCGAGCATACCGCGGAACACCTCGATATACATCGGCGCCAGGCTTTGAGTTTCCTCAGCCGAGGAGGCGAGGGCGTCGAGGACGTCCGTAAGCGATTTAAAGTCGCCGGGGCATCCGGCGCCGGTATGGGTTTTCAGTGCCGACTCGAGGGTCGAGAGGAAACCGCTGCTTGCCGCGTGCCAGTTGCGCGCGCGCTCGATAAAGGCGGAGGCGGCGGACGTCAGTTCGTCCTTTGCCGTCGGTCCTCCGTCCCAGCACAGGAGAGGGCGGGCGGTGAAAAGGAGCGGCGGTATAAGGAAAAACGCCGGAAAAGCGATGTGTTTTCGCGCGATCATTGAAAAAGTCTGTCTCGGTGGGTATTATAGTTGATAGGCTTGTTTATGTCGTTTCGCGTTTCCGGTGGATTCAATACAGGGAAAAATTTACAGCCGGAAGTGAAAATTTTCAAGTAAAATGGGAATTTATTATATACCGGGTTCGATGCCGGTGTAATGATTTTTACCGCTTTCGGGCGTCGTGCCGGGATTTCGGGACCGCAGTCGGGCAAAATCGCAATGAGCAAGGAACTCCAGACCTTAATCGAGGAAGCCGAGAAGAAAGGCTACGTCTATTACGACGACATCGTTGACGTGCTCAGCACGGAGGACATCTCCGACGACCAGGAGATAGACGACGTTCTCGAAGGCATCGCCGACCGAGGCATTACCGTCCTGGACGAGAACGACAATCCGATAGTCCAGAGGGAAGACCTCTTTGCCGAAAAGGGGAAGAAGAAAGGGGAAGAGGAAGCGCCCGCCCCGGAGGCCCCCATTGACGATTCCATCCAGTTGTACATGAAGGACGTCGGGAAGGTTCCTCTTCTGACCCACGAGGAGGAAATAGCCCTTGCCAAGAGGATCGAGGCGGGGAGCGAGCAGGCGAAGCAGAAGCTCATCGAGGCGAACCTCCGTCTCGTCGTCAGCATCGCCAAGAAATACGTGGGGCACGTGGACATGAGTTTTCTCGACCTGATTCAGGAGGGCAACCTCGGGCTGATGCGCGCCGTGGAGAAGTTCGATTACAGGAGGGGAACGCGTTTCAGCACCTACGCCACATGGTGGATACGCCAGTCCATCATACGCGGCATAGCCGATCAGGGCGCCACCATACGGAAACCCATCCACATGGCCGACGCCATACGCCGGCTCTACAAGACGTCCAGGCAGTTGTCGCAGGAACTCGGGCGCGAAGCCACAAACAAGGAGCTTTCGAGACGGGTGGATATGTCCGAGTTGAAAATCCGGGAGATGATCGCCATTTCCAAGGTCCCCATCTCGCTGGACAGCACAATAGGCGACGACGAGGACAGCCACCTGATTGATTTCATCGAGGATAAGCGCAGCCCAACGACCGACGAAACGGTTTCCCACTCCGCGCTGAGGCACGAGATACAGGACATGCTCGGTTCCATCGGGTACCGCGAGCGGCGCGTGCTCGAGCTGCGGTTCGGACTTATTGACGGGCACCCCCGGACGCTCGAGGTCGTCGGGAACGAGTTCGGCGTAACGCGGGAACGAATCCGGCAGATCGAGGCTAAGGCGCTCCGGAAACTGAAGCAGGTCTGCCAGGTGCGCCGGCTGAAGGGTTTCCTCGAAGAAGACTGACGGCGCCGGGACGTCGGAGACGGGGCGCGGCGGGACGGCGGGACATGAGAGGGAAGCAGGTGCGGCGCGGAGCCGCTTTTTCGATGAGGGCGAGCGTGCGACATTGAGGAAAGCCGGGACGGGTGACGCTTACCGCGTGCACCAGATGTGGCGTCGCGTTCACCGCCCCGAGGAGTACGTGGACGAACTGTCCCGTCACCTCGCCGCCGACGTCCGCGTGCCATATTCCCTCATAAAGCCGCTGGTTCCCGCGGTCCGGCGCATGGTCTCAAGGTGGGAGCACGCGGCGGTGGAGACAACGGAGTATTTCGAGTGCGAGAAAAGGGGCAGGCTGCTTCGCACCGTTTTTCTGATCACCGACTACTCCGATCACCTCGTTTACGGCGTTCTGGACAAGCTTCACCGCGGGCTTCTGGCAGGGCGGGTCAGGAAGTTGAGAGGAAACGAGGATTTCCAGTGGGACCTCCTTGGCGGCGTGCTTGTGGATTTTGGACGAAGGGCGGGAATAGGGAACGGAACCATAGGCGAATTGCTGAACTTCAGGCACGCAAACTCCGATTTCCATACAATGACGACATGGTTCATGGACCGGGTCGAGATAGCGAATTTCAGGACGGGAAAGATCGAAAGCCTTCACCTGCCCGAGAAGGAGATAACCAGAATAGTGGACTACTCCGTCGGGTTTCAGAGGGAAATCTGCGGCAAAAAGTCACGGGTCGTTCTTCCCGAAGAGCCGGCGTGGGATGAGTTTTACGCTCTAATGGCGGATTATGAGAAGATGAAAGCTGGAGGCGCGGGGTGAGAAAGCGCCCGCGGCGCACGCGGTTCAGGGGTTTTTCTTCAGGCTGAAGGCGCACCCGCAGTAATTCTGGCGATAAAATCCGTATTTTCTGCTCATTTCGCAGCTCTTTTTAAAGCCGTTCTTCTTTTTGAAATCGCGCTCCAGAAACTCCGTCCCGAATCTCCCGGCGGCATCCCTTCCGGCGGCGTTGATGACGCCGGCGTTCTTCAGCGGGCTTACGGTAAGTGTCGTCGTGAAGTATTTGAAGCCGGCTTCCGCGGATAAGCGTGCGGTCCCGGCGAGCCTGTAGCGGAAGCACGCCTCGCACCTTTTGCCTCCTTCGGGTTCGTTTTCAAGCCCGCGGACGGCTTCCAGCCACGACCCGCTGTCACGGGCGCCCTCGATGAAGGGGATGCCTTCGCCGGCGCAGAAGTTTTCGAGTTCGTCCCGGCGGCGCGCGTACTCTTCCGGGGGTTGTACGTTAGGGTTGAAGAAAAAAGCGGTGACGCGGTACCGTTCGCTCAGAACGCGGAAAACGTGTGGAAAGCATGGCGCGCAGCACACGTGAAGAAGGAGCGGCTTTTTGTTCTCCATCATGATCACGCGTTCGTCGGTTCCCCTAATCAGCTGATATTATTGAGGTTTGTAAAAAAAAGGAAAACAAGGTGATCTTTTTCCGACAGGCAAGATGCCTGTCCCACTTAAAAAGGATTCTCTTGTAATTGTGGGACAGGCTTCCAGCCTGTCAACAGGCAATTTGAGAGGGAGGAGATTTTCCATTACTTGTTCAAAGCACAACAATTTGGCGATAAAAACACCTGCCTTTTGAGCCATTTTTGCTCAAAACACGGGGGGCGGGGGCTTATTTCCCGCAGAAGGGGCAGCTCAGCCATTCCGGCTGCATGGGATTTCTGCAATAGGGGCAGAGGCGTTTGAGGTTCGCCTTGCAGAACGGGCAGAAAGCGAAATCCCCGGTGAGTTCTCTGTCGCATTCGGGGCATCTGACGATTTCCGCCTCCCGCGCAAGTATTTTCTGAACGGTTTCACCCTCGGGTTTGCCGCAGTTTTCGAATTTCAGTTCGACGCCGGGCTGGTCGCCGGCGCCGAGGCGCACGGTGACCGTGCAACCGAGGAGAAAGTACCTGGACTCCACGTCCTGGACCATTTTGCGTGGATAGACGTCCACCCCTTCCCGCCTGTTCAGAAACCAGTTCCCTTTCACGGAAATTATCCGGCGGTCCGTCACGATGAGATAGTCTCTTTCGTGCGGTTTTTCGATCTGTCCGGGGCGGAACTGGAAGCTTCCGTAGGGGATAGCGATCTCGATGCCTTCGTCCTCTCTGATGAGGGTTTTCAGTTCCTCGAGTACGCGCGGCTTTATCTTGATGAGGGACAGAGCGCATCATCCTCCGTGTCAGGGCATGCCGGTTTCTCAGGTGTTTTCATCCGGATTAAGGTTATTATACTTATCGCGGCGCGGAGGTAAAGCGCGGCGCCCGGGGAGTCGTTGCGCGGGGCGGGCGACGGAGACCGAGCGCAGAGACCCCTGGTTTCAGGGGAGCAAGGGGGAGACGATGCCGTATATTTCCGACGCCACGGCGGCGGGGGGTTGCGCGCCGTTTATCCTGCAAAAGCCCGGGAAGTTCAAGCCGTCGTAGATTGCCTTGACTTTGCGCAGGAAATCGAGGCGTTCGTAGCCGAGGTTGGCGCCGCCCGGACGGGCTTTGGCGATGCGTTCGAGCGCCGTTTCGGGTGGGACGTCAATGTAAAAAACGAGGTCGGGAACGGGGAAGCGGTTGTCGTCCTCGTTCAGCCGCCGGATGAAGTCCGTGGCGATGCCGAGCGCGCCCTGGTAAGCGATGGTTGAGTGGTAGTAGCGGTCGCACAGGACAATCTTTCCACGCTTCAGCGCGGGCGCGATCTTTTTCCTCACGTGTTCCCTGCGGTCTTCGATGAAGCAACGCAACTCCTCATCGGGGGTGACGCCGTTTCGCCCGCGTTCGGCTATTTCCCTTATTTTGCGTCCCCATCGCCCGCTGGTCGGCTCGCTGGTGCACAGCGTGTCGAACCCCTTCGCCGAGAGCGCCCGGTCGAGCATCTCCACCTGTGTGGTTTTGCCCGAGCCGTCAATGCCCTCGAAGACGAAGAAAAGCCCTTTTGCGGAGGCGGAGCGGTCGCCGAACATTTTCGTTCACCGCGGGCGCGCGGCGCCTGCGGGGTGGATTATTTTCTATCCGACACGCTGCGACCCTTGAAGTAGTCGCTCCAGAGGCTCTCCGGGAGGTCGTCGTTCAGTTTGAGATCGTAGAAGTGGTAAACGCTTACCAGCTTGTCGAGTTCGTACTCCTGAAGCCCCACGAACATGGGAATTTCCGGGTCTATGAACGCCACTCTCCTGTTGATTCCGCGGCAGCGTTTTTCGTCGTTGTCAATGAAGGTGAGGATGAGGAGGTCTTGCGGGTTCCCGTCCATCGCGCCCTTTTTGAGAGTGAGCCATCCGTCGCCGCCCAGCACGTAGTCCTCCTTCGAGATGCGCGGCGCTTTCGAGAGAGTCGCTTCGATGGAGCCGTCGTGGATGTTGAAATAGTGTTCGAACCTGTTCATCGTCTCGCCTATGATCACGTCGGTGAGGCGGCTGCCGCGCGGGTCTTTCATTTCGTCGAGCGGTTTCCAGTAGACTTCGTTCCTCGAGGCGATCACGACGGCGGTCATTGCGGCGCGCCACACGATCGGTATGTCCATCTTGAAGACTTCTTTCGTGCTGACGAGCGGGAACCTGGCGTAAACGTTTTCCTCATCCTTAAACCCGTAGTTGAGGAGGGTTCCGGGGATGTACTTCAGGGTATAGGCGACCGCCCTGTCAATGAGCGAGCCTCTCTCGAGGTGCTCGTGACCCGAAAAGTCGTATGACAGCAGAACGAGGTTCGGTTTCCGCGCCTTAACCCCGTATATCCTGTAAACCCAGTCCTCCTCGAGCTTCTCGTCCTTGTTCTTCGGCAGTTCCCCGGGGGGAAGGTGATCAATGTAATACTGCGTGCGGTACGCCCAACTGAAGATGCTGGTCGAGTAGGTGTTTATATCCCTGTCCCACCTGCGCCTGATTTCCTGCCATATTTTTCTGACTTCGGCGCCCTGGTCGGCGGCGGCGGGCGCGGCGACGAGGACAAAGAGCGTGAGAAGAGAGAAAAGAAGAGCACGAATGTTTTTCATGCTGCCTCCCGTGTCTTCCGTCCCTCGAAGGGACTCGATATAGATACACTGGAACGGGATGGATTTCAAGGGGGCGGCGTCCGCCGCCCGGTGTCAGACTATCTGGTTCCGGGTACAACCTGGAACAAGCAAGAAAGACCGGGCAGGGGCGCGGGCAAGGGAAAAGATGAACCACGAATTACACGAATTGGCACAAAGAAAAAAAAGATGAAACCACGAAATTGCACGAATTGACACGAAGGAAAAAAGATGAAACCACGAAATTGTGAGAATTGGCGTTGCGGAAACACGGGAGCGCGGAAAAACAACAAAAATAATATATAGCCACGGAAACACGGAAGCGTGGAAAACAAAATATTCACCGCAAAGGCGCGAAGGGCGCAGAGGGAAATTATGGATTCCTGATCCAAAAAAGTGAGGGCATCAGCGTTCCCCCGGACTTTGGAACGTTACCGAATCTTTTTGAAAAAATAGGGTCAATATTCAAGCCGACCCCTTTTGCGATCAGATGGAATAAATTTCTTCGTTGACGGTCTGAATCCAGTTTTCAGCAAGGACCTTGAGCGAGCGGTCCATGTCGGATACGGAGAGGATGATTATGGCGTCGTCCTCGATGCGGCGGAGGCAGGAGTAGAGATAATCCACGTTGACGCCCGCCGCCGCGAGCGGTTTGAGCATCGCGTTGAGTCCTCCCGGATGGTCCGGGGTGCGCACCGCGAGGACGTCCCTGATTTGAACGGCGTGCCCCTTGCTTTTAAGCACGCCCAGCGCCCTGTCGGGATCGCTGCAAATTATGCGCACTATGCTCGAATCGGCGCTCTCGGCGATTGATATGGCGCAGATGTTCACGCCTTCCTTTCCGAGAAGCTCGCTCACCGTCGAGAGTTTTCCCGGCGTGTTCTCCATGTTGATCGAGATTTGTTTTACAGGCATCGCGCGTCCTCCTGAGAAAACTAATCCTTCCGTTTTTTCGCCGGTTTCTTCAGGTCGAAATATTCGTGTCCGGCGATGATTGCCCTGTGGTTGAGTTCGAGCATGTGAGCGCGTTTGCGCCCCACTATATCCCCTACGGCGTCGAGAAGCATTTCGAGAGAGACGTTGTGCGTGAGGCGCGTGAAGGCGCCGGCGAGGACCATGTTTGCGGCGCGTATGTCGCCGAGTTCCTCGGCGATGCGCGTGGCGGGTACGGCGTGGACGGATATATCCTTTCTCACCGGTTCGCGTTCGCACATGGTGGAATTGATGATGAGCGCGCCCCCGGTTCTGACGTGGTGCTGGAACCGCTCCATCGAGGGTTGGTTCATGACCACGACGTTTTCTGGCGACGAGGCGACGGGAGAGGCGATTTCGGCGGTGGAGATGGTGACGGTGCAGTTGGCGGTGCCGCCGCGTACCTCGGCGCCGTACGAGGGCATGAAAGTCACGTGCCTGCCCTCGAGCATGGCGGTGTACGCCACGCAGTAGCCCATCATGAGCACACCCTGTCCTCCGAATCCGGCGAAAAGCGTTTTAACCAGCATTATCGGAAGTGTCTCCCGTGGTGTCCTTGATCACCCCGATCGGGTACTGGACGGACATCACCTCGTCTATCCACTTCCAGGCGTCCATCGGCTTCATTTTCCAGTTGGTGGGGCAGGGGGAGAGGATTTCGACGAGCGAGAAGCCGAGGTCGTCAATCTGTGTCTGGAAGGCTTTCCTCACGGCTTTTTTTGTTCTGCGTATGTTGCGCGGTGAGTTTACGGCGGTGCGTTCGATGTAGCAGGCGCCGTCGAAGTGGGCGAGGAGTTCGCACACCCTGATGGGGTATCCCTCGCGCCTTGCGTCGCGTCCGGCGGGGCTTGTGGTGGTGCGCATGTTCAGGAGCGTGGTGGGCGCCATCTGTCCGCCGGTCATTCCGTAAACGGCGTTGTTGATGAAGATCGCCGTGATGCGTTCTCCGCGGTTGGCGGCGTGGATGATCTCGGCGGTGCCTATCGCGGCGAGGTCGCCGTCGCCCTGGTAGGTGAACACGACTCCCTCGGGGAACGCCCTTTTAATGCCCGTGGCGACAGCCGCGCCGCGTCCGTGCGGGGCTTCGGTCATGTCCACGTCGAAGTAGTTGTAGGCGAGGACTGCGCAGCCGGCGGGCGGCACGCCGATGGTGCGGTCGGCGATGCCCATCTCGTGGATCACCTCGGCGATGACGCGGTGGGCGATGCTGTGCCCGCAGCCCGCGCAGTAGTGGAAAGCCGCGTCCTTCAGCGTCGCCGGTCTCGGCTCGAGTTTCCTCACGTCTTTTTCACCCCGGTTTATCCTGTTTCGCCTTCGCCGCCCTGCCGTGAACCCGCGAGATGACCCTCAGGACTTCCGCCGGCGTGGGTATCACCCCGCCCGGTCGTCCGTGGAACTCCACCGGCGCCGCGCCTTCGACGGCGAGCTTCACGTCCTCGAGCATCTGCCCCGTGCTCATCTCGAAAACGAGAATCGTTTTGAGCCTTTCCGCCAGGCGCTTCAGTTGTTTCATGGGGAACGGCCAGAGCGTTACGGGGCGGAACAGCCCGGCGGGGATGCCTTTCTCCCGCGCGCGGATGATCGCGCCTTTGGCGATCCGCGCCGCGGTGCCGTACGCCACGACCGCCGTCGCGGCGTCGTCCGTCATGAACTCGTCCCAGCGCACCTCGTTGTTCTGAATCCGCTGGTACTTGCGGTATAGCTTCCAGTTGTGCTCCTCTTCGAGGTCCACGTCGAGTATGAGCGACCGGATGAACCGGCTCCTGCGGTTTCTCGCGCCGCGGAGCGCCCAGCTTTTTTCGGGGAGCGCGTCCACGACGGGTTTCCGGAACTCGACCGGCTCCATCATCTGCCCGATCATGCCGTCGGCGAGGATTACGACCGGCGTCCTGTACCTGTCGGCGAGGTCGAAGGCGTCGTGGGTGAGATCGGCGAGTTCCTGGACGGAGGCGGGGGCGAGGACGATGGTGCGGTAGTCGCCGTGTCCGCCTCCGCGCGTCGCCTGGAAGTAGTCGCTCTGCGCGGGGGCGATGTTTCCCAGCCCGGGTCCCCCGCGGATGATGTTCACGACGACGCCCGGCAGCTCCATTGCCGCCATGAACGAGATTCCCTCCTGCTTGAGGCTTATGCCGGGGGACGATGAGCTTGTCATCGCCCTCGCGCCCGTCACGCTCGCACCGAGTACCATGTTGATCGCGCTCAGTTCGCTTTCCGACTGAATGAACGTTCCTCCGACTTCGGGCATACGGCGCGCCATGTACTCAGGCAGTTCGTTCTGCGGCGTTATCGGGTAGCCGAAGTAGAACCGGCATCCCGCGCGGACGGCGGCTTCGCCGACGGCTTCGTTGCCCCGAAGCAACTGCTTTTTACCCATCCCTCACCACCACTATCGCCATTTCGGGGCACACGACCTGGCAGACGGCGCACCCGGTGCACCTCTGCCGGACGCCGTTGACCGCTGCGGGGAAATAACCTCTGGTATTGAGTTTCTTCGAGACGCCGATCTGTTTTTCGGGACAGAACTCAACGCAGGCGCAGCAGCCCTTGCACTCTTCGGCGTTGATTGTTATGTGCGCCCTTTTTCTCTCCTTCGCCTTCATCCCGTGATGCGTTTCCTCTCTCCACGTCCCGCAGAACCCTACCACGGACGCCGAATTCATGTCAATTAAGCGGCGGGGTCCCGGCACCTCGCGCGCCCGCTGCCGCCGGTCGCTGCAACCCGGATTGTCCGTGAAGCGCGAATTATCCGGGTTCAAAGCTATTTTAAGAACGGGACTGCCATATTCAATGCGAAAGACGCCCGTAGAGGATGATTGAAAAAACCGCGTCGTGCGTGTAATATTTTGTGGTTCTCCGCTGAAAGAAGGGAGTTCCGGATGAAATACGGTCATCTTTTTTCGCCGATCACGATGCGCGGAAGGGAAATCAGGAACCGCATCGTGATGACGGCGCACCTGACGCACTACGCGGAAGGCAACCTGCTGAGCGACCGCCACGAGGCGTATTACCGCGAGCGCGCGAGGGGCGGGGTCGGGATGATAATCATGGAGGCTATGGCGGTGCACCCGACGGCGCACCAGTTCAGGGAGATCGTGTTCGGCTGGCGCCCGGAACTGGTGGAACGCTACAGGCGGATTGCGGATGGAGTGCACGAGTTCGGCGGCGCCGTCCTGACGCAGTTGTGGCACAGCGGGCATCATTGCTCCGGCATAAACTCGCGCCTGCCGGTGTGGGCGCCTTCACCACTGCCGGACGTGTGGTTCAGGGAGATGCCCAAGGAAATGGACCCGGACGAGATAAGTGAGCTTGTCGAATCGTTCGGCAGGTGCGCCGCGCTGGCACGGGAGGGCGGGCTGGACGGCGTAGAGATAAACGGCGCGCACAGTTACATGGTGGCGCAGTTCCTGTCGCCTCTCGCAAACAAGAGAAAGGACGGGTACGGAGGAAGCCTCGACAACCGGATGCGCTTTCCGCTGGAGGTGCTGGGTGAAGTGCGGAGAAACCTGGGGGACGACCTGATCCTGGGGATTCGCCTGAGCGCGGACGAGCTGATGGAAGGCGGCATGGGGCTGGAGGACATGAAGAAGGTGGCGGTGAAGCTTGAGGAGTCGGGTCTGGTGGACTTCATCAACGTGAGCATAGGGGTGTACCAGAACCTTTTCATTGTGATGCCCTCTTTCTCCGTTCCGCCGGGGTACCAGGTGGACTCCGCGAGGGAGATCAAATCGGTTCTCCGGAAAACACCCGTTGTGGCGGTGGGCAGGATCAAGACGGCGCGCATGGCGGACGAGCTGATCCGCGAGGGCGCGGCGGACATGGTCGCGATGACGCGTGCGACGATATGCGACCCGTTTCTGCCCTCGAAGGCGACGGAAGGGCGCGAGGACGAGATCATACCCTGCAACGGGTGCAACCAGGCGTGCGTTCAGAGGACGGCGAACCAGCAGCCGATCACCTGCATACTGAATCCGTCGGTCGGGCGGGAGCGGGAACTGGGTGCGGGGACGGTTCGGCGCGCGTCCGGGCGGAAGAGGGTGGTGGTTGCGGGCGGCGGCGTGGCGGGGTGCGAGGCGGCTCTCGTGTGCGCCCTGCGAGGGCACGACGTGACGCTGTTCGAGAAAAGGGACCGCCTCGGCGGGCAGGTGAACCTCATCGCGAAAACGCCGTTCCGCTCGGAGTTCGGTGAGGTGGTCGAATACTACCGGACCATGCTGGGGAAATCGGGCGTCAGAGTCGAGCTTAACAGCGAGGTTGACGCCGGCGGCGTGATGGCGATGAAACCCGACGCCGTGGTTGTCGCGACGGGTTCCGTGCCGGGGAAAACCGGTTTCAGCCCCTTCCTTCCGCACGTGGAGTATCTGCCGGGGCACGATCTGGATTGCGTGCTGAGCGTTGACGAGGTTCTGGAGGAAAGGAAACCCTGGGGGCGCCGTGTAGTGATCTACGACGAGGAGGGCGCACAGAAAGCCCCCGCCGTGTGCGAGTTCCTTCTGGAACGGGGATGCGGGAGCGTGGAGATCGTCACGACGCTGCCGCTCGTGAGCTATCTTCTCATCCTGAACCTCGATTTCTGGTTCTTCTATCCGCGCCTCCTCACGAAGGGCGCGGTGTTCACTCCTTTCACCGTCGTCAACGAGATAAAACCGGGGGGGGTCGTGACCACGAACGCGGTCACGGGCGAGAGGCGGGACGTGCCGTGCGACACCGTCGTCCTGATCACCGGGCGGAAGCCGGACGACGGTCTGTACCACGCGCTGCGCGGACGGGTCGAGACGCACCGCGCCGGCGACTGCCTCGCGCCGAGGAGCATCGAGCAGGCGGTCGAGGAGGGCAACAGGGTCGGAAGGCAAATCTGAACGCGGAAGCGGCGGACGGCGGCGCCGGCGGCGGGAGCCGCGCGCCGGAACGCAAACTTCCGGAAGAACCGCCGGGAGCTGGCGGAATGAAAGCGGAGGGTCGCAAATGAAACTCGTCTCCACCATCGGGATTTACGAAATGAAGCTCAGATCGGTCGAGGTGGTGCGCGGAAACCGGCTGATGATCAGGGGAAAGATGGGAATATGGGAGTCGAAGATATATTATGATTACAACGACATCATCGGGGCGCTGAAGCTGTTTATGAAGCCGAGCGTGCTCCTGTTTCTTTTTCTCATGCCGTTCAGGATGCTGTTCGGGAGGAGGTAATCATGCACACGCTTTCGCTGGCGGTTCACAAGTACGTTTACGAAAGGCTGAACGTTCAAAAGAAGGTCGAACACTGGCGCAAGAGATGGCACCTGATGGCGACCGCCCTCATCGAGGACGGGGAATTCTCGAAAAGAGTCCCGACAGAGGAATTCATGGCGATGGGCGAGAAGAGTTTCAACAGTTACACCTACACCCGGTTCCTCGATTTGGTGGAGCGCTACGGGCTGATAACCGGCGGGCGCGCGGACTGCGTGGAAGGGGTGAACCTCGCGACGATATGGACTACCTTTTATCATCTCCCCGAGGACATCCTCACGCTCGCCCCGGAAAAATTGTGGGTGCGCAAGTACGACTGCACCGCCGGCTGGACTATCCCGCCGTTCTGCCCGTGGTGCCAGGCGATGAAGAGCGCGATACTGAGGGTTATAAACCCGGAGTTGAGGTTCGTGTGGACCATGGCGGGAGGGCTGGGGCACAGGTGCGGCGGCGGGTCGGTGTCGGAGGGCTATTACGTCCTCGGCGACCCGGGAAAGACCGGCGAAGGCGAGAAGCTCACGACCGCGCACACTTTCGAGCCTGAATATCTCGCGTATTACGATTTCTTTCAGAGGGAATTCGGGTTCAGGCGCGAGCCTCATCCCGAGGCTCACCGCGACGGGAGCGCGCGCCACACGCCGCTTGAACGCGTGCGGCGGTTCGTGACGGACATCGCATCGGACGACCGGCTCGACCTCGAGGAATTCGTCCTCAACTCCCTCTGCATGCAGGTTTCCCTGTTCGACGCGATCCGCGGGCGCCTCGGCGAGGACGAGGCGATCAGGGTGTACAAGCGCGCGGCGGGGAATTTCTGGACGGCGAGGCTGGCTGAAATCATAAAGGACGTCCCCCTGATGCAAGGGGAGAAAGCCGACTGCGTGGAAGCGTCGCACCTGTTCTTCATCGAGAGCCATTTCAACGGCGAGCCGGAGGAGCGGGTCGAGATGGAGGAGAAGCGGGTGACGACGCGCAAGTTCCACTGCAAGTGGTCCGGTTTTCAGCCGCCCATGTGCGACCAGTGCCGCAGCATGAGAAGCGCGGGGCTGAGACTCATCAATCCCGCCTTGAGTTTCCGTTATACAAAGTGCATGGGGCTTGGGGATGATTTCTGCGAGGGCGTGTACGAGACGGGCGGCTCCGACGCCGAATGCATTCTGAAGCGAAGGTTTCCCGGCATGGACGAAAAATTCAAGCCCGTTGACGTAACGATTTTGTAGGCGGGCTTCCCGCCTCCGCGGCGCCGGGTTTTAACTGCCCGCTCCGCTGGAGGAGCGCGGCTGTCCGGGCTGTGGACGTAAGGGTTCGCGCACGGGGCTGATCATTCCGCAGGTTTCGATCCTGCGCCGGATATTCGGGTTGCAACCCGGCGCGGCGGGCGAAGCCTCCGCCTTCCTGCGGGCTGCGTCATTGGTATATGACCACCACGTCGTATGCCTCGAGGAGCGGAATCTCCACCCTCAACGCGCCGTTTTCGTAAGAGTATTCCGGGTGAAGGGGTTCTTTAAAATCCGGCGAGAGAATTTTCACGTCCGACGGTTTTCCGCGCAACGGCGCCTTCACGGTGAAATTCTCCTGGGGCACGATACTTCCGTGGTTGTAATTGTGATTGATGAGATGAACGACCTTTCCCGGAGGGTCGTTCAATTCGGCGAGAGACACCGAGATACCGGGTCCCGAAGTCCTGACACCGGTTCCGAACACCCTGATTTCGCCCTGGTTTCTATAAACATCACCGCTCTCGTGGTAAAAGGATGCCTGTCTGATGATCTCGTCGAGCGTGCCGTTTTCGCCGGCGTCCCCCGGCGGTCCGGATACCGGAAAGGCGAATATACCCCCGGCGGCGTACATTTCCGCTCCGTATATCCTCATCCAGTTTATTTTGTCTTCCGCGGAAAGCGTCTTGAAGGGGATTCCCATCGGTCCCCAGTCGTGAAAAAACACCACGGGGACGTTTCCCGCGAGGGCTTTTCCGTCTTCGACGAGCGTTTTCCACTTCATGATCAGCGGCACGCCCGCGTCCATACGGCCGTCTTTCAACGTCCAGTCAATCCACAGGTTGTTTGTCTGGTAGTCCACGTACTTGTTGTTTCCGTTCGCCGTTATATAAATTTTCCTTCCCTTCGAGGCCGCGTATTCCCTCAGCCTTTTCGTCAGGTACCTCCACGCGCGCTCGCTCCTGTCGGAGGAGTAGCTTCCGCCGGGGTCGCGCGGGGTGTAGCCGGTTACGAATCCCCACTCGGCGGCAAGAGGATTCTCCGGCGATTGCGGCGTTTCAAGGAACCCGAACCGCCTCAGGTATTCCCTGTATTCGAACGTCTTCATCGTTCCGTCGGGACAGATTGCGCCGTCTTCGAGGGGCACGTTGAATACGGTTCCCCACCTTTTATCATCCGCCTTCCAGCCTCTTCCCACCGCGTATTTTTCGAGGAGGTAACGGGCGAAACCCTCGATTCCGTAATCGTCGTAGCCCTCGTGCGCGGAATAGGCGCCGTGGACTTCGTCCATGAAGATCGTGTCTATGCCGGCGTCTATCTGTTTGAAGGCGAAAGAAAGAACGTAGTCCAGGTACGCTTTGTTTTCGAGCGACCCGTGGTGGTAATTCGTCTCTTCCATCCCGAGCGCGAAGTAAAGTTTTCTCGCGGGGTCGTACGTGACGAGGTCGTAGAAGCGCTCGTCGGAGATGCCGTTCTCGCCCCTGTAGATGGAGGAGACCGTCACTCCGCCGCCGAAAAGAGCGCCGTTCCTGTGCGCTTCCTCAACCGCCCACCCGTTGTATTCGAACTCGTTCGCCCATTTGAACCATGCCCTTACCCACACGTGGGACTTGACGCTCGAGGCGAGTTCCACGCCGTGTTTTTCGTTCGCGTACTCGTTCACGGTGAAGACGGTGGCGTTCCTTATGTCGCTGACCGGGCTGCATTGTGACTGATTCGCGCGGAAGAGGATGATCCAAAAAACCGCGAGTAGAAAAGAAGCGCGGCGGAAAATGTTTTCCGGCAACTTCGCTTCACGGAGGCGGGAAAACGGCGGCATCGGCGTAAACGGCGGATGGATACCGACCTGCGCTCTCATCCGGATATTATAACGGATCCTGCGTAATTGCTGCGTTAAACGCGCTCTCACTTTGACGTTCGGCGCTTCTCTGCCGCAGAGCTGGAGGGGGACGCGCATACCCCGTTGATGCCTCCGTGTGTATAATACCGGCTTGCAGGGTTTTTATTACGGGTTCCGTCTGGACAGAGATGAAAGAAGTTTCGCTTCACCCGCTTCTTCTCGTAACCCTTCTCGCTTTCGGCGTTCCGATCCTTCTCAGCCGCCTGCGGGCGGTGAGGATACCGGTCGTCGTGGGCGAAATAGTCTGCGGGATAATCGTCGGCGGAAGCGGGCTGAACCTGATACAGGAAAACCAGTGGCTCGATTTTCTTTCTCTCCTGGGTTTTGCGTATCTCATGTTTCTCGCCGGCGCGGAGATAGATTTTTCGATGTTGTCTCCGAGGGGGATGGAGACCAGGTACGGCGCTTCCCGGGTCTCGTTCGCGGCGCTGGCGGCGGGGGTCTTCGCGCTCACGCTCCTCCTCTCGACGGCGGGGATGCTCGCGCTGCGGAGGTACGGTCTCGGGGGAAACGTCCTTTTCATGGGGCTGCTGCTTTCGACCACCTCCGTGGGAATAGTGGTCCCGGTCTTGAAGGAGACCGGCGAAAACGACATGCCCCTCGGACAGGCGATCCTTCTCTCCGCCGTTGTTGCGGATTTCGCAACGATGGTTCTGATAACTGTCGCGGTGATCTATTTTGTCCGCGGGTTCCAGGTCGAGATGGGCGCGGTTTTCGTCCTTCTGCTGGCGTTCGCGGCACTCTACGCGCTCGGTTCCCGCATCACCGGGCTTGCGGGCGTGAGGAGGGTTTTCCAAGAACTGGCGCACGCTGCGTCGCAGTTGAAGGTGCGCACAGCTTTCGCCCTCATGCTGCTTTTCGTAGTGGTGGCGCAGCAGGTCGGCTCGGAGATGATACTCGGCGCCTTTCTTGCCGGGGCGATCTTTTCCCTTATGTTCAGGGGGGAAAGCTGGGACGTGGAACTGAAGCTGGACGCGATCGGCTACGGGTTCTTCATACCGATATTCTTCATCATGGTGGGCGTTGATTTCGATCTGCGCGCCCTCGTCTCTTCGGGCAGCGCGTTGAGGCTTACTTCGGCTCTTGTGGGGCTTGCGTTCATGGTGAAGGTGCTGCCGGGTATGCTGCTCGCGCTCCGGTTCCCTCCGGGTTCCGCGCTGCGCGCGGGCGTGCTTCTCAGCAGCAGGTTGAGCCTGATCATCGCGGCGGCGGAAATAGGGGGGCGCGTCGGGATCATAGACGCTCCGGTGAAGTCCGCCGTCGTGATCGTCGCCCTCGTGACCTGCTCCGTGTCGCCGGTTGTTTACGCAAGGGGAACGAGGGGGGCGCGCGCGAGGAGAATCACCGTCGTCGTGCTCGGCGCAGGCAAGGTCGGGCGGCTCCTTGCGCAGAGGCTGCACGAGCGCAGCCACGAAGTGGTGGTGCTTGACGCCGACGAACGGGCTATCGGAAAAGCAAAGGCGCTCGGGCTGGAGGCCCTCAGGTTCGACGCCGCGACGTGCGACGACGACGAGGCGCTCCGCAGGGCAGGCATACATAGCGCGCGCGTGTTCGTCGCGGTCACCGGGAGCGACAGGATCAACCTCGAATCGTGCCTCCACGTCAGGAAGCACTTCGGCATTGATCACCTGATCGCCAGGGTGAGCAACCCGAACAACATGAGCACTTTCGTCCACAACAACATCCGTCCGATGGACATGGTCAAGTGCTCAGCCGTCGCCATCGAAAACATGATCTACCGCCCGAACGTTTACGATCTCCTCTCCCACGCCACCATGGAGATGGAGGTCGTCGAGGTCACCGTCACCTCGGACGCCGTCAGAGGGAAAAAACTGAAGAACCTCACTCTCCCCGGGAACCCGCTTATACTTCTCCAGAGAAGGGGACATGAAATTTTCGTCCCCCACGGAGAAACGGAAGTCCTGACGGGCGACGTGCTCACGATATTCGTGCCGGTTTCGGCGCTGGACGAAGTCGTGAAATTCTTCGAACCCGGGGCGGTGTCACAGACGGCGGCAGGGCGCAGGGAGGGAATCTGAATGAGAAGACCCGTACGCCTTCTTTTAGTGTTTCTGATCGTTCTCCTCGCCATTTACGCGGGAAGGACCCCGGCGATGCGCGCGGCTGGGCGTTTTCTGCACGTTGAGACCGAAGTGTGGAAATCGGACGTGATCTACGTCTTCGCGGGCGCGGCGCTCGAGCGGGGGCTTCAGGGCGCCGAACTCTACAGGGAGGGGATCGCGCCGGTGGTCGTGACCGCGGGGGAAGTGCTGTCGCCGGAAATGATGGCGCTGGAACTGGACCTCACGGCGGCGGAGATCACGGGGCGCGCGCTGGAGCGCTTCGGCGTGCCGCCCGCGAAAATCGTCATGATCGAACGCGGCACGAGCACGCTCGAGGAAGCCGTCGTCCTCAGGGAATACATGGAAGAGAACGGACTCGACTCCGTCGTGTGCGTCACCTCTCCTTTTCACACGAGGCGGGTGCGCGCAACGATGAGGAAGGTCTTCAGGGAAGAGGAAACGAAGATATACATATCAGCGGCGAAACACCCCCTCGTTGACCTGGACAACTGGTGGAAAAAGGAAGAAGACCTCATCACGGTACAGAACGAGTACATCAAGCTTGTTTTGTATTACTTCAAATACATACTGCTCTCCGACCATCCGGTTCTGCGGAACCGGTCCGTTTCGCGCGGCGCTTCGGTTGGACTTTTCGATCACGCCTCAATATATTAGTATATCGAATACGCCGCGCCCGGCGCGGAGGTGAGCCGGCGCGCGCGGGACACGGGCGCGAAAGGGAGCGGCGCCGACCGAAGAATCCGGATGCTGAACCTTCCGACAATCGTCGAATTCGTCAGGATTGCCGCGATGATCGTCATCGCCTTCGGGCTGGTGATTCTTCTTCACGAGCTTGGTCACTTCATCATGGCGAAGATCGCGGGCGTGGACGCACCCGAGTTTGCGATCGGCATGGGACCCGAGGTCGCCGGTTTCACATGGGGCGGCACCCGCTACAAGGTCTGCCTCTTTCCCATCGGCGGGTACGTGAAGATAGTGGGAGAGGACCAGGAGGAGGCGCCGGGCACGCCGCCTGAACGCAACTTCATCAACAAATCAACGCCCGTGAAGATATCCGTGTTCTTCGCCGGTCCGTTTATGAACTACGTTCTGGGGTTCGTGTTCTTCGCCTCCATTTACCTGATATGGGGTGTTCCGAGGGAACTGCCGGTGGGAGACGTTTACTCCGAACGCGTCGTGATCGCGTTTCCGGACCCGCGGAAACCGGCGGCGAAGGCGGGGATGAGACAGAACGATACGGTTCTTACCGTTGACGGGACCCCCGTGAAGTCACGGGAGCATTTCATAACGCTCATAGGCGAACGGGCGGAGAGGGAGACCGTCGTCGGGATTCTTCGCGGTGACAAAAGGTTCACCGTGCGGGTCGTCCCCTTCCGGGACGAGACGCTGGGCAGGGGCAGGATCGGCGTACAGATTGACTCCCCCGTCCCGCGCCGTATCAAGTCCGTGGACAGGGACAGCCCCGCCTGGAACGCAGGGCTTCGCCCCGGCGATATACTTCTCGACGTGAACGATCAGGTTTTCCTCGGCGAGCGTTATAAGTTTTCGGGCGCAATCGAGGTCCTGAAGTTCACGGGCGAAAAGAAAAAACCGCGGGAGATACGCGTCGCCGCGCCGGGCGGCGGGGAGACCGACATGGGCGTCGCCTTCGATCCCGTCTTCACGCGCGCGTCCATCGGCACGGCGCTCGGTTACGGCTTGAACCGCACGGTGAGCGCCACGCTCCTGCTTTACGTCGCGCTCAGGATGCTGGTCGAAAAAAAACTCAGCATCGGCGACGTGGCTGGACCCGTCGGCATAATCCAGTACGCCTCCATTTTCGCCCGCTCCGGATTGATGGACTTTTTCGCCTTCTTCGGACTGATCAGCGTCAACCTCGCCGTCATAAACCTGATACCGTTTCCCGCCCTGGACGGCTCGCGGATAATGTTCCACACGCTTGAAGCGCTCGTCCGAAGACCGCTCGACCCGCGCCGGATGAATTTCATTCACACCGTCGGTCTGATCATACTGATTGCCCTGATCGCCGCCGTAACGCTCTCCGACGTGATGCACCTTCTCTGACCATGCGCTTTACGGAACTGTTTTTCTACACACTCCGCGAGGACCCCGTGGAGGCGGAGATCGCAAGCCACCGCCTCATGTTGCGCGCCGGAATGATCAGGCGGCTCGCCTCGGGCGTTTACGCCTTCCTTCCCCTCGGCTTCAGGGTTTTCAAAAAGGTCGAAAAAGTCGTCAGGGAGGAGATGAACCGCGCCGGCGCGCAGGAACTGATCATGCCCGTCCTCCAGCCCCTTGAACTGTGGGAGGAGTCCGGCAGGCTCGACGCTTACGTCGCGGAAAAAATCCTCTTCCAGGTGAAGGACCGCCAGGAGCGGCGGTACGCCCTCGGTCCGACGCACGAGGAGGTCATAACCGACATCGCGCGCGCGAGGATCCGCTCATGGCGGGACATGCCCGTGAACCTCTACCAGATTCAGGTCAAGTTCCGCGACGAAATAAGACCCAGGTTCGGGCTTCTCCGGGCAAAGGAATTCTGCATGAAGGACGCCTACAGCTTCGACGCCGATGAGGAGGGGCTGGAGCGGAGCTACCGCGCGATGTACGACGCGTACTCCCGCATATTCACCCGTTGCGGTCTGAAGTTCCGCGCCGTCGAGGCGGACACGGGCGCCATAGGCGGCGACGTGTCCCACGAGTTCATGGCGACCGCCGACGCGGGAGAGGACGTCCTTGTCGAGTGCGGGGGCTGCGGGTACGCCGCGAACCTCGAGCGGGCGGAGGCGGGCGCGCCCGATAAGGACCCCGCTGAAATGCTCGAAATGGAGCGCCTCGAAACCCCGGGCGCGAAGACCATCGAGGAGGTCACGGCTTTCCTCGGCGTGACCCCTCAGAGGCTCGTAAAAACGCTCCTGTATCTTGCCGGCGGCAGACCGGTGGCGGCGCTTATACGGGGCGACCATACACTGAACGAGACGAAACTGAAGCGCCTCCTCCGCGAGGAATCGCTCATGCCGGCAGACGCCGGAACCATCGAGAGGCTCACCGGCGCGCCGGTCGGGTTCGCCGGACCCGCCGGACTCGCGGAAAACACTCCCGTCGTCTCGGACATCACCGTCGCCGCCATGCGGAACTTCATCACAGGCGGAAACCGCAGGGACCTCCACGTCGGAAACGTCAACCCGGGACGGGATTTCCGAGCGGACAGGACAGGGGACATAAGGTTCGCGACGGAGGGAGACAAATGCCCGAGATGCGGCGGACGACACCGCTTCATGCGCGGCATCGAGGTCGGTCAGATTTTCAAACTCGGCGTCAAGTACAGCGCGAAAATGGGGCTGGAATACACCGACGCGGCGGGAGAAACGCGTCTCGTGGTCATGGGATGCTACGGCATCGGCGTCTCGCGTACCGTGGCGGCGGCGGTCGAGCAGAACAACGACGGGGACGGCATAATCTGGACCCCCGAACTCGCGCCGTACCTTGTTGACATCATACCAGTGAGCATGAAAGACGCCGCCCAGCGCGAAGCCGCGGAACGCGCTTACGCCGAACTGTGGGAAGCGGGCATCGAGGCGATAATGGACGACAGGGACGAGCGTCCGGGCGTCAAGTTCAAGGACGCGGACCTGATAGGGTTCCCACTCAAGATCGTCATAGGTAAAGCCCTTGCGGACGGAAAGGTGGAACTCCAGGCGCGCAGGACCGGCGAAAAGACACTCGTGCCGGCGTCGGAAACAGTGCGGCGTGTCAGGGAAGCCGCGGGGGGATTACAGTGAGGATCGCCGCCATCGTTCCCGCATACAACGAGGCGATGACAGTAAGGCACGTGATACACGTTCTTCAGAGGGTTGAAGAGGTTGACGAGATCATCGTGGTGAACGACGGCTCGACCGACAGGACGGCGGAGATAGTGGCTGAGGAACTCGGCGTGGTGCTCGTGAACCTTCCCGAGAACCGGGGCAAGGGCGGGGCGCTGAAAGCGGGACTCGACGTGACGCAGGCGCAGACGCTCGTGTTGCTCGACGCCGACCTCGTGGGTCTGCGCGTCGAACACGTCCGCGCGCTGATGGAGCCGGTGCTGTCCGGGCGCGCCGACGCCGCCATCGGGGTCTTCGTGGAGGGGCGCCCGAGCACCGACATCGCCCAGCGCATTCTTCCCCAGTTATCGGGGCAGCGGTGCATCAAGAGGGAACTCCTCGAAACCGCAAACATCGCCGGCACGCGCTTCGGCGTGGAGGTGGCGTTGACGAGACACCTCGAAGAGATGCGCGCGCGGCTGGAAGAAGTGCACCTTCCCCATCTTACCCACTACACGAAGGAAGAAAAAATGGGTTTCTGGAGGGGACTTCAGGCGCGGCTGATGATGTATTACGAGGTCGCGAGGATTCTCGTGGGCAGGGGATGACGCCGCGGCGACCCCCGACGGATTGAGGCAGTCCCATGGTACGTTTCGGGTGAACGCGCCTGCGCGAGGAAGAGCGAAAAAACCTTGATGAAACGGAAAGGGGAACGGATGACCATCGCTGAAACCGATGAAATCATCCTCCGCAAAAAAGCGGTCAAATACATTCAGCAGGAGATAGAGGAACGGTACCGGCTGGAGAACGTACGCAAGGTGCTCGGTCCGGAAAGGGAACACCTCATCCGCGACGTTGCGCAGGAGGACATTGACGTGCTGAAGGAGATGTTTCTTACAACGATATACCCTGAGTACGACGCGCGGCGGGAGCGCGACAAGAGCTTTGAGTCTCTGATTCGCATGTTGAAGACGCCGTCGAAGCTGATGCGTATGATACCGAGCATGCCCGTGATAGCCCTGCGTTATGCGACGATATTCCCGGTCGCCCTCCGCATCGGACTCAACTCCATCATCGCCTTCACGCGCTCAAACAGACTCGAAAACAAGTTCGTTGCTAACCTTCTCGCCATCTATGGAAAAAACGGAAAACCGATAACAAACTCCATGAAAATCACAAGGGACGAGTTTCTCGAGGCGTATCGCGGCGTCAGCTACACCGAGGGGAAAAAGATGATAAGCGTTGCTTTGTGGGTCGTTCACGCGGGCAAAAGGCGCGTGATCGTCGAATCGGCGAAATCCATACTTAAGGACGTCAGGGAGACCCTCGAGGGGATTGACAGGCAGAACAGGCGCTCGGGACGAAGGCAGGTGTACACCGACGACATCGTGGCAATCGAATACGGTATCAGGACGCTCGACAGGATTGCCGGGGTCTTCAAGTATTTTTCTCCGGAAAAAATAGACAGACTCATCGAGGTCGCAAGGATAATAGAGATTGACTACATGAACAGAAATTACGGCGTTTCCTGATGGATATATAACCCCCGTGCTTCCTCCGGGTCAATCATGGCAATGGAGGATGCGAAAGTGAACTTTTCCGGACCCGCAGGGTGTTTTTCGGAGTGTTTTCGACAAAAAAGCCTTATTTGAAGCTAAAATTTGGTTTTGAGAAATATATTTTGGTTTTACGAAATAAATTGCGGGAAAGCCTTTTTTTGTATTAAATTAACATTTAATACAATTTTTGAAAAAGCTTCGTCCACTTCGCCGCCCCTTACACAACACCCCCCTATTCCCCGCCCCGCTTTTTAAACAACTCCAAAAAAGGACTCCGGCGGGCAAACGACTCCACTCCGTTCAAAATCCTTACCGCAAATCCCATCCTCATGGACTCGACTGTCTCGCGGAACATCTGGAGGTCTTCCGAATCGTACCCGCCAAAGACT
>JBFMFE010000058.1:0-30164 GCA_040752295.1 bacterium
GAGAACCTCCTCTCTTTTCGCTTCGAGTTCCTGAATCGCTTTCATGGCTCCTCCTCTCATTGTAGATATATATCTACAATACCATGCCTCAAAAAAAATTGCAACCCCACTTTTATGTCGCGGACCCATTTATTATAGTAAAAAATTATTATCTATAGTATAATCACAGGCTGGCAATATCATGTGTGTTCAAGAACCCGTCCCGGACAATCTTCTTCATCCCGTCTTATTACGAGCGCGAGGCGCGGAGGGTTTCGAACCCGCCCGGAGCCGCTTGCCAGTCGCGTGCAAAGTGTTTTATATTCCGGGGGCAGAATAAAACTCGTAGAGGGAACGTAAAAATGACGGCGCCGCTCGATGGGGTCAAAGTGCTTGACCTTTCGCAGTTTCTTTCCGGTCCGAGATGCACCCAGATTCTCGCGGACATGGGCGCCGAGGTGATCAAGGTGGAACCGCCGGAGGGGGAGACGATGCGGATTCTCTCCATGGTCATGGCGGGCGCGGAAAAGTCCATGTCCATCATCAACAGGAACAAAAAGGGCATCACGCTGAATCTCAAGAAGGAAAAGGGAGTCGAGCTCCTCAAGGGGCTTGTGAAGCACGCGGATGTCCTGGTGGAAAATTTCCTGCCCGGCACGATGGAGAAGTTCGGCGCGGGATACGAGGTGCTGCGCGGGATCAATCCCGGTCTCATCTACGCCGCCATCACGGGTTTCGGTCAAACGGGTCCCCTGAGCTTCAAGGGCGCGTTCGACATCATCGCGCAGGCGACCGGCGGGATCATGGCGGCATACAAGATTCCCGACAAGCCGCCGGGGACGTTCTTCGGCGACCTCGTCTCCGGGGCGTACTGCGCCGTCGGGATCATGGGCGCGCTCATGGTGAGGGAGAAGACAGGAGAGGGACAGATGATAGACATCTCCATGCAGGACGTGATGTACTTTCACAATTACCCGGCGATGTCCTACGCCGCAATCGGCGCGGAGAGGGAGGAGATGCTGAAGAAGCTGGGGAAGACGAAGGAGGAAGTGAAGGCAATCCGCGAGAGGGGCGTCATCTTCTGGAATTCGTACAGGGCGAAGGACGGATACGTGGCGGTGGTCGCATTGACCGAGGGGCAGTGGAAGCGGTTCGTTGAGACCATCGGGCGTCCGGACATTCTTGACAATCCGAAATTTTCCAACGTGATGACCCGGATGCTTCATTCGGACGAGGTGCGGCACATCGTTGAGGAGTGGTCGGGCGAGAGGACGATGGACGAGGTCGTCGAGATACTCGACCGCGCGAGGGTTCCGGCCGGGCAGGTGAGGGAGGCGGAGCAACTGGTGGATGACCCCCAGTTGAGGGCGCGCGGGATGTACTGCGAGGTGGAGCATCCGAAGTACGGGAAGATTGGAGTGCCCGGCGTGCCCATCAAGATGTCCGGTACTCCCGGAGAAGTGCATTGCGCCCATCCTGTCCTGGGCGAGCACAATCAGGAGATTTACGGGGGATGGACAGGCTGCACACCGGAGCAAATCAAACAATTAAAGAAGGAGCGGGTCATCTGAATAACCATTATGTTCGTGGAGGGTTTCTTAGAGAACGAGTTCGAGTGGGCGGCGGGACGTGCGCATTCAGCTTTTCTCGCCGGTCTGCGTGAAGGAATTCTCGTGTGCTCGCGCTGCCCTTCGTGCGGGAGCGCGGCGGCTCCTCCCGTCGGGTACTGCCCGGGGTGCCTGGGGGAAACCGAGTTTATCAGGGGGAGCGAGAGGGGAACGGTGGCGGCGGCTGCCGTGGTTCGCCGTCCTCTGGTTTCATGCCCTTTCGAGCCGCCCTTCGCGATGATCGGCGTGAAGATGGACGGAACGGAAAGCGTTTTTTACCACAGGTATGCGGGCGCGGAAGGCGCCCCCGCCGTCGGGACGAGGGTTCGCATCGAGTGGAGGGAAGCGCGGGAGGGGAAGTTGACGGACATAGCGGGCTTCGTTCCTCTGGAGAATGAAGGCGATTTTGAGCCGGGACCGGTTCCCGCGAATCTTGCCGACAGGGAAGAAATAATAAAAGGCGCGATAAAGGTGCGTTACCTGTGGACCGCCGGCGAAGCGGGGCGGGTTTTCAGCGAGAAAATGAAGGAGAAAAAGTTCGTCGGCGCGCGCTGTCCGTCGTGCGGCAAGGTGATCTTCCCGCCCCTCCCGTACTGCGGCGTGTGCTTTGAGAAGTGTTCCGAGTTTGTGGAACTGCCGGCTTCGGGCAGGGTTGATGCCGCCGTGCCTTACCTTCTCAAGATTCCCGATTTTGCAATGGAGCCGCCGATTGTGTTCGCAAGGATAATAATAGAGGGTTCCCACACGTCTTTGAATCACATCCTGAAGGCGGGTGACGGTGAAATAAAAAGCGGGATGAAGGTGAGACCCGTCTGGAATGAGGAAAGGGAAGGAAGCCTCGGCGACGTCATGTATTTCGAGCCTGTTTAGGGATGGGTATAGGGGCGGGTTTCAAACCTGCCCGTACAGAAACGTTAAAAATCGGGAGAGTAAAAATGGACTTTCAATTACCCGAAGAGCACCTGATTCTGAGGGATCAGTTCAGGAAATTTCTCACGAAAGAGATAAAGCCTTACGAGGAGAAATACAAATACGAAGACGCGGTGCCGCACGAAGTCCACATGGAAGTGAGGAGGCTGTCGCGGAAGGCGGGATTCTACGGTATACACCTTCCCGAAGAGGTCGGGGGCGGAGGCGCGGACGCTCTCTGCTACGTGATTCTTCTGGAGGAACTGGGGAGGAATCTCGTCGTGCATTTTGCGACGGATATCACAGGAGGAGCCGGGGGACCGACTTCAATACTTCTGGATGGGACGGACGAGCAAATAGACAAGTATCTTAAACCTCTCGTGAACGCGGAAAAGACTACGTGTTTCGCGCTCACCGAGCCGGACGCAGGCTCGGACGCCCTCGCAATTCGGACAAAAGCCGAAAAGAAAAACGGAAAATACGTAATCGTCGGCAGAAAGCACTTTGTAACGAACGCGCCGTACGCGGATTTTGCGCTCGTGATCGCCAAAACTGACCCTTCAAAGGGGATGAAAGGAATCACCTGCTTCATCGTGGATAAGGGAACGCCGGGTTTTGAGGTGGGAGAGGTGCACAGGACGATGACCGGGACGAACATGCACGCCGAACTGATATTTGAAGACTGCGAAGTCGGCGCCGGGCAGGTGCTTGGAAAAGAGGGCATGGGCTTTATTCAGGCGATGAAATGGATAACGCTCGGGAGGCTGGTCGTGGCCGCCGAGTGCGCAGGCTGCGCCGCGGGCGTGCTCGGACTGGCGGCGGAGTGGGCGAACCAGCGGGTTGCATTCGGCAAGCCGATCTCAAATTATCAGGCGATCCAGTGGATGATCGCGGATTCCGCAATCGAAATATACGCCTCTCGCAGCCTCCTTTATTCTTCCGCATGGAAAGCCGCCCAGGGGATGGACGTACGGAAGGAGTCGAGCATGGCGAAACTGCACGCCTCCGAGATGGTTTGCAGGGTGGTGGACAGGGCGCTCCAGATTTTCGGCGGAATGGGGTTCATGAGAGACCTGCCCATCGCCAGGATTTTCCAGACGACCCGCGCGGCGAGGATCGGGGAGGGAACGAGCGAAATGCAGAGAATAAGCATCTTCAGAAGGCTGATGGAGGAAAACTGAAAAACAAGGGGCAGTGGGGTAAGGGATTATGCAAAAGAAAAAGCTGAGCTGCGCGGAGATGGATCAGGGCGAAGAATATCATGCTGAGTTCTCCATTCCCGACGAAAAGATAAACGAGTATTACGAACTCTTCGCCCGCGACAGACTTTCATACGTTCCCCCCTTCCTTATCATGCTTTATTCGTTCAGACCGCTTGCCGAATCTTTCAGCCTTCAGCCCGGTACGATTCATGCCGCGCAATCCTTTGAAATGCGCTCCACGACCGACAAAAACCATTTCCGCGCAAAGGCTGTCGTGAGCGGCAAATACGAAAAAAGGGGCAGGAAATATATTGTCATAGGACTTGAAATTTTCAGCAGCGAGGGAGAGACCGTGGCGCTCTCTTCATTTGGATTTGTGGTTCCGAACTGAGGTCGCGAGCATGGAAAAAGGCGACGTTTTCACTTCGAGGGAACTTTTAATCACCCAGGATTTCATAAACAGGTTCGCCGAGTTTTCCGGCGATTTCAACCCCATCCACGTGAATGAAGAATTTGCGAAAAAAGCGGGTCTCGGCGGCACGATTGCCCACGGGGTAATCATGCTCCAGTATCTTACGGAGCTTCTTGAGGAAAAGTTCGGTGAAAATTTTTCGTTTGGCGTTAAGTTCGTAAAGCCCGCGAGACCGGGAGACACCGTGTTCGCCAAAATAACGATCGAAGACACATGCTCCGGAATCCGCTTCAAAGCCGCGGTGGAGGATACGAGCGGCGAAACACATGTCGCGGGTGAAGGGACGGCGGGGACGCGATGAATTTTTCGTTTTCGAGCGAACACATAGCCCTGAAGGAGCGCATCGAGAAATTTATCGAGGACAACCTCGGCGCCGAACTCGTGGAGGAACTTTTCAGAAAGGGCGAGTCGCACCACGACCCGCTCTATAAGAAATTTGCTGAAGAAGGGTTCATCGGTCTCGCCTGGCCGGAAGAATTCGGGGGGAGCGGCGGCTCGCGGATGGACATGGCCGTCTTCATGGAAGTAACGGGACAGAACGAGGTTCCGATGGGCGGCTTCGGCGCCACCGTCGGACTGTTCGCCCAATCCATCATTCACAACGGAACGGATGAACAGAAGAAGGAGTTCCTCCCGAAGATTGCGAGAGGCGAGATCGTATGCTGCCTGGGCATAACCGAGCCTGACGCGGGGTCGGACGCCGCGTCCGTGAAAATGAAAGCCGTTCGGGACGGCGATTATTTCGTCCTCAGCGGCGCCAAGGTGTTCATTACGAGCGCGCACCTGGCGGATTACATGCTCACCCTTGTCAGGACCGACCCATCGGCGGAGAAACCCGGGGGGCTTTCGTTGATTATTGTCAACCTGAGGGAAAAGGGAGTGGAAATCAACAGGATAAACACCTCGAGCGGCTTCCGGGTTAACGAAGTCGTCCTGGAAGACGTGCGCGTACACAAAAATTACGTGGTCGGCGAGTTGAACGGAGGGTGGAGCGCGGTCAGGAAGACCCTGAGCATGGAGAGGGTGGGTCTCGGCAATCTGAGAAACGCTTACAGACTGACGAACGAGTTGAAGGATTACATTCTCGAAAACAACCTGTATAAAGACGCGTATATCCGGAGGCTGCTGTGCAAGCTTGTGATGCGGGCTGAGGTCGCGAGGCTGCTTTATTACAACGCGTCGTGGAGGCAGGACGCCGGGAAGGATTTCGCTCTGGACGCGAGCGTGTCCAAACTTTTCACGTCCTTTCTTTACCACGCCCTTGCGGGGACGGGGATGGAGATACTCGGATTCAGAGGGCAGATAAAATCCTCTTCCGAGCGAGCGCTCCTGCGGGGAAGAATCGAGTTCTGGTACAGGCACTGCGCGGCGAACACAATCGGCGGCGGCACGACTCAGATTCAGAGGGATGTTATCTGGAGAACGATCAACGCGGACTGAGATGAACTTCGAGCTTAACGAGGAAGAAAGGAAATTCGAGGAGGCGCTCTCCAGGTTTTTACACAAGAGCGGCTATCCGGACAGGGCATGCGAAGTTCAGCTGGAGAAGGATTTTGAGAGAGGATTGTACACGGAGATGTGCTCGCTGGGTTTTCTGTTTCCCGACATTCCTGAAGAGGCGGGGGGCGGCGGGCTTCCTTCATCTTTTTCCGTGATTCCGTTCAGGCTGCTTGGGAAATACCTTTTCCCGAGTCCTGCGCTGGATTCTTACATCGCCCTTTCCCTTATGTCACAAGATGAGCGCCTCAGGGGAACAGCAAGGGAGACGTGCGGCGGCGCCAAAATGTTTTCCACCGCGATTTCAGGCGAAGAACCTGCCGAAGGAAAACGCAAGGGAGGGAAAATCCGCGTGCGGAGCGGAGAGAAGTTCGCGTTTTACGCGGGCGATGCGGACGGGTTGGTTGTGGACGTTCTCCTCGACGGCGGGAGAGTGCCGCTCCTGCTGCTCAAGGGCGAGTATGAGGCAGAGAGGATAGAGACGATGTCCGATGGGCAGACGTACGCCGTCAGGTGCGACGCGGAATGCAGCGAGGAGAGAATCCTTGGAAACAGCGAGGACCTGGACAGCGCGCTCTGCCGGATGTGGATGCTCTCTTCCGCCGAGATGCTCGGGATGGCCGAGGGCGCGTTCGAGAGAGCCGTGGCATATTCCAACGAGAGAATCCAGTTCTCAAGGACCATAGGTTCCTTTCAGGCCGTCAGGCACATGCTTGCCGACGATTACATGAACATCAGGGGCTGCGGTTTCATGGTGCACGAAGCCGCCTACCTGTGCGGGATAGGCGCCGAGGACTGGAAGGGGGCTTCCGCGCTCGCGTTCCTGATGGCGGAGGAAACGTCCGAAGCCGCCGCCAAAAACTCGCACCAGGTGCACGGGGCAATGGGGTTCACGACGGAAATGCCAATCCACCTTTATTACAAGCGCGCAAAAAGCATTGGAAAAAGCAGGGGGGACAGGCGTGCGATTGAAGAAACAATACTCGCGCACTGGAACGGACCGCTGTGGATAAAAGAAGAGGATGTGAAATGATATGGACCTCCAGATAGAAGGGAAATGGGCGCTCATAACGGGCGCCGGGCAGGGAATGGGCAGGGGCATCGCCCTCGCCCTCGCCGCCGAGGGCGCAAACGTCGTGATCAACGACATCGTCCCTGAGAGGGCGGAAAGGACGGCAGAGGAAGTCAAAAAAGCGGGCGCGGACTCCTTCGCCGCGCCGTACGACGTCTCAAAGTATGCCGAGGTGAAGAAAATGTCCGCGGAAATCTCCGACCGCTCCGTCGCGATAGACATCCTGATTAACTGCGCGGGCACGGGGGACGAAACGCGGTTTCACGAGTCTTCGGAAGAAGACTGGGTCCGCGTGCTGGGTGTATGCCTCATGGGCACCATCTACTGCGCGAGGGAGTTGATGGGCGGGATGATGGAGAAGAAGTGGGGAAGGATTGTGAACATCGTGTCCGACGCGGGCAGGATCGGGGAGCCCGGGCTGGTCGTGTACTCGGGAGCGAAGGCGGGAATAATCGGTTTTACAAAAGCCCTCGCAAAGGAACTTGGAAAATACAACATCACCGTCAACTGCATTTCTCCGGGGGCGACCCTTACCGATTACATAAAAGAGATGTACGAGAAAATGAAGGAAAAGATGGGCGGGGAAAAGTTCGAACAGAGACAGAAAAAGGTCCTGAAGAAATACCCGCTCGGGAGACTCGGCGAGGTGGAGGACGTCGCAAGCGCGGTGGTGTTCCTGTGTTCGCAGCGGGCGTCTTTCATCACGGGTCAGACCCTCAGCGTGAGCGGGGGGTATACCACGTTGTGAGGTGAAGCGTGTACGAGACGATACGCTGCGAACTGGTTGAGAACACGGGCGTGCTGACACTCGCGAGACCCGACGTGCTCAACGCTTTTTCACTCAAGATGTTCGAGGAAATCCTCGACTGCATGGAGGGGATGGAAAGCAGCGGTGTGAGAGCCTGCGTCATAACGGGGGAAGGAAGGGCTTTTTCGGCGGGCGCCGACCTGAAAGAGAGGAAGGCGATGTCGGACAGGCTCCCTCCCGATGCATCACCCTTCCAGCGGACCGCCCACCACGCCCTGTCAAGGAAGGTGTTCGACACGATTGAAAATCTCCCCTGCCCCACACTGGCGGCAATCGGAGGCGTCGCGGCGGGGGGCGGGTTCGAACTTGCCCTCGTGTGCGACCTCCGCATCGCATCGCAATCGGCAAGGCTCGGGCTTACCGAGGCGAAAATCGGCGCCATACCGTCAGCCGGAGGGACGCAGAGGCTCGCGAGACTCGTGGGGCTTGCAAAAGCCAAGGAAATCATCATGCTCGGAAAGCTTCTGAGCGCCCGTGAGGCAGAGAGGTTCGGACTGATAAGCGAAGTGGTGCAGGATGCCGACCTGATGGAACGGGCGATGGCGATAGCGCGGGAACTCAGCGAGGGCGCCCCCCTCGCTCTGAGGGCTGCAAAACTGGCGCTCAACAGCGCTCTCGACGTCCCGCTTTCCAGAGGACTGGAACTCGAAAGACTTCTCGCGGCGCTTCTCTCGGGTACTCAGGACCTTGAGGAAGGGAAAAGGGCGTTCGCCGAGAAGAGAAAGCCGGAATTCAGGGGAAAGTAGGTGCTGAAAAATGATTCTCGACGGAAAAGTTCTGGCGGTAACCGGAGGGTCTCAGGGAATCGGGAAGGCCGTCGCCGAAGAGGCGCTGAAGCAGGGAGCGCGCGTCGTCGTGAACGACGTTGACGCCGAGCTGCTGGGCAGGACCGTGGATGAAATGGGGTCCGGTGAGAAGATTGAGGCCGTCCCGGGCGACGTGTCCGAGATGGCAACCGCGAGGAAAATCGCCTCTGCGGCGGTCGAAAGATTCGGCAGGCTCGACGCCATCGTGAACAACGCGGGCGTCCTCAGGGACAGAACCTTTCTCAAAATGAGCGAAGACGAATGGGACCTCGTCATCAGGGTGCACCTTCGGGGCACGTTCTGCTGCGCGAAGGCGGCTGCCGAGGTGATGGCGGAAAAGGGCGGCGGCTCAATCGTGAACGTGACCTCCACCGCAGGCATGAAGGGCAACTTCGGACAGTGCAATTACTCGGCGGCGAAATCGGCGATTCTCGGTTTCACCAGAACGCTGTCCATGGAACTGAAAAAACAGAACATAAGGGTCAACGCGATCGCCCCCGGGGCAAAAACGAGAATGACCCTTTCCATCCCCGAGGAGGTCCTCATGCAGAAGGCGAAGGATGACCCGAAGTATCTGAAACTGCTCAACCTTCCGGGTCCCGAGTGCGTTGCGCCCCTCGTGTGCTTCCTCGCCTCCGAGAAGGCGGTGGACATAAACGGCATGATATTCGGCATCGTGGGCGGCGAATTGAGCCTGTGGCGCTACCCAGGGCAGGTAAAGGTCATGTACACGGAGGGAAAGTGGTCCGACGAGCAGCTCGAGAAAGCGATCCCGCGCCTCGTCGAGGAACTGAAGTGAGGCGCTGAAATGGACCTGCGATTAAAAGAAGAACAGAAAATTCTTTTACAGAGCCTCGGCAGGTTTATTAAGAAGGAAATCCTCCCTCTCGAGGAGAAGTTCCGCGAGCAGGACGAGGCGCCGTGGGAGACCCGGCTGGAGGTGCGGCGCAGGTCGAAAGAGGTGGGGTTCTACGGAATCCACCTGCCGGAAGAGGTCGGCGGCGGCGGAATGGGTGTTCTTGATTTTGTTCTTATGGTAGAGGAGATCAACCGGCACGAAACATATCATTTCGGCGCGGACATCTACGGGGGAGCGGGAGGACCTACGGCAATCCTGCTCGCATGCACCGAAGAGCAGAAGAAAAAATATCTCACGCCTCTGATGAATATTGAAAAAACCACCTGCTTCGCGCTCACTGAACCGGAGGCGGGTTCCGACGCAACAAATCTCCGCACGAGGGCAGTCAAGGACGGCGATGTATACGTCATCAATGGAACAAAGTTTTACATAACCGGCAGCCCCCATGCCGATTTCGCGATGGTCTTCGCGCTGACCGACCCGGAAAAGAAGGCCAGAGGAGGCATCACGTGTTTCCTTGTGGATATGGACACGCCGGGGATAAGTGTGAGCGTCCAGGATACGATTATCCGCGACGGAATGGCGGGAGAAATACACTTCGAGGACGTGCGCGTTCCCGCAGGGAATATACTCGGCGCGGTGGGGTACGGCTTCAAACATGCAATGGACTGGATAGCCCACGGGAGGCTGTCAATCGGCGCCACCGCCGCGGGCGTCACCGAAAGGGTCATGAAGAAGTCCCTGCAATACTCGAAAGAGAGAGTAACCTTTGGAAAGCCTCTGTCGGAAAGACAGGCTGTTCAATGGATGATCGCCGATATCGCCACGGAACTCGAGTGCCTGCGATGGATGCTGTACTCCACGGCGTGGAAAGTGGAACGGGGGGAGAGATGCGCGGCGGAGACGTCCATCGTAAAGCTCTTCGGCTCCGAAGCGGTATGGAGAGCCGTTGACGCCGCAGTGCAGATATACGGCGGAATGGGACTCATGCGCGAGACGGGACTCGAGAGGTATCTCAGAAAAATGAGGGTCTTGAGAATCGTTGAGGGAACGAGCGAGATTCAAAGGAGACTGATAGCGAGGGAAATATCGTCCGGCGGGTGGGTCGTGTAGCCGCCGGGGAGAAGAAAAACATGAACCTCGCGTCCATTCTCGAGGAAAACGTACGGAGGCTCGGGGGGCAGGGTGCTCAAGAGAATGCTCCATCCCGGCGGGTGAAACAAAGGTGAGTTCATGAATTTCACCAGCGTCCCGGAGCCACGTTTGCCCTTGAGCGAGTTGTTAAGTATGGTAAAAAATAACTAACTATGGTACAAACCAGATCGAGCGGACACGTCGCGGTCGCAGGCGTTTCGCAGGTGGGATACCGCCACATAACCGACCTCTCCTTCCCCGAGATGATATTCGAGGCGTCCCGCCTCGCCCTCGATGACGCGGGGCTTTCTCCCGGCGACGTGGACTGCGTTTTTTTCGGCAGCGGGCCGGAATTTTTCGTCGGCGTGAACTATCCCGAGATGTGGTGCGCCGACGCCGCGCTGGGGCCGGGGCGCCCTTTCGCGCGGGTGCACACGGGCGGAACCGTGGGAATGGCGACCTTCGCCGCAGCCTACTATGCAGTCGCGTCCGGCGAATACAAGGTTTGTCTTGCCGTGAGCGGGGACAAGCTTACCGAAGGCTCCGTTCAGGCGGGACTCGCAACCGTGGCGAACCCGCTGTACAACCGGCGCTTCTCCGCCGGCGCGGTCGGCGGCGCGGGGCTTGGCTTCAGGGAGATCATGGCAAGGAAAGGACATACCCTCGACGACGCGACGAAAATCGCGGTGAAGCAGAGACGCAACGCACTTAAAAATCCCCACGCGCACCTGCGCATGGAGGACATCACCGAGGAGAAGGTACGAAACTCACGGGTCATTTCGGAACCGCTCAGGCTGCTCGATTCCTGCCCCACGTCGGACGGCGCGGCAGCCATGATTCTGGTGAGGGAGGAAGCGGCGGATTCGCTCGGCAAAGACGTGGCGTGGGTGCGGGGCGTGGCGGCGTGCGCTGAGGACTCCGCCTGGCCGGGGAGAGACAACGTGGACAGACCTGAGGCACTGCTGAACGCCGCGAAGAGAGCCTATGCCCGGGCCGGCATAAAAAACCCGGCAGACGAGATTGACGTGTTCGAGTTTTACGATCCGTTTTCCTACATGGAATACCTGTTCCTCGAGTATTTCGGGCTGGCATCTTCTCCCGAGGAGGCAAGGGAGCTTGTGCATTCCGGAGAGACGGGAATAAGCGGCAGCATCCCCGCGGGCGCCTCGGGCGGCGTTCTATCCGCCAACACCATCGGCTGCGCGGCAATGGCACGGGCCGTCGAGGCCGTACTTCAGGTCACGGGGAAAGCGGGCGATCATCAGGTCGCGGGCGCAAAAACCTCTCTCGCTCACGGCTGGGGCGGAACCTTTCAGTTTCACGTGGTGGCAATCTTTTCAAAGGAAAAACCCGAATGAAGCCCGTCACGTCCTTCGAAGGCAGGCTTTCGGTTCCCTACCACTGGCACTATGGCAAGGTCCTCTCCGAGTTTTTCGAGGGTTTGAGGAACAGGAAATTTCTTGCCTCCAAATGTCCACAGTGCGGCAGGGTGTCGCTTCCGCCAACCTCCTTCTGCGGAATTTGCTACGTGCCCGTAAGCGGCGACCTCATGTCCATCAGCACGGTGTGCCGGATAGACACTTTCACTGTCGTTCGCTTCAAGTATCCCGGACAGCTTCTGCCCCCTCCTTACGCCGTCGGCGTGCTCAAACCCGTCGAGGCGGACACCCGTTTCCACCATCTCGTCCGGTCCGAAAACCTGGACGCAATCAATATAGGAGCGGCGGTAAAACCGGTGTGGAGGGAGGAAAGAGAGGGAGAGTTTTTCGACATCGAGTATTTCGAGCCGGTGGAGAAGTGATGAAAAACAGAATCGCCGTCACGGGGTGGCACGAAAGCCGCTTCTCGGAAGAAAATGCCGCCCAGAGCACTCCGGAAATGATTTTCGAGGCGTCGCACGGCGCCCTCCGGCGGGCAGGATTGACGCGGGAGGATATAGACACGGTCGTCGTCGGCTCGTGCGACACCGCGGACGGGATCAGCATCTCCAACGTGTACTCGGTCGGGGCATCGGGAGCGTTTCTCAAAGACGAATCCAAGATCGAGGCGGACGGCTCTTTCGCCCTTTACTATGCGGTGCTCAGGCTGCTCTCCGGCTCATTCAACACGGCGCTCGTCGTGTCATGGGGCAAAGGCTCGAATTTCTCGCGCTTCCACTACTGGACGATGCAGTGGGAGCCTTTTTACACCCGTCCGCTGGGACTTTCGCACGAAGAAATCCTCGCTCTTCAGGCACGGGCCTTCTGCCGGAGGACGGGCTTCGAGGATAAGCACGCGGAAGAGGTGCTGATGAAAAACCTCGGAAACGCGGAAGCAAATGGAAACGCGGTGAGGACACTCCGGGGGATTCAATGCGGCGCCCGCGGCGAAATGGCGGCGGAGCCTCTCAGGGACGGCGATCTCACGCCGCGGACCGACGGAGCCTGCGCGGTGGTCCTCGAAAACGCCGACCGCGCCTCGCGCAAAAAGAGGATACCTATCTCAGGATTCGGGTTGTCAACGAGCACCTATTTCCCCTTCTGGAGAGACCTTTCGAGGATTGCGTCCGCAGGCGAAGCTTCTTCAATCGCCCTCAAATCAGCGGGGTGGGCGATAGACGACGTTGATTTTTTCGAGGTGGTCGAGAGGACCCCATATCACGAGGCCATGCTCGCGGAGGCGATGGGCGTCGGGCTGAAAGATTACCTCGGCGGAGAGATGAAACGCATCAATTTGTCCGGAGGCGCGCTCGGCGCCGACCCCGAGCCGGCGACGGGTCTCGTTCGGGTCGTTCAAGCCGCGAAAATCATTGCCGGTGACTGTGAAAAGACCGCAAATCGGGTGCTGACGCTGGGAACTTCGGGGCTTGGGTACCAGACGTGCATTGCGTTCGCTTTAGGGGAAGCGCAGTGAAAAAGGGACTCGACGGAAAAATAGCCATTCCCTACAACTGGACGGCGGGCAGGGCGACATCCAGGTTTCTCACTGCCCTCCGCGACAAGGCAAAATTCGTCGCAAGCTCATGCGAAAAGTGCGGGAAGAAATATCTGCCGCCGCTGAGTTTCTGCCCGGCGTGTTTTGAACGGATTGAAAACTATATTGAGATCGACGCGGCCGGAGAACTCCTTGAATATACGGTTGTCCATAAAAATCAACAGGATGATTCCAGCGAGGAAATCCCGCGGGTTCTCGGCATCGTGAAGATCGACGGAGCCGATACTCCCTTCCTGCACCGGATTCTCGTCCATCCCGAAGAGGTCGAAGTCGGCATGAGGGTAAGGGCAAGGTTCAGACCGGAACGCGAAGGCTCGATACTCGACGTGGAGGGCTTCGAAAAGGAATGAATCTCAAAGGCGCCGTAAAGGGCTTGAGCCTGTATCTCCCGAAATTCAGGATCGAGAGGGGCTTGATCGCGGAGCAGCACTCCACGAGGGCGCGCGGGACGAGAACCGTTCGCTGGTACGATGAGGACGAGTTCACGATGGCGTTCGAGGCTGCGCTGAAGCTCGTGGAGGCAGCGGGTGGAAGCGACGTCGGCTGCGTCGTTTTCGCTTCGGAGAGGGGTCCGTACAGGCTGAAATCCACCGCCCCGATGATCGCGCGGATGCTGCCGAACGCAAGGGACGTGCTCGCCTTCGACATCGCAGGCTCGGACAGGGTCTCGGCGGATGGGATCGCCGCGGGGGTCGCCTTTTCGCAAATCAGCGGGAAGGATGCGCTGCTCGCCGGCGGCTCCTCCATTCAGGGGGGCGCGGGCAGCCAGGAAGAGATGTCGGGCGGCGACGCCGGGTGGGCAATGCTCATCGGCGAGGGCGGAGGACTGGTGCTGGAGAGCGCACACCCGGTTTCCGCGGACGATTTCATCAGGTGGGACAGGGACGGAGAGTACGTTTCTCTGCCCGATGGTTTCACAGTGCCCTACCAGCAGACGCCCTCCATGCTCCGCGCCCTGCGGGGGTGCTCGAAGACCCGTAAGCCGAAAACCATCGTTCTGGGAAGCGCGTCGGAGCAAATCGCGAAATCCCTGTCGAAAAGAATCGCCGATGACGGAGTGAATTTTGTATCCAATCCGGTGGAAGCGACCGGCGACCTCGGCCCGGCGAACCTCCCCTTCGCTCTGTCCCTTGCCCTGAAGGAATGCGGAAAAGGTGACCCTGTCGCCATTGTTTCTCCGGGAGACGGCGCCCTGTGTTTTTCAGGAGTGGTTGAGGACCCGCCCTCAGTAAAGGTGATCGGCGCCAACGCGGGCGAGTTCGAGACGCTGAAGGCGTACGGGACGTACCGGAAGATCGTCGAGTACAGCTTTGATGAGGCAGACGCCTCCCCCATAGCGTACTGGAGGGACGCGGGGAAAATCCTATCCCTCACAGGCGGGAAATGCGCGGAGTGCGGCGCCATCTTCTACCCGCCTTCCGAAGTGTGCCCCTCGTGCGGCGCGCGGGGAAACCACGAAGAAACCAGCCTTGCGAGGAAAGGTTCAATCTTCACTTATACTACCGACCACATTACGCCCTCTCCCACCGGAAAGGTCACGCACACCGTTGTGGACCTCGACGGCGGCGGGAGGATTTACACCCACATGACGGATTTCCTCGGCGAGACCGTGGAAATCGGGAGCACGGTGGAACTCGTGATCAGAAACGTTCACTCCGGCGGAGGAATCAAAAACTACGGCTGGAAATCAAGGATAAAAAGTGCGTAGTGGCGCTGCGCGCCATGCGCTGAAAAAGAGGCAGATGGATGAACAGTGAAGTTTATGTGGCAGGCTCCGGGTGCACGAAGTTCGGAGAGCTTCACGACAGGGACGCCGGCGACCTCGCCCGGGAGGCGTCCTTCCGGGCCGTTGAAGACGCGGGAGTCGAGATGAAGGACGTGGACGCGTTTTACGTGGGGACCGTGAGGTCCGGCGCCGCAGGTTCTTTCCTCGCCGGGGCCATCGGCGTGCGCGGCAGACCCGTCACTCGAGTGGAGAATTTCTGCGCCTCGGGGATGGACGCCGTGATTCATGCCTGCATCGCCGTGATGAGCGGCAGCGCGCGCGTCGCGCTCGCCGTCGGCGTCGAGAAGCTGAGGGACGCCCTGCGGCGAGGGCTTGGTTTCAGGGCGGGACACCCGGTATGGGGCTTCGGCGCAACCCCGCCCGGACTGTTCGCCCTCGCCGCAAACAGATACATGCACGAGTATGGAATAGGCAGGGAAACCCTCGCGAAGGTGGCGGTGAAGAACCACCGCAACGGCGCGAAGAACCCGCTTGCCCACTTCAGAAGAGAGGTAACGCTGGAGAGGGTCTTGAAAGCGCCGATAGTAGCCTATCCCTTCGGAGTGTTCGATTGCAGCGCGGTGACGGACGGGGCAGCCGCGGTTGTCGTTGCCGCCCGGGACGCGGCGACCGGACTCGGAAAAACCGGGGTGACAATCAAAGGCTTCGGCTCCTCCGTCATGCACGGCAACCCGATGTACGATCCCGCTTTTGAATATCTCGGTTTCCCGGTCACGGAAGAGGCGGCGCGGAAGGCGTACGGCATGGCCGGCATCGGCGACCCGCTGAAGGAATTGGATTTCGCCGAGGTTCACGATTGCTTCACCATGACGGAGATTCTCAATTACGAAGACCTCGGCTTCGCGCCGAAGGGAGAGGGATGGAAAATGGTTGAGGAGGGCGCCACGGAATTCGACGGGCGCTTCCCGGTCAACCCATCGGGCGGGTTGAAGTCCTTCGGACACCCCGTCGGCGCCACCGGCGCGAGAATGATCTTCGAGCTTCACAGCCAGATTCTCGGCAGATGCGGAGAAAGACAGCTTGGCAAGGCGGACGTGGGGCTTGCGCACAACGTGGGCGGGCCGGGAACGGTGTCATCCGTAATGATCCTTGGACGGACATGAAAACGAACGCGAGAAGAAAGTACTGGAACCCGCGGGTGGAGGAAAAACTGGGAACGGGGGAACTCGATCCGCTCCGCCTGCGGAGGCTGAAAAAAGCCCTGATTTATTTCAAAGAAAAAAGCCCCTTCTACCGCCGTAGATTTAAAAGAGCGCGATTCAATCCTGAAAAGATAAACCGCTTCTCGGACATGAAACACCTTCCCCCTCTCACCAAGGAGGACATACGCGAGAGCCAGAACGAGTCCATGGAGCGTTCGGGACATCCCTACGGCGCACACCTCACCATCGGGCAGGAGGAAATCCGGCTCCTTGCGGCGACGTCCGGGACAACGGGCGAGCCGACGTTCTACGTGTTCGGCGAGAGGGACCTGGAACAGTGGTGCGAGATCAGGTCGCGGCAGTTGTGGAGGACGGGATTGAGACCCGGCGACTCGATCATGATAGCGTTCGGACTCGGGATGTTCGTGGGCGGCGTCCCCAACGTCATCGCCGCGAGGCACTTCGGGCTTCAGTGCGTGCCGGTGGGCGCCGAAGGCGGGAGCGGCAAGGTCCTGAGATTCATGAGGCTCACGCGTCCCCGTGCCATGCTGGCGACACCGTCGCTCGCAAAGCTGCTCGTCGAGAAAAGCAGGGAGGACGGAGGCGAGACCGTGGACCGCCTGGGCATGGACCGGCTCATCCTCGGCGGCGAGACGGGCGCAGGCGTGCCCGAAGTCAGGAAGTTTTTGACCGAGAACTACAACGCCGAGGTCTTCGACCTTCAGGGTCCCAACATTTCGTGCAGGCTCAAGGAATACGCCGGCATGCACCGCGTCGGGGAAGACCATTACCTCTACGAAATCGTCGAGCCGCGAACCGGGGAGCCGCTTCCCAACGAAGACGGCGTCGAAGGCGAAGTGCTCATAACCCATCTTTTCGGCTCGGCAGCGCCCTTCGTACGGTACGCGCCAGGAGACGTGCACCGGATTTACCTCTCTCCCTGCAGGTGCGGAATGAGCGGTTCGAGAACCATGATCGTCGGAAGAACGGACGACATGCTGAAGGTGAAGGGGGTTATCGTTTATCCTTCGGCGGTGGCGGATGTCGTCGCTTCCGCCGGAAAGAAGATCACGGGCGAGTTCAGGATCGTGTTGAAAGAAAAGCCCCCGCTCGTCACGGACACTTTGAAAATAATGGTCGAGGCGGGCAAAAAACTGCCGCATGGAAAATGGGGAGACCTCGCCGGCGAGTTGAAACGTCTTTTGAAAGGAAAGACGGGCGTCACGTCCGACGTGGACGTCGTCGCGCCGGGAACGTTCACTCGCTCGGGACACAAAACCGGCGTCTTTATAAAAGAATACGAGGATTGAACGGCAGGGGTATGTCGAAGAAACGCGCGGGCAAAGGGAAAAATCTCAAGCCCTTTATGGAGGGAGTACTCGAGTTCGACGGGAGAGGCGCTTTTCACCTCACAGCCGGTCGCTGCGGCCGGTGCGGAAGCAGGTTCTTCCCGAAGAGAATCTTCTGCCCAGCCTGCGGAAGCGGCAGCGTGAGGGCAATCAGGATAAAGGGCAAAGGGAAAGTTTACACCTACACCGTATGCCGCGTCGGACCTCCCGGAATAAAAACTCCCTACGCCATTGGTTACGTGGACGTGAAAGGCGTCCGTGTGTTCGGGAGGTTCGAGGGTTGGGAGAAAACGCCGCTTCGCATCGGGCGGGAGGTCGAGCTGATTCCGTTCTTTGAGGAGAGCCGGGATTCGGGAGAGAAACTTGTATCTTACAGGTTCGAGGTGAAGGATGGCTGAGGTGTTTGCAGCGGGAGTGGGGATGACCAGGTTCGGGCGGTTCCCCGGGCGCCTCATCAAGGATATGGGCGCCGAGGCTGTGAAAGAAGCGATCACGGACGCCGGAATCGGGACGAAAGACATCCAGGTCGCCTGCTGCGGACACACGAGAGGCGGCTCCACGGTCTGTCAGCGGATACTCAACGAGCTGGGCATATCGGGAATAGAAATGGTCAATATCGAGGATGCATGCGCATCAGGCTCCGCTGCCTTCAGGTACGCATACCTCGCCGTGCAGAGGGAGACGGCGGACGCGGCGATCGCAATCGGCGTGGAGAAACTCTCCGGCACGATAAAGGGCGTCATTCCGCCGAGGGGTGACGACCTGGAGGGAGCGATGGGCAGGATCATGCCGTCGGTGTTCGCCATGATCGGAAGAAGACACATGCACGAATTCGGCACGACTCCCGAGCAGTTTGCAATGGTTTCCCGTAAGAATCACAAAAACGCCGTTCACAACCCAAAGGCGATGTACCGCAAAGCGTTCACGATCGAGGAAATATTAAACTCCGCCATGGTCTGCGAGCCGCTTACACTTTACCAGTGCACCGCGAACGCCGATGGGGCGGCGGCCGCGATACTGGTCTCGCGGAAATTCTTGAAGAAACTCGGACTGCCCGGAATCAGAGTGTCCGCGTCCGTTCTTTCTTCCGGGAAGGCGCGTGTGAACGAGTGGGATTACACCATTTCCGAAGCAGCGACCGAGGCGAGCCGGCGCGCATACGAACAGGCGGGACTCGGACCCGGCGACCTGGACGTGGTGGAACTTCACGACTGTTTCAGCGTCGCTGAACTCGTCCACTACGAAAACCTCGGCTTGTGCGGGCGGGGGGAAGGCGGCAGATTTATCGAGGAAAAAAGATCGCACATCGGCGGCGAAGTGGCGGTCAATCCGTCGGGCGGGCTCCTCTCAAAAGGCCACCCCCTGGGAGCAACGGGCGTGGGACAGGTGTACGAAGCCGTGAGGCAATTGAGGGGGGAATGCGGCAGGAGACAGGTGAAGGGCGCAAAGGCGGCGCTCACACACACCATGGGAGGCGGCGTGAGCGGACTCGAGTCCGGAGCGTGCTCGGTGCATATTCTTACGAGGTAAAATCATGGACTTCCAGCTATCCGAAGAACAGCGTTCTCTCGTTCAGACCGTGAGGAAATTCCTCGAAAAAGAAGTGGCTCCCGCTGCCGACGAACTCGACCGGAAGGGGCCGATGGACAGGGCAGCGGCGCTGGAGTTCATCGCAAAATTAAAGCCCTTCGGCTACGTCGCCGGACAGGTCCCCCGGGAAGACGGCGGGGACGGAATTTCCCACCTCACGTACGGCATCCTTCTCGAGGAAATGAAAAAAGTTTACGCCTCTCTCGGGGGGATCGCGTCCATCACCGCGTCCTGCGCAAGGGTCATCTCCGAACTCGGAAGCGGGGAGCAGAAAAAGCGGTTTCTGCCGGCGCTGCTGGGCGGCACGGAGATAGGCTGCATGGGAATCACCGAGCCGGAAGCGGGGTCCGACGTGAGAGCGATAAAAACGAAGGGAGTCGTGACAAAGGACAAAGTCGTGCTCAACGGCACGAAGATGTGGATATCCAACGGGAGCATCGCCGGCGTCTGCGTGGTGTTTTTCAACGCATTCGACGAAAAGGGCGGGAAAATCGGGCCGTCGCGAGTGGTGGTGGAGCGCGGACACTCGCCTTTCGAGTCGCGGGAAATTCCCAAAATGGGATTGAAATCGTTCCCAACCGCCGAAATCGTTTTCGACGATTGCGAGGTCCCGGCGGAGAACATCCTCGGCATACCGGGCAAGGCGCTGAGCGGGGTGAAAGAGGGGCTGAATGTCGCGCGGGCGAATCTTGCAGCGGGCTGCGCCGGCCTCGCCCGGGGGGCGCTGGACATCGCGAAAAAGTACGTGATGGAGCGCAGGCAGTTCGGCAGGGAAATCGGCAGGCACCAGATTGTCCAGGCGATGATCGCAGACATGGAGATGCTTGTGGACGCTTCCCGCCTGCTCGCCTATCGCGCGCTTTCGATGCTTGACGCGAAGCTCGAGTGCACCCGCGAGGCGTCCATCGCAAAGGCGTTCGCCTCGGAATCGGCGGTCAGGGTGACATCTCAGGCTATCCAGCTTCACGGAGCTTACGGCCTCGCGGAAGAGTTCCCGGTGGAAAGGTACTTCAGAGACGCCCGCTGCTACACAATTCCCGACGGGACCACGGAGATTCAAAAACTGATCATAGGGAGGGAAGTCCTTGGCGCAGGCGCGTTCAAGTAGCGTGCTTTCGGAACGGCTGGGAAACGTGCTGCTCATCACCATCAACCGTCCGGAAGTGAAAAACGCCCTCAACGTGGAGGTCCTCGAAAAGCTGAAGAACCTGTGGGACGATTTCGACGACGACAAAGAGTTGAAGGTGGCTGTTCTAACGGGTGCGGGCGGCGACGCCTTCTCCTCGGGCGCCGACTTGAAGGAGATCGCAGGGGGGAAGGGCAGGAAGCGTCCTCCCGGCATTCACAGGGGCATGAACGTCGGGAAGCCGGTCATCGCCGCGGTCAACGGCATCGCATTCGGCGGGGGATTCGAGACGGCGCTCGCCTGCGACATCCGGGTCGCCGCCCGCAACGCGACCTTCGCGATGAGAGAGGTCAGGCTGGGATTCATGCCCGGAGGCGGGGGAACGGTGCGGCTCGCGCGCACGGCTCATCCCGGCAGAGCGCTGTATCTGCTCCTCACGGGAAAGGAAATCGGCGCCGAGGAAGCGCACCGCGCCGGCATCGTGGATTTCATCTCGGACGAGGGAAAAGCCGTGGATGAGGCGTTGAAACTGGCGCGGGAGATCGCCCAAAACGAAACCACGTCCCTTATTTCAATCAAGGAATCCTTTTACCATTCATTTGATAACACGCTGATGGATGCCTTGCAGTATGAGTCTCAACGGTCCAGGGCGCTCGCTGAATCGGCAGCCTTCCGGAAAAAAGTGGAGAAATATAAAAAATGATAAGCGCCGGCGGGAGCGTTAATGAAGTGTACATCGCGGGCGCGGGTCTTGTGCCCATGAAGGAGAAGGGCGAAGACAGCTTCGCGGACTCGGTTTACAACGCGGTTACGGGCGCTATTCGGGACTCCGGTCTGACCGCAAACGATATTGATACGGTGATTGACGCCGGCATTGACCTCCTCGACGGAAAGGGAATATCGAACACGGAACTCATCGCCGCCGCGGGATGCTTCCTCAAAGAAGAGGCGAAGGTGGAAGAGGACGGTCTGACTGCCCTCTTCTACGCAGAGAAGCGGATAAAATCGGGAAAATCGCGAAACACCCTCGTCTTCGGCTACTCGAAATGCTCATGCGTTGACATGGAAGCCTACAGCAACGCGGCTTTCGACCCCACTCTCTACAGGCGCCTCGGATTTACGGAGTCCCTCTGCCTTGCTCTCCAGGCGTCGGCCGCGAAAGAAAAACTAAACATCGATCCGGACGCGCTCCTCGGCGCGCTGAACGACAACGCGGGCAGAAATCCGTGGATGGTCAAAAAAGAGAGAAGCAATGAAGAAATAATTTCTCCCCTCCGAGAAAGAGACCTCCCGCTATATGTTGACGGGGCGGCGGCGCTGGTTCTCACTGCCGACAGGGAGACCTGCCCCCGTCCGGTGAGACTGCTTTCGTCCTGGACCGCCACGGACAGCGGCAACCTCTCGTTGCGGCAGCCGGACCGGTTAGCCTCGTTCGAGGTCGCCGTCGCCAAAGCCCTGCAAAAGTGCGGTCTCAGGACGGAGGACGTGGACGTGTGGGAGCTTTCGGAGCCGACGCCGTACCACCTCTCGCTCATGGTCGCCGGCGCTTCCATCTGCCGCGCTGCCGAACTCCCCGCGCTCGTGAAGCAGGGGCGGGTGAATCCGTCGGGCGGCGCGTGCGCGTCCACCGCGCTCGTCGCCTGCGGGCTGTACAGGACCGCCTTCGGGGCGATGTACGCGCGGGGGGAGGAAAATCCCTTCCTGCCCGGAGGGGCGAAAAGGGTGTGCGTGCACGGGTACGCGGGCGTCGGCATGCAGACCAATACAATCGCGGTGCTGGAGGCGGCGCAGTGAGGAAGGTCGCGATCATCGGCACGGGGCAGATTCCCCACCGCTCGAGAATGTTCGAGGTGAACGAGCAGGAACTCATCGCACCATCCGTGAGGGCGGCCATCGAAGACGCGGGAATCGAGCCGTCGGACATCGAAGCCACCGTGTTCGGCAGCGCGATCACCTCCATACAGGACGGCATCGAGGGGGTCGGCAGGCTGGTGGTGGACTCCATGGGCGGCGTGCTCAAGCCGTCCTTCAGGGTTCACACGGGGGGGACGGTCGGCGCCTCGGCGGCGCTCGCGGCGGTTTATCTCGTCGCTTCCGGTGATTTCGACGTCGCGCTTGCCGCCGCGGGTACCGTGCGCGCGGGCGCCTCCGGTCCTCGCTCACAGCGCGCGCTCCAGTTGGTGGGAGACCCCATATACGCGCGGGGCTTTTCGGGCGGGGCGGTCATGGGACTCGCCATGAACTTTAAAAAATATATGGAAAAAACAGGGACCACCGAGAAGCACGCGGCCATGTGCGTTGTAGATGCGCGAAAAAACGCGGGCAGAAATCCCTTCGCCCACTTGAAAGATGAAGTCACCGTCGCTGAAGTCCTGTCCTCCCCTCCGCTGGCGCCGCCGGTCAAGAGGATGGACATGTGCCCGACGTCCATAGGCTCTGCCGCAATCGTCGTAGCCTCGGAAAAATTCGCAAAAGGGAAAAACACCGCCTGGGTTAAAGGCATCTCGGCGGTCGGGGAGCCTAATACCTATCCCGACAGGGACGTCATTGAAGCGAAGTGCGTGAGGGAGGCGGCCGGCAGGGCGTACTCCATGGCGGGAATGGAAGACCCGGCAAAGCAGGTCCAGCTCGTCGAGCTGTACAACGCATGTTCCTACCAGACCATGCAGTGGGCGGAATGCCTGTTCCTCTGCGGGGACGGCGAGGCGAAAGACATGGTGGAAAAGGGCGCCTTCTCCTTCGACGGGAAAATCCCCATTAATCCCTCGGGAGGCGTCCTTACCACAAACAACGGCTCCGACGCCGCCATGCTCAGGGTGGTCGAAGCCGCCGTTCAGGTAATGGGAAAAGGTGGAGAGAGGCAGGTCGGCGACGTGAAAAACGCCATTGCCATGGGTTGGGGGGGCGGACAGCAGTTCGCCTGCGTGTTCGTGCTGTCGGGAGACGCAAATTATTGAGTAGCCGCAGCGAATTTTAATTATAAGGGGGAAAACATGGCTCTCCAGGTATCCGAAGAAATCACGGACATGAAAAAGATGGTGCGCAGCTTCGTGCGAAAGGAAATCTTCCCGATCGAACTCGAGATCGATGAAAAGGGAGAAATACCCGAACACCTCATAAAGAAATTCAAGGAAATGGGCTTCTACGGGATCACCATCCCCAAAGAGTACGGCGGACTCGGGCTTGGCACTCTCGGCTACTGCCTGATCCTCGAGGAACTGGCGCAGGCCAACAGCGGGATAAGAAGCCACATCCACGTGAACAACTCGATCGGCTCGAAGGGAATACTGCTCGACGGCACCGAGGAACAGAAAAAGAAGTACCTGCCCGACCTCGCGAGCGGCAAGAAGCTCGCCGCATTCGGGCTGACCGAGCCTAACGCGGGGTCGGACGCGGCTGCAATCGAAACCACCGCCGTCAGGGACGGCGCAGAATGGGTGATCAACGGCGCCAAACACTTCATCACCAACGGCCCGATCGCCGACGTGGTCACCGTGATGGCGCTGACGGACAGGGAGAAGCGTGCCCGGGGCGGGATCACCGCGTTCATCGTGGAGAAGGGCACGCCGGGCTTCTCGGTGGGACAGATACACGCCGGTATGGGCGGACGCGGCGCGCTCCAGTCGGAGCTGATCTTCGAGGACTGCCGGGTGCCGGTGGAGAACGTGATCGGCGAAGTGGGACAGGGCTTCCGGACGGCGATGAAGACGCTCGACAGCGGGCGGCTGACTCTCTCGGCGGCGGCGCTCGGCATGTCCCAGCGCGTGCTCGACCTGAGCGTGGATTACTCGAAACAGCGCGTCCAGTTCGGCAAACCCATCGCAAAACAGCAGGCGATACAGTTCATGCTTGCCGACATGGCGACCGAGATACACGCGGCGCGGTGCATGCTCTACGACGCCGCTGAACGCTGCGACAGAGGAGAAAACATAACCAGTGAAGCTGCCATGATAAAGCTGTTCTCGACCGAGACGGCGTGGCGCGTCGCGGATAAAGGACTTCAAATTTTCGGCGGCATGGGCTGGATGAAGGAATGTCCCATCGAGCGCATCTACCGCGACGTGCGCATCATGCGCATCGTCGAGGGGACGTCCGAAATTCAGCGCATCATCATATCGCGGGAACTGCTCAGGGATTGAGCCGGGCGAAAAATTCCGGCGCACGTCATGAGAGAAGATTTCGAGTCTGTAATCGAGGAACGGTTCAAGCGGCCGCCCTACGGGGGGCCTTCGAAGGTCACGTCACTCGACGAGGCGGTCCGGCGGTTCGTCCGACCGGGGATGACCGTTCACACCGGCATCACCCAGTGTTTTTCGTATGCGGCCATCTACGAGCTTATCCGACGATTCTGGGGGAAAGACCCCGGTTTCACGCTGATCTCGCTCAGCGCGCGCATCCACGGAATCACCATGATCCGCGGCGGGATGCTGAAAAAAATCGTTTCCACCTTCTGCGGGGACGTCTACCCCTCGCCCGGACCGAACCCGGTATCACAAAAAGCGTACGCGGACGGCACGGTCGAGTTCGAAAACTGGAGCGTCCTTTCGCTGTCACTTCGCCTGAAGGCCGCCGCCATGGGGCTGTCCTGCGTGACGACCAATTCCATTCTCGGCAGCGGCATGGAAAGGGACAACGCCGGCTCGTTCGCCGTCGCCGACGACCCGTTCCAGCCGGGCGGGAAGGTCGGACTGCTGAAAGCCCTCGTCCCGGACGTCTCGCTCGTCCACGGCATCGCGGCGGACGAGTACGGCAACACCCTGTTCACCCCGCCGTACGCCGAGGGGCTTTGGGGCGCGATGGCCGCGCGCGAGGGGGCAATCGTCACGGTCGAGCGGCTGGTGTCGTCCGACTTCATCCGCCGCCACTCGTATTTCTGCAAGCTCCCCGGCTCGTACGTCCGCTCGGTCTCCATCGCGCCTTACGGCGCGCATCCGGGCGGCGTGAAGAGCTTCTTCGTCGAGGGCGTGGAATCGTACGCGGAGGATTACGATTTCGCGGAGGAATTCCGAAACGTCTCACGCGACGAAAAGAAACTGGATGGCTGGATCAGGCGCTGGATTCTCGATTGCAAGGATTTCGGCGAGTACATCGGCAGGGTCGGGACCGAGAAAATCACTTATCTCAAGGACAAAGCGCGCGAGGACGCCTGGGAGCGCGAAATCGCCATGCGGCTGGACGACATCGAGCCGGGCGAAAAGCACAACGAAACGGAGTGGATGATCGTAGCGGCGGCGCGGTTGCTTAAGCGCAAAATCCGCGGGAATGGCTACCGGAATCTGCTGGCCGGACTGGGGATGTCCAACCTCGCCGCGTGGATGGCTGCCTGCGACCTGAAACGCGAGGGCGTCGAGATCAGCCTGATCGCGGAAATCGGTTTCGTCAACTACGACCCCCGCCCCGCAGACCCGTTCATCTTCAACCACGCCAACATCCCGACCTGCGCGATGACCACCGATGCGTTCACCGCGCTCGGCGCCATCGTGGGCGGCGCGGACAACCGCTGCATCGGCGCGCTCGCCGCGGCGCAGGTGGACAAATTCGGGAACATCAACTCTACGATGATCCCGCACAAGCTGTTCCTGGCAGGCTCGGGCGGCTCAAACGACGTCATTTCCGGGGCTGCCGAATCGCTCCTGGTGGTGACCCACGCGAAAGACCGGCTGGTCGAAAAGGTGCCGTACGTCACCGGCCCCGGCGCGAGGGCGAGAACACTCGTCACGACACTCGGCGTCTTCGAGAAGCCCGAAGGCGCCGAACCCTTCGCGCTCACCGGATACATGGCGGCGCCGGGAAAATCCAGAGAGGAATGCATCGAAGCCATCGCGGCAAACTGCGGGTGGAAAGTAACTGTCGCCGGAGAGCCGGAAGCCATAGAGCCGCCGGCGGCGGACGAACTTCGTCTTCTCCGGCTGTTCGACCCCGACCGCCGCTTCCTTGACGAACTGGACGGCGAATAGGAATTGATTAACGGCTGCGTTCGCCGCAGGGTAAAAACTTTCAGAGGAGGGGGTGAAAAATGACGGGGCTTTTTTACGAGGAATTCAACGAGGGCGACGAATACGTGTCACCGGGACGAACCATCACGGAAGCCGACATCGTGATGTTCGCGGGGCTGTCGGGCGATTACAATCCCCTGCACACCGACGCGGAGTTCGCCAGGGAGACGATCTTCGGCGGGCGGATCGCGCACGGTCTGCTTGTGCTCTCGATCTCCACGGGATTGATTGCCCGCACCGGTATTCTCGCCGGAACGGCGATGGCGTTCCTGGGCATCAACGAATGGAAGTTCACCGCCCCGGTGCTGATCGGCGACACCGTTCACGTGAAACAGACCGTCGAATCGAAGCGCGAGACGAAGAAAGCCGATCGCGGGGTCGTGACCTTCAGGTCGCAGGTCATCAACCATAAAGGCGAGGCGGTTCAGGAAGGGCTGCGCACTATAATGGTGCGCCGGAAGCCGGCCGAATGAGTCTGCGGGAACGCCTCAAAAACCAACGCGGGAAGGAGAAAAAACAGCCCATGGGAGGGTTCAGCCGATTTGCAGGAAAGGCGGCGGTTGTCACGGACGCCGGTCAGGGCATCGGAGAGGGGGTCGCGCTGCGGTTCTCCAGGGAGGGCGCGAAGCTCGCCGTCGCGGACATCGCCGCCGCCGCCGCGTTCCCGTGCTCCGACGAGGCTCACTTCATCACGGGGCAGACCATCTTCGTCCGCGGCGGCGCAGCCTGAACGCTCCGGGTTTATAATTATGTGACCCGATGACCCGCTCATCCGCGACGAAGGACGGTCTTGAAATTCTGCACTCAAAGATCAGGAGAAAAACATGGTGGGGATTAAAAGTTACGGGGTTTACATTCCGAGATACCGGCTGACCGGGGCGCTTCTCCGGGAGGCGTGGGGTTCCGGCCCCGCGAAGGGCGAGCGGGCGCTCGCCAACCACGACGAGGACGCCCTCACAATGGCGGTGGACGCGGTGGAGAACTGCCTTATGGACGGCGGCGTGTCCGCTGTGGACGCCGTTTATTTCGCGTCGGCGTCGGCGCCGTATCTCGAAAAGAGCTGCGCGACGACCATCGCCGCGGTCGCGGACGTCAGGGAAGACGGAGTTGCCGCCGCCGATTTCGGAGGGTCGCTGCGCGCCGGAACGGCGGCGCTCCGGGCGGCGGCGGACGCCGTCGTCGCAGGTTCGGCGCGCGAGGCAGTGGTCGCCGCCGCGGACTGCCGGCTGGTCGCGCCCGGTCATCCGCTCGAAGGCGTTCTCGGAGACGCCGCCGCCGCACTGCTCATCAGCGCCGACAACCCCATCGCCGTCATCAACCGTATCCATTCCGTTTCCGCCGAGTTCATGGACATCTGGCGCTGCGCGGGAGACAAATTCCTGAAATTCGAAGACGCGAAATTCATTTTAGAAAAGGGGTACGGCGCACAGCTGAAACGAGCGCTGGACGGGCTGCTCGACAGGTGCGGACTCGCGCGGGACGCTCCGGCAAAAGTCGTTTTCTACGCGCCCGACGCCGCGGGACTCAAAGCCCAGACCAAAGCGCTGAAAGTGAAACCCGAAGCCCTGCTCGAAGACCCGCTGCTGGACACGGTCGGCAACGCCGGCAACGCGGCGCCGTTTCTGGCGCTCGCCGCCGCGCTCGACAGCGCCGAACCCGGCGACAGGATCGTCATGCTCGGCTACGGCGGCGGCGCGGACGCGGTCCTGGTCACGGCGACCGAAGCGATACGGGACTACGACAACCCGCGCGGGCTGCGGGCGCATCTCGCCGCGCGGAGGGAGCTGCCCGCCTACACGAAATACCTGCGGTTCCGCAAACTGATCGACACGGAAGAAATTTTTCCCTTCTCGCCCTATCCCCTGGTGTGGCGCGAGCAGAAGGCAAACCTCGCCCGCTACGGCAAAAAGTGCAACCGGTGCGGCACGTTCTCCTACCCGCCCCAGCGCGTGTGCAGGAACTGCGACGCGAAGGACGATTTCACCGACGAAAAACTGTCGCGCACGGGGAAGGTGTTCACCTTCGCGAAAGACCATCTCTTTCCGAGCGCCGACCCGCCGGTCGTCATGGTCAGCGCGGACATGGACGGCGGCGGACGCCTCTACGCGCAGCTGACCGACGCCGCGCCCGACAGCGCCGGGGTCGGCATGAAGGTCGAGCTTTGCTTCCGCAAACTGCACGAGGGCGGCGAGCATTTTAATTATTTCTGGAAGTTCCGCCCGCCGCTCATTGAGGATTAAGAACCGGGAGGAACCATCATGGGAGCACCGGGCAGCGTCGCCGTCATCGGCGTGGGGATGAGCAAGTTCGGCGAAAATTTCGACATGAGCTACACGGACATGCTCGTGGACGCCTGCTGCGAAGCGTTCGAGGACGCGCGCGTCGAGAAGAGCCGGATCGAAGCGGCGTGGCTGGGCACCTACCTCCCATACGCATGGAACATCGAGGGCGTGTCCGGCTCGTCGCTCGCCGAGCCGCTGAACCTGTTCCCCATCCCGGTCACGCGCGTGTCCAACTACTGCTGCACGGGGATGGAGGCGGTGCGCGGCGCGGCGCTCGCCGTGGCGTCGGGCGAATACGAGGTGGCGCTCGCGTGCGGCGTCGAGAAGATGCGCGACGTCACCTCGCGCGGAAGCCTCGTATCGCAGCACATCGAGAGGGGACACCCGTACTACTGCAAGGGGCGCACCGCGCCGGGCATCTTCGCCCTCATGGCCACCCGCTACATGCACGAGTACGGCATCACGCACGAAACGCTCTCGAAAGTCGCCGTCAAAAACCACAGGAACGGCGCGATGAACGGAAAGGCTCACTTCCAGCGCGTGATCACCATGGAGCAGGCGGAGAAGGCGCCCTTCGTCGTCGAGCCGCTCCGCCTCTTCGACTGCTGCCCCACGACGGACGGCGCCGCCGCGGCTGTCGTCACCACAGTCGAAAACGCAAAAAAACTCAAGGGAAAAGACTTCTCCGTCATCCGCGGGATGGGACTTGCCGTCACCGAGGGCTATTTCACCGTCCAGATGACCCCCTCGTTCACCTTCACCGGCTTCAGGGCGACGCAGAAAGCCGCGGAGGCGGCGTACAAACAGGCGGGCATCAAGGAGCCGAAGAAGGAAATATCGTGCGCCGAGGTGCACGACTGCTTCACCATCACGGAGATACTGAACTACGAAGACCTTTTTCTCGCGGAGAAAGGAGAGGGATGGAGGATGATCGAGAACGGCGAGAGCGCGCTCGGCGGACGCCTGCCGGTGAACCCGAGCGGCGGGTTGAAATCGTTCGGCCACCCGATTGGCGCGAGCGGCGTGCGCATGATCGCCGAGATCACTAACCAGCTCCGCGGCAGGTGCGGCGAGCGCCAGGTGGAAGGCGCGCACACGGGCATCGCACACAACCTGGGCGGACCCGGCGCCGTCGCAACCGTCTTCGTATTAGGAAAACCGGAATAATAACAAACCATGCCCGAAAAACTTTCCATGATCAAAGCGGTGGAGCGCATCCCGGACGGAAACCGGGTAATTCCGCCCCGCGAGAACAAATAAGTTTTATCGGGAGCGAAAATGGATTTTACTCTGACTCAGGAACAGTTGACGTGGAAAAAGACCGTGCGCGACTTCGCGGAAAAGCACCTCGCGCCGCTCGCGGCGGAAAACGACGAGACGCAGACTTTTCCCAGAGAAGTCGTCCCGAAAATGGCGGCACTCAAACTGTGGGGCGTTTTCGTCCCCGAAAAATACGGCGGCGCCGGCGGCAGCAACCTGGACTGGGTGCTCGCTATGGAGGAGATCGGACGTGTGGACGCCGCAATGGGCATCTCGGTGCTCGGTCACTGCCACGCCGTCCGCGCCATCCTCACG
>JBFMFE010000059.1:0-28436 GCA_040752295.1 bacterium
TGACGGCGGGGGTCACGTATAAGACGGGGGACGGGCGGAAGGTGTTTTCCCGGAGCGGGTTTGAGGTGATGAGGGTCTTTCGCGGGGAGAGGGGAAGGGTCGGGGGCGTGGACTTGAGATTCGAGTTCGGTTTTCCTTCGGGTGGAACGAAACGAAAGGTGGAAGGGACGTACAGGTTGTATCTTTTTGACGGTATGCCGTACGTTTTCATGAAGGGATGGGTCAGGTTCCCCGAAACGACCCGCCGTGACGTATGCAGGGACGTGGCGTCGCGCACCGGGTCGAAGTTCGACTCGCGGTGGCTGGAGGTGTTGCCCGCTCAGATAGCGCCGGGCATACGGTCCCCAAAGGGCGGTTTTCTGAAGGTCTGGAAGCACAATTTTCACAACGCGGTGAACTGTTACGAGCTGAATTTCGGGGCGATTGACCCGCGGAACAGGAACGCGGACTCGTTCAACAACCACGTCACGGACGGCTGGGTCGCCGTTTCAAACGGCGAGAAGGGCTTGCTGCTGGCTCACGATCAGGTCTGGAACACCTCGTTCGCGATGTGCCCCATGCGCCTCAGGGAAAGCGGAGGGATACAGAGAGTGTACATGAACCCGTTCGGGACGTACCACGGGAAACAGTTTTCCCACCTGCCGGACGGCAGCGGGGCGGCGCGCGAGCTGACGACTGCCGTGGCGCAGCAGCTCAAATCCTCCGCGCCTTCCTATAACGGCGAGACCGTTTTTTTCCACGTAATGCTCGCGCCCTACATCGGGGGCGCGCCGCCGCCGAAGCTCCAGGTGGACGCCGACGCTTTCAGTCATCCCCCCGGCGTGTTCGAGGTTTCGGACGGCGGGCTGACGCTGCTGACGGAAGGATTCATGGATGATGAGATGGAAGAGGTCGTGGAGGAGTACGGGCTTGCCGATGCCCTGGGGTGGGGCTACGCGGATTTTTTAGAGCACTGCAACAGCCTTCCCCCCGAAGCGGACCGGAGGCGGAAGCTGCCCGCCGTGCCGTCGCGGCTGCTCGGCAGGCTCTTCGTTGAGGCGTTGAGGGCGAAGTGGGGCCTGTGAGAAGCCGGTCCGCTCAGCTTCGAGAGATAAGAAAAACGCCGGCGACGATCAGGGACACCCCGCACCAGCGGAGGGCGTTCACCTTCTCTCGGAAAAAGATTCTGGAGAAGAGGACGACGAGTACGAAATTCACGCTCACCATGGGATAAGCCATGCTGATGTCTATTCCGCTGATCGCCGCGAGGTAGAAGATCATGCTTGCGGCGAAGCAGGACACGCCCCCGACGATGTGCGGAGAGGTGAGGACGGAGAGGAGCTGACGGACCGCGCCGCCCCTCGCAAAATTGACCCCCCCTATGCGGAGGATGCCCGTCTTGAGCAGAATCTGCCCGCAGAAACCGAGGATGATGGAAACGGTCAGGAATCCGAATTCCATGTATTTTACCTCTCGGTGCGCGATATGATGATCACGCCCGCGCCTATCAGTATGACGCCCGCGGCCCGCGCCGGAGTCGCGTGTTCGCCGAACACCAGCCAGCCTGCCAGGAGAATGAGAATGTAGCTGATGCTGACGAAGGGATAGGCGAAGCTGAGGTCGAGGCGCGAGATGACGTGGAGCCAGATGAGCAGGCTGACCGCGATGGCGCAGAGTCCGGCGAGCACGTAGGGGTTGGTGAAGATACCCGCGATTTCCGTCGCGACGGCGCCGCCGGCGAGGGTCACTCCGCCCATGGAATTTACGCCCTGTTTCATGAGAAGCTGCGCGCCGGAGTTGATCACGACGCCCGCGACGAGAAGCAGCTTGTACGCCGTTGTGGAGCGCTCGCCGCTTTTGGGCAAGACGTTACGCCTCCAATCGTAAATTACGGAAACTTGTAAGAGCGGAGCGTTCCCGCTCTGTCCGCCGGAGGCGTTCGGCGTTCACGGGTTCATTCCCCCGTTCCCCCGACCACGAGTTCCGAGACCCTGATGTGTGGGCCGCCGTCGTCAACCGGCACGCCCTGACCCAGCTTGCCGCACGTGCCGGGCATGGAGAGGGCGAAGTCCGAAGCCACGGCGTCAATTTTCGCGAGGGCTTCGAGGGTCAGCCCCGAGACCGAGACGTCCCGGAGGAGTTTTTCCTTTTTCCCGTTCCGAATGAGCCATGATTCGCCCGCCCGGCACGTGAACTGTCCCTTTTCCGTCTGCACGTAGCCGCTGAGGGCTTTTCCGAGGAGTATGCCCGTTTCGATGTCCTTTATCATGTCCTCGAGCGTCGAGTTCCCGGGAAGGAAGAACGTGTTGCTCATGCGCACAATGGGGCGGTGGTGGTGGCTTTCGCATCTCGCGGCGCCGTTGGGCACGGCGTTCATCCGGGCGGCGGTTTCCAGGCTGTGGAGAAGACCCTTGACCACTCCGTTTTCGATGAGGACGCGCCGGACGGCGGGCGTGCCCTCGGCGTCGTAATCGAAGCTGCCCCACGCGCCGGGGTGCGTCGGGTCGTCCACGATCGTCACGAGGGGCGAGGCGATCCGCTGCCCGAGTTTGTCCGATATGATTGACTCGCCCGAGAGAACGTGGTCGGCTTCGGAGTTGTGACCGAACGCCTCGTGGACGAGGAGTCCGGCTATCGAGGGATCGAATATGACCGGGAACTTTCCGGAGGGCGGCGCCGCCGCGTACAGCATCCTCACGGCGCGGGCGGACGCCGCCTCTCCGAACCGGGCGGGGGCGATGCAGTCGGCGATCTCGAACCCCCCTCTGCCGCCGACGATCTCGAATGCGCGCTGGCGCGCGTCTCCGTCGGCGGCGGTGACGCTTACCGCCACGCGCGTTCGGACGCTCAGGGATTCCACGAACGTGCCGAAACTGTTGACCACGAGCATGGAGGCCGAACCGTCCCAGTAGGTGAGACAGGTGTTCGCGACGCGCGGGTCGTATTCCCGCGCGCTCTTTTCGAGCGAAACGGCAAGGCTCACCTTTTTCTCGATCGGCACGCTCTCCGGGTGAATTTCCGCCGCGGTCACGCTTCTCCCGACGTGAGGCGGGGCGGGCTTCACCACACCCCGCTCTTTCTGTTTTCCCGCCGCTGCGCGTGCGATTGCCAGCGCGTCATCGCCGCAGCGCGCGATGAGATCGGGCGCGGTTCCGTTCGAGGACGCGAAGCCCCAGGCGCCGTCCGCGAGGACGCGTATCCCCGCCCCCATGGAGCGGGAACCGTGTATTTTCTCCAGTCTTCCGTCCTGGACTTCTATAGTGGTGCTTGCGGCGGATATGCAGCGTGCGTCGGCGAACTCCGCCCCCCGCGATTGAAGCGATGAGACGATTTTCCTTAGAACGCCCTCAACGTCCTTTCCCATGATCGGTCATTGTAATGAAGGCGGGATAAAAAAAGAAGCCGGGCGGCGGCGCGCTTCAGCGTTCAATACGCGTTTCTGGCGCGCCGGGAGTTTCTCTCGTCTGGTTCAGGAGGATTTCGAGCTGTTTTTCCACCGGCAGCGCGCTTGCGTCGAGTTTTCTGAGAAAGCGGTGCTTCATCAGCTCGACGGTATGGCTGAACGAGTCCCTGCGCAGGTCGGCGAGCGAAAGTCCGGTCTCCGTTATCAGCGCGTGCGTCGGTTCGAGCGAGAAGGGAATGAGACGGGGAACCCGGAAAACGAAAGGAGTAGGGGAGAATCGCCGCGGCGCGGCTTGCCGGCTGCGGTTTCCGCCCGGCGCCGTCAGTTTTATTTCCCGGTCCTCCGGCGGGAAAGTTCCGAGCGTGCTGCCGGCGTCCGCGCGGTTCGCGCAGAAAAACGCGGAAATCAGCCCGGCGGTCAGGAGAAGACGGATTTTAGCGAGCGCCGGCGCAGCCCCCCGCGCGCTCATTGGGCGATGCCGAGCAGTTCCCGCGCCTTGCGCACCGCCTGCGCCGCGTCCGGCGCGTATCCGTCGGCGCCGATGTCGGCGGCGTACGATTCCGTCAGGGGCGCTCCGCCCACAAGGATTTTCACATCGCCGCGCAGTCCCTTTTTGCCGATAACCTCGATCGTGTCCTTCATTGCCCTCATTGTTGTCGTGAGAAGGGCGGACATCCCCACCAGCGACGGTTTCCTCGATTTTATCTCCGCCGCGAATTTCTCCGGGGCGACGTCCTTCCCGAGGTCTATTATCTCGAACCCGGCGCCTTTCAGCATCGCGGCGACTATGTTTTTGCCTATGTCGTGCAGGTCGCCCTTGACGGTCCCGATGACAGCGGTGGCGAGCGGTTTGACGCCGCCCTTGACGAGCAGCGGCTGCAGCACCTCCATGCAGTTCTCCATCGCGCGCGCCGCCACTAACAGCTCCGGCAGAAAAAACTCGTTTTTCTCGAACTTCTCGCCCACGGTGTCCATGGCGGGGATGAGCGACGTTCCGATTATTTTCTGCGCGTCGGTCCCCTTTTCGAGCAGTGAGTCCACGATGGCGCGCGCCCCGTCGCGGTCGCCCCTGATCACTTTCCCCCTCAGTTCAACGAACGTCTCTTCCAATGAAACCGCCCCCTTTGCTCTCGTGTCGTTCAAATGATATACCGGAGAAACCGCTTTTTCAAAAACCCGCCCCTTCACCCGCGCGCCTGCACGCCGCGGGACGCTGAAGCGCGCGCGCCCGCCGTAACCGTCCCGCGCGCGATTGCGCCGGTCCGCCGGCGCGGCGCCGCATTCCGGATTTAATCCCCTGCGGGCGTCTCAGAACCTGTACCCGGCAAACACGGCAAGCCCGCCGAGTCTCACGTCTTCGTCGGAGCCGGCGAACAGGTACGATATCTCGGCGACGCCCCCTCCGTACCACTCGTAACCCCCGAGAAGCGTGCCGCCCATCTTCTGGTATTTTTCTCCGAGAAACGTCACCCTGTGGCTCGCGATGTCCGCGCCCAAGTAGGGACGTCCTCTTTTTTCTCCCGGCGACGGCAGGTTGCACCTGTAGCCGAACGAAAGAATCCTGCTCCGCGCCGTCTCCGACTGGTCGGTGACGTCGTGCCGCGAGTAGGTGAAGCCGAGTTTCAGACCGTGGCGCACCGCCCATTCGTAGAGCACGTCCGCCCCGTAAGCCATGTCTCCCTTCGTTCCCTGCGATCGGGGGTCTAAATACCCCAATTTCGGGACGAAGTGAAATTCGCCGTGTTCGAAGTCCTCAGCGCGGGCGCGGAACGACAGCGCCGCCGCCGCGACGACCGCGGCGATGATCAATATGCGCTTTTTCATATATACCTCCCCGGAAAAGTCTCACGGATTTAATAGCGAAAGGAGCTTCACTTCGAGCGGTCCGTTCAATCGGGATTTTCGCCTCTTTCACCTCCTTTTCCGTCCTTTTGAGGCTGGATTATACAAGGTCGCCGGGTTCGTGAACAAGGGCGGTTATTCCGGAACGGAAGGAACGATGAAACAGGGGCTGAACGCCGGGCGCGTTGAGCGGTCGGCTGCGCGGCGGCGTCTGGAGATTCCGCCGGGTCGGGATTTACCGGTATTACCTGCCCGGCGGCGTTTCGGGCGTGGAGACGGGATGGAAGAGCCGCGCGCCGGCGACGTTGAAATCCGCTATCATCTTCTGCGCTTCGGGCGAGGTCAGCCATGCTATGAGCGTCATCGCGCCCATGTAGTTGCAGTCGGGGCAGCGCGCCGGGTTGACGGCGATTACGCTGTACGGGTTGTCGAGCGCCGGATCACCCTCGAACAGAACGTCCAGTTCGAGTTTCCCCTTCATCGAGAGGAACGTGCCGCGGTCGGTGAGGGTGTACGCTTCCTTCTCGCTCGCCATCATGAGCACCGCGCCCATGCCCCGACCGGCGTCAATGTACCACCCTCCTTCGGGGTTGACGCCCGCGCTTTCCCAGAGTTCCTTTTCTTTCCGGTGAGTGCCCGAATCGTCGCCTCGCGAGACGAACGCCGCGCCGGCTGCGGCGATGCCGGACATGGCGTCGGCGGCGGAGCCTGCCGAGCGCACTCCGGCGGGGTCGCTGCCCGGACCGGCGATCACGAAATCGTTGTACATCACGACCCGGCGGTTGACGCCGAAGCCGCCCGCCAGGAACTCGTCCTCGGCGGCGGGGGCGTGGACGAGGACAAGGTCAACGTCTCCCTGCTCGGCGAGCCTGAACGCTTTCCCCGAGCCGACCGGAAGCACGTCCACCTTGACGTTTAACCGTTTCTCGAACGCCGGGAGAAGGTGGTCGAGTATTCCCGAGTTCACTGCGCTCGTCGTGGTCGCGAGACGCAGGCGGTGCCGGACGCCCGTTTTTGCGGCGCCGGGCGCTTTCCCCGCGGGTCTGTACCCGCAGCAGGAAGGAACGGACAGCGGGAGAAACAGCAGTATGAGGACGACGAGGCGCGTCGCGCCTTCCGTTCCGCGTTTCCTCAACCGGGATTCACCGCGGCATGCGGCGCCGCCGGCAAAAGGCATGGCGTGCCGGGTCATCGCCTATTCTTTCTTCAAGCCCCGGATGAACGGCGTGAAAAGGTCAATCGGGACCGGGAAGATGGTCGTTGAATTGTGCTCGGAAGCGACTTCCGCCAGCGTCTGCAGGAAACGGAGCTGGAGCGCCATGGGGTGTTCGCCGATGACGGAGGCTGCGTCGGCGAGTTTCTGGGACGCCTGGTATTCGCCTTCGGCGGCGATGATCTTGGCGCGCCGCTCGCGCTCGGCTTCAGCCTGCCTCGCCATCGCGCGCTGCATCCCGCCGGGGAGTTCGACGTCCTTTACCTCTACGGTTGAGACCTTGATTCCCCACGGATCGGTGTGGTCGTCCACGATGGTCTGGAGCTGCTGGTTGATTTTTTCGCGCTGAGCTAAAAGCTCGTCGAGTTCGGACTGCCCCAGGACGCTCCTCAGCGTGGTCTGTGCGATCTGTGACGTGGCGGCTATGTAGTTCTCGACCTCGATGATCGCCTTTTCGGGTTCGACGACCCTGAAGTAGACCACAGCGTTGACCTTGACCGGCACGTTGTCCCTCGTGATGACTTCCTGGGTCGGGACGTCCATTGTGACCGTGCGCAGGTCCACCCGGATGAGACGGTCTATGCCGGGTATGATGATGATAAGCCCCGGACCGTTTCCTCCGAGCAGTCCCTTGCTGAGCCGCCCGAGCCTGAGGATCACCGCCCGCTCGTACTCCGGGAGAATCTTCAGCGACGAGGCGAGCACGAGTATCCCAATGACTATCACCGCTATGATCGAGTGCGGAATTCCCTGCATGACGTTCCCCCCTTATTTATTCGTGTTTTTGAAATCTCTTCCCCGACGGCACAACAGTCTATATCAAAACGCGGACGGTTTCAACCGCATGGCGGTAATTCCGGCGCGGCGCCCAGTGGAGCGCCTCCGGTCGTACGGGCGGAGGGGGGTCACTCCTTTTTCCTGACCGTCAGCTCCATCCCTTCCATTCCGGTGACGATGACCTTTGAGCCTTTCTCTATCGCGGAGCCGTCTTCGCTCCGGGCGTGCCAGAACTCCCCGAACACGCGAACCTTCCCCTCGGGGTTGAGCGTCGCGGCGACTTTTCCCGCCTTCCCTATCATGCCCTGCGCTCCCGTGGTCACGCGCCTGCGGTGGGTTTTCACGACAGCCGTCAGCGCGACGCCGAACAGGAACGCCGTCATGAGCGCCACGGTGATAACGACCTCGATGGAAATCCTGAACGCCGGGTCCGTCGAATCAATCAGCATCAGCGAGCCGAGCACCATGAGCACCGTCCCTCCGAGCGTGAGCAGTCCGTGGCTCACGATTTTCACTTCGAGTATGAACATGATGAACGCGCCGATGAGAAACAGAAGCCCCGCGAGGTTGATCGGCAGAACCTGGAAAGCGGTGAAGGCGAGGATCAGGGCGATCGCGCCGATCACGCCCGGGGCGATGGCGCCCGGATGCGTCACCTCGAATATGATACCGTACACGCCGACTATGAAGAGGATGTACGCGATGTTGGGATGGGCTATCACGTGCAGGAAACGTTCCCTCGACGTCATGTACGCGTAAACTATCTCCGCGTTCTTTGTGTGGAGTGTGACGCGCCTTTTTTTCTTGACGAATTTCCGGCCATCGAGCTGGTTCAGGAGATCACGGTCGCTGTCGGCGATGATCTCGATGACTTTCTTCTTCAGGGCTTCGTCTTCGGTGATGGAGACGCTTCTGGTGACCGCCTTTTTCGCCCATTCCACGTTTCTGTTTCTTCTTTTCGTGAGGGATTCCATGTAAGCGACCGCGTAGTTGGTCACTTTTTCCTTCATGGTCTTGTCCATCTTGCCCTGCATCGCGACGGGATGCGCGGAGCCTGTGCTCGTGTTGGGCGACATCGCGGCGAAGTCGCTCGCCATCAGCAGGAAGAACCCCGCGGACGTCGCCGTGGAACCGCTCGGATACACGTACACGACGACCGGCACACTCGTGTTGAGCATCGCGGTCGCCATCTCCTTCATGGAATCCATAAGCCCGCCCGGCGTGTCGAGCAGGATTACGAGGCATTCGAAGTCCCCGTTCTCGGCGCGCTGAATGCTCCGCGCCACGTAGTTCCTGGTCGCGGGGTCTATTGTGCCTTTCACCTCGATGACGAGGGCTTTCGAACGGGCGAAGGACGGACCGGCGGCGATCACCGCCCACAGGAAGACGAATGCTAATAACCGCGGCGCTCTTCTGGTGAGTTTCATGTTTTCCTCCGTTGATATTCTTTTATCGCTCGAGCAGGGACACCATAGTCTCGATCTCCCGCTGTCCCGGACATCCGGCGAGGGAGAGCTTGAACTGGTTCAGCGCCTCCCCGCGCAGACCCTGCCAGTATAGAAGGATGCCGAGGTTGTTCCTCGCGGGACACATGGAGGGGTCGGCTTCGATAGCCCTGCGGAAATATTCCTCCGCCTCGCTTTCCCGCCCGATCATCGCCGCCGCCGACCCCGCGCCGAGGTGAGCCGGGGCGTACGCGGGCGACAGCCGGGCGGCTTCGTTGTACCTTTCCAGCGCCCTGTCGTATTCTTCCATTTCGAAGAACGTGTTCCCCGTCGCGATGAGGGCGGAGACGTCGCCGGCATTCTTTTTCAGACAGTGCTCGAACTCATTTATCGCTTCGGCGTGGCGGTCCTGATATTTGTACACCATGCCCAAAAGGCGGTGCGAGCGCGCCGTCGCAGGCAGCCGCTTTCCCCGCTCGAATATCAGCCGCTCGGATTCGCCGGGGTTCCCCTGTCTCAACAGTTCCTCCGCCCGGTCGAGGTCTTCGTCCGCTCCACCGTCCGTGTCGCCCTGTGTTTGGTCCGATCCCGGCGGGTCTTCCGGCGGCGTTATGCGGATGTCGCGGGGTCGGCGTGAGAGGTGGTTGAGGTCTATTTCGGCGAGGCGAAGAAGGAGGTTTTCCGCAGCGGCGGTTCCGGCGTCGTATTCGGGTTCCACGCCTGCCTGTGCCGCTGGCACGGCAGACGGGTCGGCGGCGTCACCGCGGGCGCTGGAAACGAGTTCTTCGAACGGTGTTCCGCTCCGTACGGAGCGGCTTTTAAGGAGGACGGCGTCGGCGTATCCCAGTCCCTTCGATGCCGCCGCGTCGAGTTCGTCCGCCTGTATTGCGAACCGTTTTTCGAGCATTCGCCTGAAGGTTTCCTCCTCGTGCGGCGGGAGAAGCGCGGCGGCGAGGTTGAGGGCGGCGGTGCGCACCTTCAATGCCGCGGCGCGAACCTCGGCGCGGTCCCGTTCCAATTGCCCCAGGCGGCGCAGATGATCGGCGAGGTATTCCGCCTCGTAGGACCGGACCTGGTTGTGGTCCCACATGGACACCGGCTGGTCCGCGTCGGCTGCCGCGGCGAGAAGGCTCATAAGCCTCCGCATCGAAGAGTACGACCGTCCGGCTTCGAGAAGAGCGGAATTCATGGCGCCTCTCTTTTCGCCCACGGTGGAGGGAAGCAGCATGGCGGGTTCGATCATGCGCTGAGCGAAACCGGCGGCGCGCCGGGATTCCGCGCCGTCCACGGCGTACAGCGCTTCCCGTACTCTCCTCCGGGTCTCTCTGAGTGCGAATTCCATTTCGCCGTTGAAGTCCCCGTACCGTCTGAGCAGGGAAGTGAACGATGAGAAGAACAGCGAGGCGCCTTCGATGATTTCCTCTCCGGCAAGTCCTCTTTCGGCGAGTGATGAGATCGTCTTCGAAAAACCGGGCAGGTCGTTGTCCGTTCTCTTGTTCAGGTCCGCGATGAGCGCGTCGTTTTTTTCCCCGGGCTTGCCGAAGTCGGTCAGGGCGCGGTGGGCAAGCGCGGCGGCGTTCTGGAGGTCGTTGCGCGCGCGGGACAGCTTCTCCCGAGTGATTTCGTCCCCGGCGCCGGGGCTGTCCGTCCGCGCCTCCTGAAGCGTTCCCAGCCTCGAAAGCTCGAGGGCGATGGGGTTTTCGGGGTCGTTTTCGAGGATTTCGCCGATTAACCGGCGCGCCTCCTGGAGTTCGCCCGCGCGGATAAGGGCTTCGGCGAGTCCGAGCCTCGCGGCGATTGACCCCGGGTCGGCTTCAGCGGCGGCGCGGAAACCGTCGGCGGCGTCGTGGTAGTAGCGGCGGCTCATGTAGGACGCGGCTGTCCTTAAGAGATTGTCGCTGGTGGGCTGCATCTGTGCGGTTTTTTCGATCTCCCTCACGCGCGCGGGCGTCTTCGGATGCGAGGAAAGGGCGATCTGGAGCCTTCCCAGGTCGCCTGTGCGGTGCTTCCTTTCCATCTTCGCGAAGAACGATTTCATGCCCCGGGGATCGTATCCGCTGTTGAATGAGTACTCGATGCCGAGCCTGTCCGCTTCGTATTCGTCCTCGCGTGAGTAGTGCAGTTGCATGAGGGAGAGGGCGATGCCCCCGATGCGCGCGGCGCCCTCACCATATCTGCCCTGCAGTATGTTCAGTCCCGCGATGATGAAGGGGAGTTTCTTGATGCGCTTCGCGCCGTGGTGCGCGGCGACGTGCCCCACCTCGTGCCCGATGACGCATGCAAGCTCGTCGTCGGAATCTATCTCCTCCAACAGTCCCCGCGTCACGAAAACGAATCCTCCCGGCGCCGCGAATGCGTTCATCTCCCCGGAGTCAATTACGTGAAATTCGTAGGGTATGTCGCCCCGGTGCGACACGGCGACGGTCTTCGCCCCGATTTCGTTTATGTAGCGGGTCAGGAGAGGCTCGGCGACGAAACCGAACTCGCTCTCGACCTGGGCTTTTGATGTTTTTCCGAAGTGTTTTTCGGCTTTCCATTCGAGTTTGTCGAGCAGTGACCCTTCGGCAGCGGACCACGCGAGACACAGGAGAACCGGCGTCAGGATGTATCCTGAATGTCTGGTTTTCATGGTTCCAGAAGCTTCAACGGTTTCAACGGCAATGAAGGATCATTGCTTAACCGGAGCGGCTCTCTCATGCTATTTTAAGATTTGGCGGGGTATAATGCAAGGAAAGACCGCGGCGTGGAAAACGGCTTGACATCCCTGAATTTTTAATGGTAAATTGCTTCTGCAACAGGAATTCAAGAGCGGCGAAAACGGGGTGAGCGGGTATGTATTCCGAAAAGAGAGAGTATCCTCGCGCTGAGTTGAAGAAGGCAAAAGCGAGGTATAAGGTCCCCAATCAGCTCGAGATAGGGCTTGCGACGATCAAAAACATAAGCGGCGGAGGCGTGTGTCTCCTGACGGACAGGGAAATACCCGCCGGTGCGACGGTCGTCCTCGAGTTCGCGCTTCCGGGGGACACGACCAGCATCGTCGCCGAGGCGGAGGTCGTGTGGCGGGACGAGATGTCGGCGCCCACCGAGCACAAGTACCAGATGGGCATGAAATTCGTAAAGATTGACGCCGGCAAAAAAAGCGAGATCACATCGTTCGTCGTGAGGTACCTCCGCAGCAAGGTGTCAAAGGAGATCGAGCCGGAAAAGAAGCACGAGAGACGGAAGCACTCCATCCTCGCCGTGGACGACGATAAGGTGACGCTGAAGGTGATCAGGGACATCTTCAGGGACGAGTTCGAGGTTTTCACCGCCTCCGACGGACACGCCGGCGTGGAAATGGCGCGGGAGAAGCGTCCCGACCTGATACTCCTCGACATAGTGATGCCCGATTTCGACGGTTTCTCGGCGCTGACGCTTCTGAAGGATTTCCCCGAGACAAAGGACATTCCCGTGATAATGCTCTCCGTGATAAGAGAGAAAAGCAAGATATTCCACGCTCTCCGCGAGGGGGCGAAGGATTACATCCTGAAACCTTTTACGACGGAAAACCTGGTGGCGAGGATAAGAAGCATCATTTACGGGAATTGAAGCGGACGCCGCCGTTCCCCGATTGTTTTGCGAATCGTCCGTCCGCTGCTCCAGAGCGGGGCTGATCGGGGCGGTCAGAAGCTTTCCCCGGCGGCGAAAGCGTCGGGATAATGAACGATCTTCACGACGCGCCCGCGGTCGTCGAACAGGACTGCGAAAACGTCGAAGCGGAAATCGAGATTCTCCAGCCCGAACCTGCTCGCGTAAAACCGCGCGGCGCGGACGATCTTCTTCTGCTTCCGGAGGCTGACGCCTTCTTCGGGTCCCCCGAACTGCTCCGACGTGCGGGATTTCACCTCGGCGATGACGATGAGATTTCTCTTCCGGGCGACGATGTCAAGCTCGCCGAGCCGGGTCTCGTAGTTGCGGTGCAGTATCCTGAAGCCTTGCCCGTGGAGAAACCTCGCCGCCGCTTTCTCCGCCGCCTCGCCGAGGGCGCGGCGGCGGTCGCGGCCGTTCCCCGTTTTAGCTTTCCTCAGCACCGTCGCGCATCTCCAGAAGGCACTGCTGCACCGGCGCGAACGTCTTCCTGTGTATGGGACAGGGTCCGAACGCAGTGATCATATCCCTGTGCCGGCGGGTCCCGTAGCCCTTGTGCCTGTCGAAGCCGTATTCGGGGAACTTCCGGTGGTATTCGCGCATCAGCGCGTCCCTGGTGTGCTTGGCGATGATCGAGGCGGCGGCGACGCAGTGGCACACGGCGTCCCCGCGCCGCACCGTCCACTGGGGAATGTCCACGGGTATTGTGTTTCCGCCGTCCACGATGATGATGTCGGGACGCAGGCGGCGCAGGTTTTCGACCGCCCGCTTCATCGCTAAAAGCGTCGCCCGCAGGATGTTGAGCCTTTCGATTTCGTCCACGTCCGCCGCGCCGATCCCGTAGTCCCGGGCGGCGCCGGTGATCTTCCGGTACAACTCGGCGCGCCGCGCTTCCGTGAGGGTCTTGGAGTCCCGCACTCCCGGTATGGTCTTTCCGGGCGGCAGAATCACCGACGCCGCCACCACGGGACCCGCCAGCGGACCCCGCCCCGCCTCGTCCACCCCGCACACGACGCGGAACCCCATCGTGTTCGCTTCGAGTTCGTACCGGAGGTCCGGCTCGCACGGCGCGGCTCTCATCGTCATTCAACCGTTCTCACGAACGCCATGGAGGTCCGGGGCGGACCGAACCGCTCGACTTCACCGTCCCCGGTGAGGATGAAATGCATCGTGTTCTGAGCGTTTTTTGCCGCCACGATATATCTCTTCGCCTTTCCCTCCCCGGCGTCCGTTTCCACCGGTTTGCCCGGCAGCATGAGGCTCATCGTGACGACGCCCCTGTTCTCCGCGCTGAAGACGGGAAAGGTATACGTGCCCGGCGTGTCGAGGTCGAGGAGTTTCAACGCGGGAATGAGCGCCGGAAAGCCCATATAGAGTTCCCCGCCCGTCTCGATTTTTTTGATTTCTACTTCCCGCCCGTTCTCCCGGACACTGACGATCAGAATATCCCCTCGGACCTCGCCGGTCACGACGGTCTGCGTTTCTTTCTCCCCCTCTTTTGTGGTTTCCATTCTCTCGGAGTGAAGGAATCCGAGCCGCTCGGTCATCATGCCCTCTCCCTTCACGACGTGTTTCCGTCCCCCCATTTCAAACCCCGAATCCATGACGATCCTGTAATCGTCTCCATCCTTTTCGATCTTCACGTCCATGAACCCGATGGTCTGTTCATCGTACTTCATGGAGAAGCTCCATTCGCCGGTCGCCCAGCCGGGCTTTCCCTTCGCGCCTTCGAGAAGCGCCGTGATTTTTCCGCCGCCGGTTTCCCCGGAGCACGCGTGCCCCGCGGACAGGATGAAGACGAGCGTCGCGGCGAGCCATTGGACTCCCGCCGGGATTTTGGCTTTGTATTTTTTCATTATCTTTCCCGGCGTTTCGCGGTTTGGCGCCGGGTTTCCGCGCGGCGGTTCATTTCTGATCCTGGTTCAGTTTCAACGTGCGTCCGTCCATTCTCGGCTCCGCGGCGCCGAATTGACCGAGAATGGTGGGCGCGACGTCGGTTATCGCCGCGCGTTCGATGACGCGCCGCCGCAAGCCCGGTCCGGCGAACAGGATCGGGATGCTCGTGTCCTCGATGGCGATGCTCCCGTGCCCCCTGGGCCACTGCCGGTCGGAAAAATAACAACCTTCCTCGAAATTCGAGAACACCACGAGGTCGCCGCTTCTCGCGCAGTTCAGCCCGTAGATGTTGTTGAACGCCTGCGGATATTTCTCCAGTTTCTCCCAGAAGTATTTTTCGAGGGGGAGGAGGGTCCCGTTCTGATACACCATGTAATCTCCCCCCCCGGGACCGCGGACGAGGATAAGCGCCGAGCAGCCTTCCGGGCAAAGCCCTTTTTCGGGGTACGCTTTTGTGCAGATGCTGGAAACGCACTCGGCGGCGGGCGCGATGTGTTCGATCTCCGGCGGGTCGCTCCATTTTTTAGTTTCCCTGTGCCTGACGTAAACGAACGCGCAGCCGCCGATGATGGAAAGAAAGCAGTCCGTGTCCGCGGCGAATTCCGCCTCGCTCTTCGCCGCGTTGTAGCCGCGTTCCGCGAGGACTTTCGCCAGCGTGTCCACGTTTATCATCCGGGCGCTCGCCCCGACCCATGCCTGCCCGTGGTCGGACGTGAGCGTGAAGAACGTGCTGTCAAGCGCCCCGCGATGATCAAGTTCCCTGACTATCTTTTCCACGATGGGGTCGAGGATTCTTTTGATGTAAAAAACCTGTCCCCTGTCGCCGGTGTGATGCCCCCAGTTGTCAAGCCCGCACAGGTATATCGTCATCAGCCTGGGCAGGGGGCTCTTCCTGATGTATCCGAGCGCGACCCGGGCGGTGTAGGCGTCCAGGTGGCGGAAGCCCATGTTCGCCTTGAACGTCGCGGCGAAGTACGTTACCGCCGCTCGCCCGGGGCGGACCCACCGCGTGCACCCCCGGCTGAAATGGTTGAAGATCACCACCGAGTCAAGCCCCGCCTCGCCCCCCGCCTCGTAGATCGTCGGAACCTCAGCGCTGAGGTCCTGGTTGACAAGCCCAGCGGGGTTCCGCAGGGGCAGTATCCCCGTGGGAAGACCGAAGAGATGATAGCCGAAGACCTGCGCCGCCGTGGCGGGGCGGTTGTAGTCCCGAATCTCGACCGGGTCTTTTTCCCTGTCCAGCCAGGCGTTCCCGACGATCTTGTGGCGCCGCACCTGGCAGCCGGTGAAGAGCGACGCCTGCGAGGGAAGCGTCTCGGAGGGGAACACCGTCGTTCCGTACCTGACCCACACGCCGTCCTTGAAGATTTCGCCGAAGCCGGGGAGTTTGCCGTCCGACAGAAGGTTGTAGAAAATCTCTCTCTTCAGCCCGTCTATTACGAATAGTATCGCCCGCTCCGGCGCCATTTCCATTATTTTACGCGAAGAGGAGGGCGGTGCGGACATGGGGCGGAAAAAACAGAGTGGGGAACGCGTCCTTCCCCGCGACGGCGAACCGGGAACGGAACAGGGAAGGTCGAGTCGCGAAATGACACGAAAGGAATGATGATCCCGGCGCAAAAACCCTTTTCGGCGCGGTACGCCTGCCTGCCGCGCCGTTTTGTTCCGCGGCCTGTCTGCCGCCTGCCTGTGCCGCAGCCGTCACCTGTCTGCGTGCCTGTCTGCCGCCTGCCTGCCGCCCCAGCGGGGCAGGCACGCGGCACAGGCAGGCATCGCGCAGGCAGGCGGCAGACAGGCATCTCCGTATGCCGCCGCCGAATTTGATATTTTTGACTTCTTTCACCAGAATCAATGATGGATAAGCCCGAAACCCGTTTCGGGGTTTCGTTGACGTTCCGGCGCGTCGGGCGATACAATTGTTTTGGGGATAAGGGAGTCAGGGGATCGAGTGGCTGGCGGGAACGGAAAACCGGCGTCGTTCTGATCCACCGACTTCCTGGGGCTGGGGGATCGTACTCAACGGAGCGGGAAGTGGCGCAGCCCGGTGAGCGCGCCTGCCTTGGGAGCAGGAGGTCGCGGGTTCAAATCCCGCCTTCCCGATAGAAAAGAGCCGGCAGGCTCGTTTGTTTTAACGAGGCGGGATTTGAAAGGGAAAAAGCGGCAGCCGGCGGCTGCGTTTTTTCAGGACGGAAAAACAGCTTTTTCCCATGGTCAAGAGGAGAGAGGCAGGAGGGCGAACGAGCTCTTGACCAAATCCCGCCTTCCCGATGAAATAACTTCTTCAGGACGCTTTTATAACCGTTCAGTTTGAGGTCTGGTCTGGCGAAACCCGCGCGGGCGAGTCTGCGTTCGCGTTTTCGCGCCTCCCGCCCGATGCCGGCAGCCGGCGCCCGGTATGCGGCCGGTGGCACGCGGCTCACGGCTGGGACATGGCAAGAACCGCCTGAAGGTTCGTTGGCGCCAGGTCCTCGGCGTCTATGATCACGTCCACGACGACCGGCTCGTCCGCCTCCATCGCCTCTTTCACGAGAGGCTGAACTTCGTCGGGATTTTCGAGCCGGATGCCGAGCGCGCCGAACGACCGCGCCAGAAGCGCGAAATCGGGGTTGGAGTGGAGCGTGCCGTGCACGCGCCCCATGAGCTGCAGCTTCTGGCGGAAGAGGAGAACGCGGTAGGCGTTGTCGTTGAACACGAATATCTTGACCGGGATTTTCTCCCTCACGGCGGTCTCGAGGTCCTGAAACGCCATGAGCGCGTCGCCGTCGCCGAGTATCGCGACCGCCCTTCGCTCCGGTCTCAGCAGCTTCGCCGCGATGCACGCAGCCATTCCGAAACCCATCGCGCCGAAATTGACCGCGGACATGAACGTGAGCGGCGCGCGGCACGGTATGTGCGCCATCGGATAGAGAAGGTGCATCCCCGCGCCCACCGTCACTATGTCCTCGGGTTCCATGTATTTCGCTATCTCGCGGCAGACGAACCCGCCGGGGAGCGGCTTGCGCGCGGCGGCGCCGGCGTCAATCATCTGCCTCCACGTCTTTTTCGGCTGCTCGAATGACGCGAACCACTCCCGGCGCTCGGGCGGCTCGCCTTCGCCCGACATCGCCAGCGCCTTCTCTAAAAATTTCCCGGCGTCGGCGCGTATGTCTCTTTTCAGCAGTATCCCGGGCAGATTGTGCCCGGGGTCCAGGTTCACCGTCGCGCATTCCGCCTGTATGCGCAGCGTGTACTCGTACGTCGTCATGTCCGACAGGGTGCACCCGACGGCGAGTATGAAGTCCGCGTTCTGCACGGCGTGGTCGGCGACGGGCGTTCCCCCGCCGAACCCGCAGCGCCCCAGGCACAGGTCGTGCGTCTCCGGGACCGTCCCCCTCCCGTTGCCCGTCGTGACCACCGGCAGGTTCCACCTCTGCGCGAACTCCACCGCGAGGCGTGAGGCGCGGGCGCAGGCGATGCCCGCCCCCGCGAGGAAAAGCGGCTTCCGCGCGCTTCGGATGGCGTCGAGGGCGAGCGCGACGTCCTCCTCCGGCGGAGCGGGCGCCGCCGGCTTGTCGGGCGGCTTGATTTCGGGTGCTTCCGCAGCCGGTTCCATCCACACGTCCTCGGGCACCTCCAGCAGCGCGGGACCCGGCGGCGGTCCGAGCGCCGCCGCGTATGCCGCGCGGAACGTCTCAGGCATGTCCGCCGCGCTCTCCACGCGGAACACGCCGCGGCAGATGGGCGCGAAGACCCTCAGGTGGTCCACCTCGAGCATGCCGTCCGCGCCGCGGAGCTTGCGCTTCACGGCGCCGGTCACGGCGAGCGCGGGCGAGCAGTCCTTGGCGGCGTTCGTCAGGCTGATCAGCGAGTTGAGCGCGCCGGGACCCGAGTGGAGGAGGACGACCCCCGGCTTGCCCGTCAGTCTGCCCTCCACGTCCGCCATCGTCGCCGCCACCTGCTCGTGGCGGCACGATATGTACCGCAGCCCGTCGCGCACGTCATAGAGCGCGTCCATGAAGACCACGTTCGACGTGCCGATTATGCCGTAGATGCGTTCCACTCCCGCGGCAAGCATGCTTTCCGCGAGCAGTCTTGCGCCGGATGATGTCATTTCAGTTCCTCCCGCCCGTCGTGTCCGCGCCGGCGCTTTGCGTCCGGCTGCCGTTGTCGGGTTTGTGTTGACCCGGCGTGCGCCGCCGGGGATCAGGGCACGCCGTTCACGACGTGGAGCGGTTTTTCGCCCCTGAGTACGCGCGCGACGTTTTCGATCGCGGTGTTTATGATTCGCTGGCGGGCTTCGTTCGTGGCGCCGGCGATGTGCGGCGTGAGTATGGCGTTCTCTATGCCGAGCAGGGGGTTGTCGGCGGCGATCGGCTCCGCGCGAAAAACGTCAATGCCTGCCCCGGCGAGCCGTTTGCCCTTCAGCGCCTCGGCGAGCGCGTGCTCGTCAACGACCTCGCCGCGCGCGACGTTTATGAGCACCGCCGAGCTTTTCATCATCTTCAGCCGCCCGGCGTTGATCATCCCGTTCGTCTCTTCCGTGAGCGGCACGTGTATGCTCACCACGTCCGACGCGCGGAGGAGGTCTTCGAGGGGTTTGTAAGCGACGTTCAGGGATTTTTCCGTTTCCTCGTCCAGGCGCGCGACGTCGTAGTAGAGTTTTTTTACTCCGAACGGTTCGAGGCGCCTTGCCACCTCCCTGCCGATGCGCCCCATGCCGACGATGCCGAATGTCTTCCCGTGGATTTCGAAGACGCCTTTCGTCCATATCATCTCGTCCTGCGCCCATCTGCCCGCGTGCGTTTGCTGGTCCGCGTACCTGACCCTTTTCATGAGGGCGAGGGCGAGCATCACCGTGTGCTCGGCGACCGCGATGTCGTTCGCCCCCGCCGTGTTTGCGACCGGTATCCCCGCTCTCGCGCACGCCTCGACGGCGATGTGCTGGTACCCCACGCTCGGCTGCTGGATCAGCCTCGCTTTTTTCGCCGCCGCCGCGATCTCGGGCGTGATGGGATTCACGAACGAGTAATCGCCGAGTATCACGTCCGCGTCCGCGACAAGCCCCGCAATCCCTTCCGCGTCCAGCCCCTCTATACCGGCAACGTTCACCATGACCCCCGCGTTCGCCGCCACAAGACCCTGTATCACCTGCGGCGGCAGGGGCGACATGCTCACGATCTTCGGAACGCTCATGCGCTCTCCCCCCGTCCCGTATGTAAGATATGCAATTATAACCGCTTGCTTTGCGGGGCGGAAGGACGCGATTTCACGCTGGTGTCATGTCAACGGTCATATGTCGCGCTGAAAAACGAATATCGAATAACGAACAAGGAATGTCGAATGATGAAGTTTTTCCTGCATTTTCCTTCGATATTCCGCGGTTTGCTGTTCGATATTCGACATTCGATTTATCACGCCCTGCTGTTCTGTTCAGCGTGGTACGGCGACCCCGCCCTGCAATTATATAACAGGCTCGAATACGGCACTTTATGGTTGATGCGACACTGGAGAAAAATCGGGTTCAGGCTCTGTTCAAATCTTCATAAGTATAAGAGCCGCCCGGTCGGCGGTTCACAGCGCCGGGATGAAGGGGGTCAGGCTTTCTTGATCTTGGAGATGTTTTCGGGCGGACCCGATACAAGCAGTTCGTCGCCGTTTTTCAGAGCGTCGTCGGCGCCCGGCGCGCCGTTTATCCTGCCGCCGCGCTTGACGGCGACGACGTTTATGCCGAACCTGTTGCGAAGCTGCAACTCGCGGAGGGTCTTTCCGATCATGTTCTCGCTTGCAAGCACCTCGACGATGCTGAAACTCTCGCCGAAGTCCAGGAAGTCAATCAGGTCCGGGTTGGTGATTGACCTTGCCAGCTTGCGCCCCATTTCCGCCTCGGGGTAGATGATCCTGTCGGCGCCTATCTTCTCGAGTATCAGACCGTGGTACCTGTTTATAGCCCTCGCGGTGACGTTTTCGACGCCGATTTCCTTGAGCATGAGCGTGGTCAGGATCGACGCCTCGACGTTGTGCCCGATGCCGACGATGGCGGTTTTGAAGTTCATTATGCCGGCGTCAGCGAGCGCTTCGCGGTTGGTCGCGTCCATGATGAGGGCGTGCGTGACGTGGTCAACGATCTCGTTGACGGCGCTTTCGTCGGAGTCAACGGCGAGGACTTCGATGCCGAGCTTCGTGAGCTCGATGCACACGGCGTGTCCGAAACGCCCCATTCCTATTACGACGACCTTTTTCATGTTGAGCACCTATCCTATCATGATTTTTCCCTCCGGGAAGCGGAAGGACTGTTTCTTTTCCCTTTCGATTAAAGCCATGACGATGGACACGGGTCCTATGCGCCCGCAGAACATGGCAAGTATGATGAAGCATTTTTCGGCCGGAGCGAGCTGCGGGGTGATGCCGGTGGAGAGACCTACCGTGCCGGCGGCGGACAACACTTCGAAGAGGGTGGCGGCGATACCGAAGCTCTTCACGCACAGCATGAGGACGGTGACGGACGCGACCAGCATCAGGTAGATTACGGCCACGGTGAACGCCCGCATGAGGAGTTCGTCGCTGAGCCTGCGTCTGAACACGTTTACGTCTCTCTTCCCCCTGACGACCGCCCAGGCGGCGGCGAGCAGTACCCCGAAGGTCGTGGTCTTGACGCCGCCGCCCGTTCCACCCGGCGACGCGCCGATGAACATCAGGATCATCATCAGGAAGAGTGCGGCGGCGGAAAGCCGCCCTATGACGACGGTGTTGAACCCGGCGGTGCGGGCGGTTACGGACTGGAAGACCGATTCGAGGGCGAGGTCGGCAAGGCTGCTGTCGCGGTGGAGGTCGAGGTTGTGGAGGTACTCGAACGCTAAGAGTCCGGCGGCGCCTAAGAATATGAGCGCGGCGGTCATCACGAGGGCGAGCCGGGCGTGCACGCTCAGCTTCCGGGCGCGGCGGTATTCGATAAGCTCGATCAGGACGGGGAAGCCGATGCCCCCCGCGACGATCAGGACGCAGAACGTGATGTTCATGAACGCGTCCGAATGGTACCGCACGAGGCTGTCGGAAAACAGGGAGAAGCCCGCGTTGCAGAACGCGGATATCGAATGGAAAACCGCGAGCCAGGCGGCTTCGGAAAGCGGGAAACTGCGCGCGAAACCGGCTAAAAGCAGGAGCGCCCCGGCTCCCTCGATCACCGCGGTGAGCAGGAAGATTAGTTTCGCGATGAAGAACAGGTTCCTGTAGGTCAGGCGGTTGAGGGCTTCCTTCAGAAGCATGTGAAAACGCATGGATACAGTCCCGCCGGTGTACGCCACAAGCAGCGTGGAGAAGGTCATGATCCCGAGTCCACCAACCTGGATCAATATGAGTATCACAACCTGTCCAAAGGTGGAGAAGCGCGTGCCCGTGTCAACCGTGACGAGACCCGTGACGCATACGGCGGAGGTGGACGTGAAGAGCGCGTCGAGCGCGCTTACGGGTTTCCCTTTGCCGCTGACGGGCAGGCTCAGCAGGATCGCGCCGATCAGGATGGCGCTGATGAAGCCTGAGGCGAGGGCGCGGGGAGCGTTCAACGTCCTCTCGCGCCTTACTTTCCCGTGCTTGGGTTCGTCGTCCGCTTTTCGGCTCATTTTTCTTTCATCTCAAAGCGATCGGGAGAAATCATTCTCCTCGATATTGCACGCTGATATCCCCTGCCCCTGCCAAGCCTGTCTCTTATTTTTCATTTCCCGTTTCAATATTGATTCCAGTGCAAAAAGTCCGATTTTACCAAATTTGGGTTTCATCTATGGTTGCCATACTCCGGTGTCATTGCGAGCGGCTTCCCCACGCTTGTCATTGCGAGCGAAGCGAAGCAATCTCAAGTTTTTACTGGCTTTTTTTGAGATTGCTTCGGTCGCCTTCGGCTCCCTCGCAATGACAGTCAAGACATGCTTCACTCCTGTTTTGAGCTTTTTGCGCCAGAATCAATATTACATTACAAGACATCCCCGGCGGTCTGCCTCAGTGAAAAAAACATCAGCCCGGTTGTTTCCCCTCCGCATAATATGACGTCCAACTCCCGGCGCGACCACTCCCGCCATGCGAACAATGCGATAATGTTATTCCCACTTGAATCGCGCGTTAAAAAAATATAAGTCCCTGTCTTTTTTCTGTTTTACCCCTGTTTTTTCTTTCCCCTTCCGCGTCCTTTGCGCCTTTGCGGTGAAGATTTTGAAATCATTTGAAATCAGGTGAAATTGGGGGCACTTATCGCTTTTCCCAACTGCGGAGGTCTGCCTGACGCGACCTGCCTGCGTTCCGCACAGGCAGGCAGGTCTGCCAATTGACAAAGCGCTCAATTTCGCACTACAATCTGTACAATAATTGGAGACGAGCCGATAATTATCGCTCTTCAACGCGCGTGTCAAATAAATATGGTAAGTGTCCCTGTTTTTCTATGAAGAAGGAACATAAAGATCGCGCATTCGAATTTGAACATGTTCCATGTGCGTTATGCGGGAGTGAAGAGGAGCGCCAGTTATATGAGGTGCCGACCACGGTTTATGGCAGGAAGGAGCGTATCTGGTACGTAAAATGCGTGGGCTGCGGATTGGTTCGCATGAACCCGAGACTGCCAGCGGAAGTGCTGTTGGCACTTTATAGTGAGCTTAGAGTATGTGATTTCGATGCTGGAGGAGGTGCGGCTGAATCCTGTTATAGCACCGCCCAGGAACCCCGCCGCCGCTTGGTTGAGAAATATTGCCGCGGAGGACGGCTGCTGGACGTCGGTTCCGGGGACGGGCAGTTTCTACACACCATGAAGAAGGCAGGATGGGAGGTGGAAGGGATTGAAATCGTCGAGTCACAGGCTGCGTATCAGAGAGAGAAACTGGGATTGACTGTTCAGACGGGCACGATTGAAACGGCGGAATTCCAGGGCCGCGTTTTTGATGTCATCACCCTTTGGGCGTTACTGGAACATGTCCCAGACCCGCTGTCGGTTCTCCGGCATGCGGCTGAATCGCTTTCTCCGGACGGCACGATCATTGTCAGCGTTCCGAACATAGGCTCTTTGGAAGCGTTCCTTTTTCGGAGGCGTTGGTTCGGTCTCTGTCCCCCTTTCCATCTTTTCATGTTCGAGCCGAAAACAATGAAAAATATTTCCGTTCGGGCGGGCCTGTCAGTGGAACGCATAATATATGCTTCCACGGCGACAACCCTGATGAAAACAGTAAAAAACATCAAGCATGGGAATTATACGTTTTTACCCCCGATTCATGCGCCGGACTCCGGCTCGGAATCCTCACCGATTAAATCTGTTTTGAAACAGCTCGTTTTCCAAATGGCGGTTGTCCCGGCCTTAAAAATGATTGATGTACTTCATCTTGGCGCTGGCACGATTTACATTCTCCGAAAATAAGGAAATTAGAGAAATTGGGAAATTAGGGACACTTACCGTTTTTCCCCTTCCCTTTTCAATTTTTTCGGTCTTCCGGCGGGCAAAGGGCGGAGGCGGCGTCCAGGTCTGGTTTCTACCTTATTTCGAGTAGCCCCGGCGGTCTGCGGCAGTGAAAAAAAACATCAGCACGGTTGTTTCCCCTCCGCATAATATGACGTGCAACTCCCGGCGCGACCACTCCCGCTGTGCGCACCCTTGTATGTTGTTATCGCTTTTCAAAGCGCGTGTCAAAAAAATATGGTAAGCGTCCCTGTTTTTCCCCACACCCCGCTCGAATCGGTACAATCCTGGGAGAAGGACCGATTTGCGAAAGATGCGGCATTGGTGAAAAATATGGGCATGGCGGGAATCATCCCGGTGTTCAACGCGCTGATGACGGTCTGCTTTGTCACTCTTGTGTCCCTCGCGATAATCGCGGCGGGGTGCGGGGGTGGGAAAGGGGAGGAAAGCGAGGGACTCGGGAAAATCTACGGGCGCGTGGCGCAGGGCGTCGTTCCCGCCGCGGCGCCCGCCACCGGCACGGCGCAGACGGGTTTCACGGAAGACCTGAAGGTGCGGGCGTACGAACTGGACGGAGCCGGCGACACGTTGAAGCCGCTCAAGGGGGTCAAGCCCGCCGCTGTGGACGGCAGGGGAAACTTCGAGCTTGAAAAAGTTCCCACGGACGTGCCGAACGTGATCATCCGTCTCGAGAAGGGGGAGGGGATGTCCCCGATCATGAGCGCCGTGGTTCCCGCGGTGAAATCCGATCCGGAGGGGACCGGGGGGGTCTTCATCTCCGCCGAGACCGATCTTGAGACCGAAATCTTCAGGGAAATAGTGAGGACCGGTTTCTCACAGCCCGCCGACACCGAGCCGCCGCACGTGGACGCGGTTTTCATCGTGACCGCGATCGGACTTGACGGTTTCGCGACCGGGGCGACGTCCACGCAGGCGCTTGCGGCGGACCTGGCGGGAGCGGTGAAGGACGCGCTGAAAGTGTACTCGAAAGCCGTTCTTGGCGCCGAGAAGCCGCCCTCGCACTCGACACTCAAAACGATACGCAGCGAGACGAGGCAGTCGCTCACCGACCTTCATTTCGCCGTCGAAGGGGTCAGAATGAACGGTTCGGAGATCAGCCCGCCGAATCTGTTCGCGATTCACAAGGAGATGGAGTCAGCACGGCGGAGCGCGATAAAGGGGATAGCCCTCGGAGTAAAGAGCGTGCCGGAGGAAACCGTGCTCGCGAGAGCGGAAGCGCTCCGCGACGGGCGCTTCGCGGACTGCCTGCGGAGCGTGCCGGGCGCGAAGGACTGCCCGGCGTTCAAGTCGCCGCCCGAGACGCTGCGCGGGATCGCGGACGCCGCGGAGCGGTCGCTTTCGGCGCGTGCCGGCGTTCACTCCGCCTGGCAACGGTGGAACCGCCTGACCGGGACCACGGCGCCCGGCGAGACGGGGGGCGACGAGGACCAGTCCGCCCCTCTGACCGCCTTCAGGCGCCTTGTGAACGTGCCGGAAGCGGCGGTGCAGCTGTTCGACTACTCGCTCAGGCGGAACTGGGACGAATTAGCCGGGCTTGAGACCAAGCCGGGCACGGAGACAAGCCCGTTGCATCGTTTTTATCTCGCGTCTCGCAACATGAGAAATTACCTCGTTTCCGACTATGTCGCCGAGGACAGAGCGTTCATTCTCGAAACCGAGCGCGGGCTTATAAACCTCGGAAAAAACCTGAAGTCCGCTCTGTCCGACGAGGCGGTCGGACCGGAGGGAGTGGAGAAGGCGTGGGATGAGTTCCAGAATGGGGTCGAGCGGCTGTTCACCCCGCTGCGGACGCTTGTGTCGTCGCGGGTTCCGAACATGCCGGAAACAGACCGGAAGAAACTTTATTGGGCGGTCCGGGAGATGTTTCTTTTGTCGGCGCTTCCGGACGTGCCCGTCGAGTATCTGGCGGGCGCCGACACGGACGGCGACGGTTTCCCGGACGGAATGGAGGAAGACCTCGAGAGCGACCCGATGAAATCGGGTTCCACGCCGCCGCCGCCGCTTTCCGCCACTTCGAGGGCTTTCCTGCCGCCGCCGCCGGTTGACGCCGACGGTGACGGCATTTCGGACTATGCCGAGACGGCGGCGGGCGCCGACCCGGCGAACAGGGATTCCGTGCCGACGCTCCTCGATCTTCTCTGGTGCGCGGCGCCCGTGCCCACGCAGTGCCCGAAGCCCGAGGACGGAATTGACTCCGACGCCGACGGAAGAATTGACGAGGAGGTTCTGGACGGGCTGGACAACGACGGCGACTTGCGGATTGACGAGGACCCGGGACGCCGGCAGGTCGCGGCGCCGCCGAAGGAAAAGGAGACGCCGCCCGGCGAGGCGCAGCCGCCCGCCGTGCCCGACACAGGCGCGCAGGCGGAACCGATGACGGAGACGGTCGCGGGGACCGCAACGGGGACGGCGACCGCGTCGCCCACGGTGGAGATATCCGTGCCCTCGCAGCCGGCGACCGTGACGTTCACCGCGCCTCCGCCCGAAGGCGGGAAATAGCCCCCGATTATTCCTCATTCGGCGGACGGGCGCCGGTGTAGCTTTTGAATCCCGGGAGTGATCGAATCGGTGGTTTTTAGGACGTGGCTTTCGGTTCGTGCGGGGAAGCCTCATCCGGTTTCCCGGTCGTTTTCGGGAGGGCGGCTGCGGTCGCCGGTCTTTTTTCGTTTGATTCCGCTCCGGATGTGATTCGTCCAGGTTTGTACCCCGTCGCCGGTGCGCGCCGACAGCTCGAAAATCTCAGCCGCCGGATTTACGGTCATAATGTTCTCCCTGAGCCTGACGAGGGGGAATTCGAGGACTTCAACGAGGTCGGTCTTGTTTATGACGACGGCGTCGCACACGCGGAACATCAGAGGGTACTTGAGCGGCTTGTCCTCTCCCTCGGTGACGCTCGCCACGACGACACACTCGTCGGCGCCGACGTCGAACTCGGCGGGGCAGACGAGGTTTCCGACGTTTTCGATAAACAGGACGTCTAATTCTGCCAGGGGCAGCGATTCGAGCGCGCCTCGCACCATGGGCGCGTCGAGGTGGCATTCGCCGCCGAAGGGTTCGGTGTTGATCTGGACGATGGGCACGCCGAACCGCTCGAGCCTCTCGGCGTCCATCGTGGTGCGGATGTCGCCCTCGATGACGGCGGCGCGGGCGGCGCCGGAGAGCGACTCGAGCGTGCGCTCGAGGAGCGAGGTCTTGCCCGCGCCCGGCGAACTCATGACGTTCACGACGTACACGCCCGCGCCGGAGAACGCGCGGCGGTTCTCCTCGGCGACGGCGTCGTTCGCGGCGAGTATTCTCTTCACGATTTTTATCTCCATGGCGGTCTCATTCCTTTCGTCTTCGCCCCCGGGATCTCCTTTTGGTTCTTCTACAAAGATTGTACCGACTTGAGGGGTTGCAGGAGAAAAAAAATGAGGATTTTATCGAAAGATTTTCTAATCGGCGGCATCCCGGTATTCCCATTGTATTCCGCGCGCCTTTCTTGTCAAGGATTCGCACCAGCCTGCGCCGCAAGCCTGTCCGCCCGTTGACGAGGCGCTTAATTTTGCGCTATGATCGGTACAACGATTGGAGACGGGAAAATAGATGTTAAAACACTTGAGAATACGAAACTTCAAGTTATGGCAGGATACCGGTGTCATCAAAATGGCGCCAATTACTCTTCTTTTTGGCGTGAACAGTTCAGGAAAGTCAAGCATAGGTCAGTTCTTGATGATGTTGAAGCAGACGGTTGAATCACCAGATAGAAAAGCCGTCTTATATCCCGGCGGGAAAAACACTGCCGTCCAACTTGGGTCATATAAAGAAATAATATATCGTCGAAACTCTGAAAACATAATAAATTTCGAATACGAGTGGGATTTGAAAGCCGAATTAAGGTTTAACGACCCCGTTACGAAAAAGATTTTTTACGGCAAGACGATTTTTTTTGAAGCCGAAGCGGGTTTAATTGAAAAAGATCAACTTTCGCCGATTGTAAATCACCTGAATTACCGCTTGAAAGAAAATGACCATGAAACTTTAACGATCGGAATGAAGCGCAGGAATAATGCCAAGGGAGAATATGAAGTAGAAGCTGAAAAATACACGTTAAGGAGAAAGCAGGGCCGGGTATGGTATCCGGGAGCACCGGTTCGCTTTTATGGATTTCCCGATGAGGTGGTCGCTTATCACAAGAATGCGGATTTTGTACAATCTCTGAACCTCGAGCATGAAAAGCTTTTCGGATCGATTAGTTATCTTGGACCCCTTCGAACAAAGGCTGAACGGCTATATTCGTGGACAGGTATTATGCCTGAAAGCGTCGGGTTCTCCGGCGAAAACGCAATAGCCGCTATTCTATCAGCCCGCAACAGAAAAATAAACCTGGTCAAACCAAAAGCAAGAGGAGCATCGCCGGCAAGACCTTTCGAAGAAATCATTGCGCTGAAACTGGAAGAAATGGGTTTGATCGAAGGATTTAAAGTCAAAGCGATTTCTGGACAGAGACAGGAATATGAGGTTAAAATCCGTATAAAAGGATTAGAAGACTGGGTAGACCTTCCAGACGTTGGTTTTGGCATATCCCAGGTTCTTCCCGTGCTGGTTCAATGTTTTTATGCTCCAAGCGGGTCCATCATACTCATGGAACAGCCTGAGATTCACCTGCACCCAAGCGCGCAGTCGGCATTAGCCGACGTTATGATTGACGTCATAAATGCGTGAACTTTCGCACTTTTTCACAATGATATTTTAGCATAGACCTACTTGACATCATATATTTTTTGACTTATAATCTGTTAGTTAATACGCTAACAGATACAAGAACAAGGAGGCGGACCATGGCAA
>JBFMFE010000060.1:0-2229 GCA_040752295.1 bacterium
CTTACTTTCCGCACATCTTGAATGGCATTTTAAACGAATTTAACGGTGGAAGTCAAGCAGCTTAATGACCGTACTCGGATGTCGGGATGTCGAGCAATTCGAGTATGGTGATTTGGATGTCCGAGAGGCTGTCCCAGAAGGTTTCCGTCACTTTCCCCCCTATGAAAAGACGATGACGCCTGAACGATTCGAATAGTCCGAGGATTTTGTCGGCTGTGGGGGCGCGGCATTCACGCTCCTCCGGGTAAATCGGGATTGAGCGTATTTTGCGTTCGCGCATGGCGTTGCGGGTCTGGCGTTCGATGAGGGCGTGAATGGTGACGGATATGAAGTAAAGGAAGAGAAAAGCCTCGATGCGTTCGGGACTTTTGTAGTTGACGGGGACGACGGCGGCTAGCGTCTTGAGTTGCTCGTGCCGCTTTTCGATGAAGGACTGGTATTTGTAATACTTGAGGATGTCCAGGGGCGAAGCGTCGTCCGCCGGGATATTCGTCACGAGGGGGAAGATGCCGTCAGCGGCGGCGGATGCCCGTATGGCGTTTTCGTTCAGCGCGGCGAAGGGTTCATATTTTACCGCCGTGCGCCGCACGTAGCGCGTTTTTTCTCCGGGCCGTCCGGGGTTTGCCTGCTTGAAGCTGCTGGTTTGACAGGGTTTGATTTCGACGCGCAGCCATTGTCCCGTCTGTGTTTCCTTGATTATTTTGTCCGCCGCTTCCGACACCTGATCGGAAGTCTTGAGTTTGCCCCTGCCGCAGCGTTCGCGCAATCGGGTGATTTCCTGGCGCGCCTCCTGGATGGCGTTATCGCGCGTCGCCTCGTCGCGTTTCCATTTTTCGCTGCTTCTGTACCACGTGAGCCGGTAGCCTTCGCTCGTGGTCTCCGGCGCGGCGACGGCTTCAAAGACCTCGCGGGGATCGCCCTTGCGGCGAAGGGAGGGGCGTCTCCAGATGGTCTGCCACTCGACTTCTTTGGCGGCAATGTGTTTCCTGAAACGGGTGTCCTCCCCGCGGGTGCGCGGCAGAAGCGTGATGAACCTCCCGCCGTGGCCGGCGATGTGTCCCATGTTGTCGCGGGTGCAGAGCTTGGAGTCCGCCACATAGATGAAGTCGGGGCTGCCCGCGATGCGCCGCAGCACGTCCCATGTTTCGATATGTGTCGTGTCGTCGGTGACGTTGCCGTCGTACACGTTGTAATGAACCGGAACCGCCCCGTCGGAAGTGACCGACAGCGACCAGACAAGCTGCTTGAGGTCGGGCCGGTGGTCCTTGTTGTGTCCGTGAGTGACGAGCAGGCGGCGTTTGCCGTCGGCGCGCGCCGGTTTTTGCCTGTAGACGCCGCTGAAGGTGATGCTTGTCGAATCGTTGTGACATCTTTCCAGATCGATGTCGAACTCCTTCACCATGTTTACGATGACGCGAGTCATCAGACTTCGCAGGTCGGCGGTGAACATTCTGTCCAGAGCGCGCCCGAGGCGGTCGTCGTTGAGGAACTTCAGTTGGCGCTCGTCCATGTCGAATTGTCCGGGGTCGAAGCGCGCGGCCCATTCGGGAACGCCGTACAGCGGATGTCGTGAAAGCGTGAAGTTTCGCACCAGCACAAGGGCGCTTTCGGACGGCGCGAGCCTGCATCGGCGGTCCGGCGGCCCCAGCGCAACGTCGAAAAACTCCTTCAGGCGCAGCCGCTCCATGAACGGCGTGATGACGGGATGTCCTCCCACACAGAGCGATTCCAGAGAATGTTCGTTTTTCACGGTCTCCGCCTCACTCGACCGATTTTTCCGAAAGCCCTTGACAAAACCCTTTGCATACAGTATATTATACTGTAGGTATTTGTCAAGGGGGCGCGATGAAAAAAAACGGCTCGCCCGTCAACGGGAACAAGAAACAATACGAGCGCCGGTATGAAGCCCTCAAGAAACGAATCCATGCGCTCGGCTTCATCCTGCAAGGTTCCATAACAGAAAGGCGGATACCGTGCGGCAATCCGGGATGCCGGTGTAAGACCGATCCCCAAAAACGCCATGGCCCCTACTATCAGTTAAGCTGGAAAGAGAAAGGAAAAACTGTTTCCGTATATCTCAATGAGGACAAAATCGACGAGTGCCGCGCTTGGATCGAAAACAATCATGAACTTGAGAAAATCATAGCTCTCATGCGGAATCTTTCACGACATGTTGCGCGCTGTGAGAAAATTGTGCGAAAATGATGTCCGAGAAGTGCGGAAAGTAGG
>JBFMFE010000061.1:0-8424 GCA_040752295.1 bacterium
CCATGGTCCGCCTCCTTGTTCTTGTATCTGTTAGCGTATTAACTAACAGATTATAAGTCAAAAAATATATGATGTCAAGTAGGTCTATGCTAAAATATCATTGTGAAAAAGTGCGAAAGTTCACATGTTGTAAAGAACGAATATCTAATAACGAACAAGTCGAACGATCAATTTCTTGTTATTCTTCTTTGCTTTCCTTCGATATTCTGCGGTTCGAAATTCTGCATTCGATATTCATCTTTATAATACATCAATTTATGATTGACACGATACTATTTTTGTCGCCTTGATGCGGCGCAGGTCGGCCATCATGTCGTCCCACGCGACAATGCGGGGACAGGTACCCATAAGCGTTAACTTAACAGAGGTTGTCATACCCCTCGATTACATCCTCCAGCGTCTGGTGTTAACGTGAATTAACACTACAGCGCAGGTTTTGCAAAAATGGAGTTTTTTTTCTGACAGGCAAGATGCCTGTCCCACTGAAAAATGATATTTTTGAAATAGTGGGACATGCTTCCAGCCTGTCAAAACGAAAAGTTGCGCTGTAATGTTAATTCCCGGCTGTGAAAGCGACAGTGAATCGCCGAACTCCAAAATCAGTGAATTACTCAGCCCTTTCGGACGGGGCATCAAGTAAGAAAGGCAAACATGGAATTTTTAATCGGCATTCATCCCCACCCTTCTGAGTGGGGTATTCTGCCCGGATTTTTATAAAAAAGCGGTTTTTCAAGCGAATTTTAATTGTTGAGACCGGAAAAACCGCTGTGTTTGGGTTATGAAATGATGAACCTGGAAGCGTTCAAGGCGTCCCGCCGAGGGGGTCTTTTATCCTGAGGCTCTCGAGAAGTCCGGTGTGTGTCATGTCGAGGTTGATCGGCGTGATGGACACAAGCCCCTCGCTTACGGCGCGGTAGTCCGTTCCGCTGTTCTTCGTTTCGCCGGGCACGAGCGTTCCGGTGATCCAGTAGTACGACTGTCCGCGCGGGTCGGTCCTCTTGTCGAGCACGTCCCTGTAGGTGCGTGTTCCGAGAGCCGTAACGCGGAAGCCCCGGTACTGGTCGCCGGCGACGGGCGGCACGTTTATGTTGAGGATGGCGCTTCCGGGCAGTCCACTTTCTGCGATCTGGGGAGCAAGCCCCGCCATGAACGCCCTGGCAAGCCCGTATTCGCCGACGTTGTATCTGGAGAGCGAGACGGCGATGGCTGGTTTGCCGAGGAGCGCAGCCTCCATCGCGCCCGCCACCGTCCCCGAGTACAGCACGTCTTCGCCCAGGTTCGGTCCGCTGTTTATCCCCGAGATGACGAGGCCGGCGTCCGGCGCGACCTCGAACAGCCCCAGCATGGTGCAGTCCGTGGGCGTCCCGTTCGAGTACCACACGGCGACGTTCTTTTCCTCGGACTCCCGGGCGCGGTTCAGCCTCAGGGGCTTGTGGAGGGTGACGGCGTGGCTTGCCGCCGAGCGCTGCCGCTCGGGGGCGACGATCACCACTTCCGCGCGCGGAGCGAGCGCGCGGGCAAGCTCGCGGATTCCCTCCGCCCTGTACCCGTCGTCGTTCGTGAGCAGTATCTTCATCTCCGCGCGCCCTCGAACCTTCCGACCATTCTTTACCCTCGATGCGCCGCCGGCGCTTTCAGCCCTTCTTTTTTCCCTTCAGCCTTCTGATTATTGACCTTGCCGCCATAACGCCCGACGCGGACGCCTGGACGAGTCCCCTTGTGACGCCGGCGCCGTCGCCGACGGCGTAGAGTCCGGCGATGTCGGTTTCGAGTTCGGACGAGAGTTCGAGGCGCGAGGAGTAGAACTTGACCTCGACGCCGTAAAGGAGCGTGTGCGGGGAGTTTATTCCCGGCGCCGTGTCGTCGAGCGCCCGGAGCATCTCGAGTATGCCCGTGAGATACCTGTAGGGGAGAACGAAGCTGAGGTCTCCGGGCGTCGCGCTTTTGAGCGTGGGGACGACGGTGGACTTTTCGATGCGCGCCGGTGTGGAGCGTCTGCCGGCGTGAAGGTCGCCCAGGCGCTGGACGATCACTCCGCCGCCGATGAGGTTTGCAAGCCGCGCGATGAAGCGCCCGTACGCGATCGGCTCGCTGAACGGCTTGGTGAAGCTCGTGCTGACGAGCACCGCGAAGTTCGTGTTTGAAGTCCGCGTCCTCGAATAACTGTGACCGTTTACGGTAACGACGTCGCCGTTTTTTTCGATGACCACCTCGCCGTGCGGGCACATGCAGAAGGTTCTGACGCTGTCGTCGAACGATCGCGACGCGAACAGGAACTTTGACTCGTACAGCGAAGCGGTGAGGTGCGCCGTGACGGCGGCGGGGACCTCGACGCGCACCCCGATGTCCACCGGGTTGTGCGTGGTGGGAAGCCCGAGCCTTCCGGCTTCCTCCGAGAGCCACCTGCTCCCCTCGCGCCCGGGAGCGACGATGACGAACGGCGCGGAGTATCGCGCGTCATCCAGGGCGACGCCGCGGACGCCGCCGCTCCCGCACAGTATCTCCCGCACGGGCGAATGGAACCTCATGTCGAGCTTTCCCTCGAGGTCCCTGCGGATTCTCCTGAGGATGCGGGGGCAGTTTTCGGTTCCGATGTGCCGTATGCTGGAGACGACGAGCTTGAGGTTGGCGAGCGACGCCCTGCGCTGGATTTCGGCGACGCGGTCGGAGTCGCCGCCGTAAAGCGATTTCGCGGCGCCGTACCCGACGTATACGCCGTCCACGTAACGGATGATCTCTTCGAGCAGCGGGACGTCAACGAAGCCCGCGAGCGAGCCGCCGACGTGCGGCGAGAGGTTGAGCTTTCCGTCGCTGAACGCGCCCGAGCCGCCCCATCCCGACAGTATGGATGAGGGATCAGTGCGGTCGCGACCGTCTATGTCAGCGCCCTTTTCGAGAAGGAGCGTCCGCAGTCCCTTCTCCCGGACGAGTTCGAGCGCGGCGAAAATCCCGGCGGGACCGGCGCCGACTATTATCACGTCGTAGTCTTTCCTTTTCCCGCCGGCGCGTTTCGCCATTTCAGACGCTCAGCAACAGGAGAAGATTCCGCCGCAGCCTGCGCGCAGGGGCGCGGACGCCGCGCGGCAAAAAAAATCGGGGAGAGCGGATTTGAACCGCCGACCCCACGCCCCCCAGACGTGTGCGCTAACCAGGCTGCGCCACTCCCCGGTTTTTCTTCTTTAAATTCTTGACTTCCCGAGCCATTTTGTCAAGCCTGAGGCTCATGTCCTCAACGTCCACGCGCCTCGCAAGCCCGAGTTCCTCGAAAACGTCGCCCGCAAGTCCTCTCGCCTCCGGTCTCAAGAGGTAATCCGCAAGCCCCCGTTCGCTTTCCGCCTTCCCGGAACCGGCGGCGCCCGGACACGGGAACGCCTCGCGCAGATCGTCGAGCACCACGCGCAAATCCTCCGCCTTCTCCCTGCCGCGCCGCTCAAGCTCGCCGGGGGCTTCCCTCAGCCGCTCTCCAGCGCGCACGGCGACCCCGAGAGCGATGCAGACGATTTTCCCGATGCCGTCTTTCACGTGCCCCCGCCCGCTCCGATCAGCCCGCGGACCGGACGGAACCTCACCCCGGTCCGCCGAACGCCTTTTTCATCTCCGCCGTCGGCGGGATCACCGACGCCTCGCCGCCCATGACCTCCTCGCCCCGCTGGTTGGTCCAGGTGAGCTTCATCTTCACCCTTTTTTTCTCGTCGTTCTTTTCCACCACCTCGGCGGCGCAGGTGATCGTGTCGCCGAACCTGACCGGCGCGCGGAACCACACGTTCATCCTCGTCACGACCGTGCCCAGTCCCGGAAGCTTCATCCCGAGGACCGGCGCCGCAAGCCCGGCTGAAAGCCCGCCGTGGGCGATCCGCGTGCCGAAGGGCGTCCTCCGGGCAAACTCCTCGTTGACGTGCACGGGGTTGAAATCGCCCGTTATTCCGGCGAACCCGTACACGTCCGACTCGGAAATGGTCTTCGCCGCGGACGCCCTGTCGCCGATGCTCAACTCTTCGTAAGTCCTGCCCGGTTCCATCGCTCCCTCCCGTTCGACGCGCGCTCGGCGCTTTATTTTCGCCGCTCTGGACGTTCGCGCCCATGCCGCCTGCTTCCGTGTCGCCGGCGGGACGCGCCCCGCCCCGCATACGACTATCTTATCCGTTCCGATCCATGACGGCAACATGAGAATGACGGCGGCATGCTCTTGGTTTCGGGCTTCGGGCTACAGGCTACGGGGAAAAACAGATAAATACGGGGAGGGATTCGTTGTTCGATATCCGCTTTTCATCGTTTATATAAGCCCGGATTGCTCGCGCGCCGCGAACAAGGACGAGGCTTTCCGGCGCGGGCGCGGGATGGGGCGCCGGCTGGCGGGGGTTCAGACGAGGTGCTGGTAGTTCGTGCGCATGACCTTCCGGTACTGTTCGTACCTGCTGCGCTCGAATTTGAACCTCCGCAGCCCTTTCTTCTCGAGTATTCCTTTTTCCGCGTACTCGGGGAGTTTCTCGATGCCGTGAATGGCGAGGACTTCCTGCCCCACGGCGTACCCGATGTTGATAAGCTCGCGCGTCGCGAAGGGGAGCATGTTGAAGTGGTCCATGAAAAATATCTCGTTGGGCGACGGAAAGTATATGTACTTGAGGTCCGGGTTGAAGTTCATCTTCTCGCACAGTTCTTTTTTGAACTCCTCGTATTTTTCGTCGGACAGCCCCGGATATTTCCTGCGAAAGGTGTCGGAGCAGACGTAGTCGTAGAGGATTTCCTGCTGTTCGTGGAATTCTTTCGGGGTCTGTATTTTCTGGTAAATGAGCGTGTTGAAAGCCTGTATGACGACCGAGTAAAGCCCCATCTCTATCACGCTTCCCATGTTTCCGTTGCGAATGTAGGGGGTGAACGTGTGCGACACGAATATGAGGTCAGCGCCCCGGTCCTTCGCCACGTGCGCGGAGAGGGCTTTTTTCACCTCGCCGTCGTAGTACCCGACGCCCTCGATTTCCACCGGCATGAAAAGTCCCGGCACCGCGCAGGAGGCGTGCACCGCGCGCGGGATGGAAATCCCGTTGATGTACCTGTCGCGGTAGAAGTTGTCGTCGTCGGTCCCGATCCAGTCCGAGCGCATGTGCCCTATGATCGCCTTCCGGGGATAGTCAACCTCGGTGGCGGTCACGAACAGCTCCAGTCCGAATTTCCGGTGCAGTTCCTCGAAGTCGGTGATCGGGAGGACGTCGTTCAGGTATTTTTCCAGTCGTGAGAGCGTGAAGAAGGCGACGGGAGGGATCAGTTCCCTTAACAGCGCCTCCAGTCCGATGCCCGGACCGTACTTTTCGCGGAGCCTGTGGATTGACATGTAGCGCTTCGCCGCGTCCATCATTTCGGGCAGGCTCGGCAGCCTTGGGAAAAAGACGTCCTGGTACGAGAATCCCGTGAGGTCTCCCTTCTTTCTTCTCCGCGTGTTGTAGAAGTAGCTCAGAAGCGGCTTGTTTTCGAGCTTGGTCTCGATCACTTCCTCGTCGAAGCCGTTCACGGCGAGCGCGCCGAAGATGGAGCCGCCGCTGCTTCCGACGAGCAGGCTCACGTAGTGCCTGTCCGGCGAACGCTCTTCGGGGGGACCGGACGATATCTCGACGCCGTGCTCCTTGAGAGCGAGGTTGACGCCGATGTGGTAGAAAAGCGCCTTCGCCGCGCCGCCGCTGGCGACGAACGCGATCTTTTTGAACTTCGCGAGGTTGATTTTTTCCACCCGTGCGCTCCCCGTCAAATGAACATTTTCACAAGCTTATTATAACTCTTTTCGGAGCATCCGTGGTAACGCTTTACCGAACTTAAGCGGCAGGAACGAAACGATCGGAAAAAATGAATGATGAATCTGAAATTTCGAACCGAAGTCTTTTGCTTCTACGCCGGACATTCATCGTTCTACATTCTCTTTTAATGCTTCACCCGGCTGAACAGTTATCGTCCGGGATAAAATACCGCCGCAGAGCCTGGGGCAGGGCGTCGGGTCTGACGCCTTCGAGATACCCGTTCATGCTCCTCGAGTTGTACGTGTTGACGAAAAGCACGTTCCTCTTTTCCGCCCGGTTTCTCTTCACGAAATCAATCATCGCCGCCATCGCCTTGCCGGTGTAGGTCGGCTCGAGGCGCAGCCCCTCGAGGGCTTCGAGCTTTTCAATCGCCTCCAGTCCCGCGGGCGTGGGATATCCGTAGCCCCTGCCGTGGAAATCGTGAATCAGGACGAGGTTTTTCATGAGCGCCGCACACGGACGCGCCGCGCGTCCGCCCCCGGTCGTCGGATCGGCGCCATTTGCGGCGAGAAAGCGGAAGATGCCGTCGCACAGCCTCGCGGCGACGCCCCTGTTGACCGCGATCCGGGCGGCGACCCTCACTCCGACGACGACCGTCTTCATGCCGGCGATGTGAAACCCGGCGAGGAGTCCCGCGGCTGTGCCGCACGTTCCCGCTGGGACGAACGCGAAGTCCGGCGCCGGCAGGGCGCCGTCGCGCACCTGCGCCGCGATCTCGAGCGCGGCGTTGACGTATCCGAGCGCCCCCCTGACGGACGACCCGCCCGGCGGAAGCACGTACACCCTGCGTCCCGCCGCCCTCTCAGCCGCCAGCCACGCGAGCGCCCTGCACGCGACACCCGGATACGTCCCGCCGAGGCGCATCTCCGCGCCGAAGCGCGCGTTCAAAAGCAGGTTCCGCCGCACGTGTTCCGTCACGGGCTGCGGAAAAAGCACGAGGAGCGAGCGCAGCCCGTTCGCCGCGGCGTATATCGTGGTGGCAAGCCCGTGGTTCGTGCCGATGCCGCCGAACGTCATCACGGCGCGCGCGCCCTTCGCCTTCGCGTCGGCTATCACGAACTCGAGCTTTCTCGGCTTGTTCCCCCCGTAGGGGACGGCAGTGAGGTCGTCGCGCTTGACCCAGAGACCCGGCGCCCCCAGTTCCCTTTCGAGGTTTTCCATCCTTTGCACCGGGGTCGGCGCCTCGACGAGCGGAATCCAGGGCACGCCGCCCGCGAGCCGTGGATACGCGTGGAAAAGAAGCGGCTGTTTCAGGCTGAGCGTGGAATTCACCCCGATATTGCTGAAACCGATTTTTCTCTCCGTGTTCTCCGCGGCTTCATCGCTTTTTATGAATACATGGCATTCAGACGGCGCTCATCTTGTACGCGTACAGCCTGTTGATCTGGTTCGTCCCCTCGTAAATCTGCGTGAGTTTCGCGTCCCGGAAGGCTTTTTCGACGCCCCACTCGCGGGCGGGTCCTTCCGGTCCCATCACGTCCATGGCTTTCAGGCAGACCTCGACGGCGAGGTCGCTCGCCGCGAACTTCGCGATGGAACTGTACGCCGCGACGAGCGCGGCGCCTTCCGCGGTCACGTGCCGCCGCGCGAGGTCCCTGAACGTCCTGTAGGCGCGCCCGGAGGCGAAAAGCCTTCTGAACGGCGCGCTTTTGACGAGCGGGCGCGGGCAGGCGTTGAGGACTCTCATTTCCGGTCGGCGCATGAGAGCGGGCATTCCGGCGAAATCGCAGTACATCGCCGCGTCGAGGCAGAGCTGCCTCGCCGCCTGGATTTTCGCCGTCATGTCCGCCAGCGCGAGCTGCACCCACTGTTCCTCGAAGAGGTATCTTCCGCGCGCTTTTTTTCCGCTCAGAAACGCCAGCAGGCGTTCGAGCGCGCCGCGGGCGATGCCGGCTGCGACCGCAGCCACGGGCGCGCGCGATGCGCCTAACACGAGAGCCGTCAGCCTCTCTCCCTCGCCCTCCTCGCCGACGCGGTTCTCCTCCGGCACGAAGACGTCCTCGAAGACAAGCTCGGCTGCGGGGCACGCGCGCTGACCCATCTTCTTCTCGACCGCGCCCACCGAAAAACCCTCCGCGCCTGCCGGCACGACGAGCGCCACGCCGGTCTCGAGCGGGCGTTCGCGGTCCAGTACGGCGCCGACCCACACGTACCGCGCCACGTTCCCGTTGCTGATGAAGACCTTCCGCCCGTTGAGGACGTAGCCGCCGGGGACTTTCCTCGCGGTGGTGACGAGCCGCGCGGTCCGGATGAAATCGGCGTCCTCGATGTCCGAGCCGGCGCCCGGCTCGGTGATCGCGAGCGCGAAAAGGAGCGGTTCGCCCCTCTTTTCGGCGTCGGCGACGGCGCGCATGTGCTTCTCGTAGTGCCTCACGTCCGGGGCGACGAGTATCGGCGCCAGTCCGAGCGCGTGGGCGCCGAAGATGTTCGCCACGCCGGGGCAGAACGAGCACAGTTCCTCGATGAAGACCGACATGTGCGCCGTCAGATAACCCTGTCCGCCGAAGGGCTTCGGGATGATCAGGCTGAGGAACCCGTGCGGCAGGGCGGCTTTCACGATGTCCCACGGGAAAAACGTGTGGTCCGTTTCGATCCGCCGGTCGAGTTCGAGCGCGCGCGGCGCGACGTGCCTCTCGCC
>JBFMFE010000062.1:0-3477 GCA_040752295.1 bacterium
TGGTCTCGCGCGTTCCGGCGTTCGGAACGGGGTTGCTGCGGTACACCGGTCCGTCCTGCTCCGAAGGGTTCGAGGCGTATTGCGATAAGTCGAACGTGACGGAATCCGTCGCGGCGCTCGTCGGCGGGATAACGGGCGGCGCGGGGAACAATTCCGAGCGCGCGGTCAGGATAGGGCGGTACCTGCTGGACAATTACGAGTACGACCTTGACACGCCTCCCTACCCGCGGGGCAGGGACGTGGTCGAGTATTTCCTGTTCGAGTCGCGGCGCGGGTACTGTGAACATTTCGCATCGGCCTTCGCGGTGATGACCCGGGCGGCGGGACTGCCCACCAGGCTCGTCACCGGCTTCAATCCCGGCAGGTACAACCCCTTCACCGGGTATTTCGAGGTCCGGGGGACCGACGCTCATGCCTGGGCGGAGGTCTATTTTCCGTCCGCCGGGTGGCTCCCGTTCGAGGCGACCCCCGCTGGACCCGGCGGGGCGATCCTGACGAAGGAGATCACGCCGCTGAATTTTTTCCTCGATCGCTATTTTGCGGATTTCGTCAGGTGGGGCGGCGCGTGGGGATCGGAGCTTGCGGGAAGGGCGAACGCCGCCGGCGCGCTGCGCGCGCTCGGAATCCCGGCGGCGGCGGCGGGGGGCTTGTTCGCGCTGTTGATCCTGATTTTACGCCTCGCGCCGGCGGGCGCCGGGGAGACGGACCGCAGGAAGAAAAAGATTCGCAGGGTTTATTTCTCGGCGCGCCGCGCCGTTCGGAGGAGAGGTTTCCCGGTTCCGCCGTCGCGGCTTCTCGTGGAGATGGAGGAATGCGTTGACGGGGATACCTTCCGCCGGCTGGCGGAGATCGAGGGGGTTTACAACCTGGCGTTTTACGGCAGGGCGGCGGTGACGGATGGCGACGTGGAGAGGGTGGTCGCCGCGAGCAGGCGGTTGTGAGGCGCGCATTCCGTGAAAAGCGTCCGCGCCGCCGCGCCCGTACGCGCTGAAATTCAAGAACGACGAACCCTCAACCCTCCCGAACTTAAGACTGATGCAGCAAAGCGGGAGCGGGAGCAGGGTTGAATTTGCCGAGTATAACTCTTATGAATGTCATTAAGAACCTTGATTTGTGATAGAGTACCGTCTGTGAAACGATTCGCGGCGCGTCATGAAAGAGGCGAGGGGGCGCGCGATCTGAAATGAGACTTCTGTTCATTCACTCGGACCCGTTTTCGTACAGGGTGACGGAGAAAACGCAGTTCGCCGAGGCGGTTTCGGACGAGACACCGGAGTCCGCCGAACTGCGCAACGCGCTGGTCGTTTTCATCGCCGCGGAGAAGCCCGACGAGGCGTACGCGGAGGAGGTCGCCGAGCGCGTGAGCGGGGAGATCGTCCAGGTCCACAGAAAGCTCGGTTCGGAGTGGATCGTCCTTTATCCCTACGCCCATCTTTCCAACAACCTCGCCGCACCGGCCGCCGGGCTGAAGATAATCAGGGGCATTCACGAGAAACTCGCCGGTTTTCAGGTCGTCAGGTGTCCCTTCGGGTGGTACAAGGCGTTCCACATCGCCGGAAAGGGGCACCCCCTCAGCGAACTGAGCAGGATGATCGAGATAAGGGGTGGCGAGGTTGACCGCTCGCTCAGGGGATGGGGCAGGGAGCATCCGGTCGCGGCGCTGTGCCAGCGTTTCAGGGAAGCGTTCCTGTCGCTGGGGCTTGATGAGGCGATCAACCCCGCGATTGTAGAGGAGAGACACGTTTACATGCAGTACGGGCAGGAGGCGCCCCTGATACTGGACAGGGTCTATTACCTCGCGGGGCTTGACAGGGCGGATATCGGGTTGAGCCGCGAAAAAGAGGAAGCGATCCGCGGCATCGTCCCCGGTTTCGACGGGGCGGATGAGTTGAGGGCGCTTCTTCGCGAGTACAAGGAAGCCGCGATAGAGGCGGACGATTTTTTGGAGGAAATGGCGAGGAGGCTGCGGATCACGGGCGACCAGGCGGGCGACATTCTGGAAAAGGTGTTCCCGGAGTTCCGGGAACTGAAACCGGCGCCGACGAAAAAAACGCTGCGCTCGCACATGACGACCAACTGGTTCCCCGTGCTCCGGGAACTGCAGAAGAAGAGACCCCTGCCCATCCGGCTGTTCTCGGTGGGGAGCCGGTTCCGGAGGGAACAGAGACAGGACCCGCATCACCTTTTCGAAAGCACGTCGGCTTCGGTTGTGGCGATGGACGGCGGGTTGACGATGGACGACGGTAAAAAGCTGACGAGGGAGATATTGAAAAAACTCGGGTTCCGGAAATGCTCTTTCAGGGTGAAGGAGACGGCGAGCCGGTACTACGTGCCGGAGACCGACACGGAGGTCTTTATCGGCTGCGGCGGGAAGGACGTCGAGGTCGGAAACCTCGGTTTCTACTCTCCCGCGGCGCTGAAGAACTACGACATCGAGGTCCCGGTGTTCAACGTCGGGTTCGGCGTGGAGAGGGTAGCGATGATCCTTGCGGGCGCCGGCGACCTCCGCGCGCTGGTGTACCCGCAGTTCTACGAGGAAGCGTCCTTCACCGACGAGGAGATCGCCGCGCTGCTGCGGACCGAAAGGGAGCCGCAGGGAGAGGTTTTGAGGAACGCCGTCGGGGCGATGGTGCGCGGGGCGGTGGAAGCAAGGAACACGGTCGGTCCCGTCGAGGTGGAGCTGTACGCCGGCGCCGCGTGCGGTCGGGACGTGCGGTTCGTGGTATTCAACTGGGACGAGGGAAAACCGCTGATGAGCATGGCTGCTCTTAATACCGTCCTCGTCCACGACGGGAACATCTACGGCGTTCCGCCGAAGCATGACGTGCGGATGGGCGACAAGCTCGGGGAGGTGTACGAGAAGGGCGCGGCGACCGGACTGACCTTCATAGACATGATGGTGAAAGGGTTCGCGGCGGAGGTCGAAAGGCGGATGGCGGCGGGGGAGAAGGGGCCGTACGAGGAACGGTGGAAGATAGCGAAGCGTCCGAACCAGATAAACCTTGCCATCCCCTCGGTCGTGTACGATTACATAGAGGGGCGGCGCAGGAACATCCGCGTGGGCGGTCCCCTGTTTTTCGGGCTGAAGGCGGACTGGTGACCGGACCGGACCGCGTTACGGTTTATTTTACCGCTCGTTCGAAAAGCGAGTTCGAATTGCCCGTCAGCGTTCTGAAGTGAAATCCGGGGCGAGTCCGGCGAGGTCAATGGAGCCGCCGGTGCGAAGTGCGAGTTGTTCGCCGGTTATTCCCTGCCCCTCGCTCCACAGTCCCGCGAGGAAGGCGCCGGCTTCTTTCCTTCGGTACCAGTCTTCTCCGTAGTCGTTTTCGAGACGGCGGCGGATGCCGCGCTCGAGCGCCCATGCCCTCAGGTACCGCGTGCAGTAGAGGTGGCTGTCAACGTCCTGGAGGAAATACGCGCGGGGGTAAGTCACGAGGCAGGCGTCCGAGAGTATTGAGCTGTAACGCTGCGCGCGCC
>JBFMFE010000063.1:0-8029 GCA_040752295.1 bacterium
TATCGCAAGTTCGTCTCCAACCTGGGCCGCGTGCGCCTCGACAACAAGAACATAGAAGTCGTCCTGAACAAAAAAGCGCACCTTCCTCTGCTCCACAATGCAGGACTTATCGGAAATTACGGAAACGCCCTGTGGCTGAACAATTGCAACCTGACGATCTCCATCGGCACTTCACTATGATTGAGGGTGAATTTATTTCAATGAAAATCAGTGTTAATGAGAAGTACTTTTCGCCCTCCTAACCCGGCATAGCCGGAACCAGACAAAAGACAAAAAATTACCACTGAAACACGGAAGTTCGGAAACACGGAAAGGTCTTTTTTTGCGCCAGCGGCGCATATAAAAACGTCTTTTTCCGTGCTTCCGTGCTTCCGTGGCAAATCATTTTTACCGTGCTTCCGTGGTCAATCATTTTTCCTGCCGTTTTGCGCGGATGTCAGCTTGTAAGATACTAATTAACAAACCGGGGAGGGGTTAAAAGATACAGTCGCGGGGCGAGGGGGGCCAGAAGGTCTGCGGGTCAACCCATAAATCGCAGTCTTCGAGGAAGCGGGGGGTGGCGTGTATGCGGTAGGTGTCGGCGCCGACCTCGATGTCGTCAACCGTCCACTCGTCGGAGCAGTTCCTGCGGACGAGTTCCTCGAGTTCCTCGTTGGTCCTGGAGGGGTCGTTGAAGAAGTAAGCGGCGAGCCGGTCTGTGCCGTAGTAGCCGTAGTCGTCGAGGTACATTTCCATCGGGAGGCGCAGTCCGATGAGGGACTGGCGGCAGCCCGTGAAGGATGCCCTGTTGCGCGCGCTGATGTAGTTGGGGATTGCTATCGAGGCGAGTATGTTTATAATGGTCAGCACGATCATGAGTTCGATCAGGGAGAAACCGCCCTGTGACGCCGCCGGGGTGAAGCGCGGCGCGCGGTGAGTGGCGATGGAGGAGCTGAGGCAGTGCAGGAGCTGCGGGAAGCCCGCCGAGCCGGGGGAGGAGTTCTGCACGGGATGCGGCGCGGCGTTTCCGAAGAAGCGAGTCAGGGCGCGGCGCGGCGGCGCGGGCGGCGCCGGGGCGGCGCCGCCGCTCCCGGAGGTGAGCGCCGCCTCGAAGTTCGCGCTCGTCGGCTTCTTCATTGGGTTCACTCTCTTTTACATCCCTTTCCTTATATTCTTCTACAACCTGGTCCATCCCGCAATAGCGGGCGCCGGCGCCGGAGCGGCGCTGTCCGCGTCCGGCTTCGTCGCCGGGAAGATACTGGAGAAGAAAAAGCCCGAGGTTCTCAAGAAGATAGACGGCGCGTTTCCGGTTTTTCCGAGGTACGGTTTCACGGGAAGGGCGCTCAACGTTATATATACCCGTTTTCCATCGCTTAAAAAACACAGGTAACCGCGGCGTCGCGGATTTGACGTTTTCGCGATGTTTTCCGGCGTTCCCCGCCGGCGGCGACGCCGGACGGAGTCACGCGTCGAGGTTCTCAATTCTGCCGTTCCTGATCGTGATCAGCCTCGCGGCGACCCTCTTGAGGAAGCCGACGTCGTGCGAGATGGTGAGGTGCGGGCGTTCGCGCCCGTTGAGTATGTCCACGATGCGCTCCGCGGTCGGCTCGTCGAGTCCGGCGACCGGCTCGTCGAGAAGGAGAATTTCGGGCTTCATGGCGAATACGGCGGCGAGAGAGACGAGCTTTTTCTCGCCGCCGGACAGCCTGTAGGTGACGCGGTTCTCGAAGCCGGACAGTCCGACCATCGCGAGCGTCTCGGACACGATTGACAGCGCTTCGGCGCGGCTCTTTCCGAGGTTCATCGGACCGAAGGCGACGTCCTCGGCGACGGTGGGGCTGAACAACTGGTCGTCGGCGTCCTGAAACAGAAGCCCGATCCTGCGCCTGACCTCGCGGAAATCGCCGCCGGCGCGGCGGGGTTTGCCGAAAATCTCGACCGCCCCCGCCGCGGGCTTCAAAAGCCCCATTATGACGTGAAACAGTGTCGTCTTCCCGCACCCGTTAGGTCCGGCAAGTCCCACCCTCTCGCCGGCGGCAAAGTCGAAATCGAGGTCCCTCAGAACCGGCGCGCCGGCGGCGTAACCGAACGTCACGCCCCTCAGTTTTATAACGGACCCGCTCAAAGCCACTCGATTACCGCGAGCATGACAATGTAAATGGCGAAGAGGGTCAGGAACGCCGCGTCCTCCGCGCGCATGACAAAGTGGTCCAGAAGGTAATACTTCCCCTTGAACCCCCTGCACAGCATCGCGTTGTAGATGCGCTCCGACCTGTCGTAGCTCCTCACCATGAGCATTCCGGCGAGGTAGGCGTACGTCCTGTACGTGTGCGCGTTCGTCCCCGGCTCGAAGCAGCGCACCCTCATCGCGTTCGTCAGCCGGGCGTACTCGAGCCGGACGACGTGCATGTACCTGAAAATGAAAAAGAACAGTTGGATCAGCTTGTCGGGAACCCTGAAATGGCTCAGCGCGTGGACGAGGTCGAAAACGGAGGAGGTTCCGAGAAGCGCGATCGTCGCGGCGAGTATGGTGTTGCACTTCACGGTTACAAGCAGGCAATAGACAAGCCCCTCGCGGGTCGCGTCCAGCCCGCCGACCGAAAAGACCGTTTCGCCGGGATACGCGAACGGCACGAACGCCCACACGAAGACCATGAAGCCGTTCACAAGCAGAAGCCGGACGCCGACACGCGCCGGGGCGAGGCGCGCGAAGAGCACGAGGGCTGCGGCGAAGATGGCGGCGGCGGCGAGCATCGCCGGCTCGCTCCCGAGCGCGACGACGAACGCGAACGCGACGGACACCGCGATCTTAACGCGCGGGTCGAGACGATGAATCCTCGAATCGCCCGTTGAAAATTCCTCGTTTATCACCGCCCGCCTGCGTCACCTCCGGTCCCGCCTCGGGGGCGGCGTTTGAGAAACATAAGCAGCGCCATGACTCCCGCTATTAAACCGATCCCCACGATTATTTCGGCGATGGGGTCGTCGCGGCGCCTCTCGTCGAGCATCATTTTTCTCAGCGGCGCCACCTTCTTTTCAACTTCTGCCTCGATGATCGCGCGGAGGCGCTCTTCGCCGATAAAGGGCGGACATTCTTCGGGGCGCCGGGGTTGAGCGTGGCGGGCGGCGGACGGGGGTGCGGGGCGCGCGCCTTCGGGGCGCGCGCCCTCGGGAGGCGCGCCGCCCGGCGCGGCTCGGGGTTTTCCGGTTGAAACGGCAGCCGCGGTCTTCTCCGATACCGGAGTTGCGCCGCCGCCGGGGGCGCCCTGCCCTTCCGCCGGGACGTCGGGGAGTTCGCCTGCCGGGAGGAGGAACTCGCCCCTGTGCCCCATCCCCGCGTCGAGTACGATCCTGAGGTCGGTCTTCACCGTCGGTTTGAACGAAAACCCGCCCTCGTCGTCCGTTGTTCCCGCGGCGAGGACCGTTCCCGCCGGATCGAGCACGCTCACCTTCGAGTTTCTGCACTTCGCGCCGCCGCTGAAATAACTCTCCGTCCGCACCACGTCCCCTTCCACCCATGCGAATATATTCACCTTGTGCGCCCGGACAGGGGCGCCGGCGGCGAAAATCGCCCCGGCGAGAACAAGCGCCGCGCACACGCGGCGCGCCGCGCGCCGCGTTTTCGCTTTCTTTTCAGCCTCCGCCGCTGCGGACATCGAGCATCTCCGGTCTGATCTTCCTCACGAAACGAACGCAGAGGGCCGTGATCGTCCCCACGACCACCATCACCGGGAGGTGAAAGACCACCGCCGCCTGCGCCGTCCTCAGGAACGCCTCCTCGGTGAAAACGAGCGAAACGGCGATGAGGAGACATCCCATCATAACGGCGGAAAAGCCGCACGCGAACGACGCCGTGGAAGACACCCACGCCGAGGGCGACCGAACGGGACCGCGGAAAAGATAAAAACACGCCACCGCCGGCGCCGCCATGTTGAACGTGTTCACGCCGAGCGTGGTCAAACCCCCGAACTGGAACAGAACCGCCTGGAGGACAAGGGCGACGAGTATCGCGGGAAACGCAGCCCAACCGAGGAAAATGCCCGCGAGACCGTTAGTTACGAGGTGGACGCTCGCGGGTCCGGCGGGGACGCGGATGAGGGAGGCGACGAAAAACACCGATGACAGAACCGCCACCCTGGGCAGTTCGCGCTCCTCCACCTTCTTAAGCCCGACCGCGACGCCGCACGCGCTCAACGCCGCGCCGCCGATCAGCACCGGCGCCGAAAGCACCCCCTCCGAAATGTGCACGCCGTTTCCCTCCCCGGCTCAACAGCCCTCTCTCACACAAAGCGCGCCCGTCGCGGGCGCGGGTCCGGGTTCGTCCGGACGGACAACGAACCGTTCACTGCTCACCGTTTACCGCTCACCGGGCGTTCAGACTTTCCCCGCAACAACCAGCGATTCCACGTTGATATGGTCGCCCTCGATAACCTGCCCGCGGGATAAAAAATTCAGCACTTCAAAGCCGATTACCCTGCCGTTCGCGTCTCTGGAAAAAATTATCTCTTCGGATGTTTCTTCGCATGTCGCTTCGTTCTCAGGGTCGGCGAACCACACGGTCAGGGTATTGCCTTCTTTGTCATATATGATTTTTATCGTTTCCATACACAACTCTTTCAGACGCTCTCCAGCACTAAATTTCTGGTCGTCAGATCGAATAAATCTTTCTTCGAGTATTTTTTAGTTGCGTGTAGTATCTCTATTCCAATCAAATTGCCGCCCTTGTCAAAGTCGAGCGAAACACCGTTGTCCACTTCTTCCGTTTTATCCACATATTCATCTTTTAATGATATGTACATTGCGTCGGCCTCTTTGTCGTATTCTATTTTCACCGCTCATCACCTTCCTTCATCACTTTGAATTTTACCGATAGAACGATGCGAACATTTTTCTCAATAACGTACGGCGCTATAATAAGTCTATCCCCTATCTTTTTATATGCAACCTTCACCCCGATTTCATCATCGACTCGATCAGGCGTCTCAATCGTTGACGTCATTTCCTCGTCGCTTATCCTTCGCCATCTCATTCTGTTCTTCACATGGCGGGTGAGGCGAATGTTTTTTGCGGAAAAAGAATTCTTTCCCATTATGTAATATCCTTCGGCTGACACCATTTTTTTATGAATCTGTTTGTGTCCCGGGCCGGTCAGCAGCAAGGGCGCGTTATTTTCCTGCCGTTCTCAAATCAACGGTTTCAAGTCCCCACTTTCTCGCAAGCGCCCTCGATTCATCGCGCACTTTTCTCAAATATTCCGAAATGCCGATCCCCGATTTTTCGCGGGTTTCCGCTTCCTTTTCCCTTATTCCGTGCAGCCACTCCATCCATTACACACCGTCAATTTTCATAACGGATCACCTCCATCGGGGTGCGGATTGATAATTCCTTCGTGTACCCTTCCCTGTAGTTGATCGTTTTGAACCGTCTTATCCTGAATTCGTTGGCGATGTGAACGCAGTTCAGTGTTACCATCACGTCGAACTCCCCACCGTTGCAAGGGCGACGTGAACCGCGTCGTTTCCGACACTCGCCGGAACGACCTCCTCCGACAGATATTTTTCAGCAAGCGCTTCCGCCTCGTCTTCGTCCGATTCGTACTCCCTGATCCCGCTGTCCTTTATTATTCCCATGAAATTCTCAAGCATCGCGGGAGGGCTTTTGCCAGGTTCGCCGATCACCAGTCCCGAAACAAATCCCTCCATCATCCCCTGCTTTATCTGCTCGAAAAGCGTCCTTACCGCTTTTCTCTTTTCAGCGTTCACGGCGTCGTCGTCAAAATAGAACCCGAACAGGGATGTTTCAAGATACAAGCGCAGCTTCTTCATGACCGGTTTTTCTCTCGGGCGCTTATTGCGCGGATCTTTATAGTCCTTCGCCGCCCGCTTCAATTATAACTCATAACCACCGGATGCGAAAAACCCCACGGACCGCGCCCCCGCCGTTCCTTAACAACCTGTTGAAAAAGACATGAACCACGGATTAACACTGATTGACACTGATTTTTTCGGCGCATTCGCGCCGAAAATTCTTCATTTCCGTGTTCATCCGTGGTCATCTGTGGTTGATATTTTCGTTTTTCAACACCCTGTTAATGTCTAACACCATTCTCCCCCCATTCTTCTTGATACCATTCTTCTCCATTATTCTTGCTTTTCAAAACGCCCCCGGCGGCGGCTGTTCCATGTCCCGCACCCTCACCCACATAACGGCGCCGATCTCCACCGGGTAGTCCCTGCCGTCCGACGGATTCGTGATCATCGAGCCGCGCTCGCTCAACGCGGCAAAACCCCACCAGCCGTCGCGCGGCATGGCTGCCGTGAAGACACCCGCGGCGTCCGCCCTCACGACCTGCGTCACGTAGGGGTCGGAAGGCGCCCTGACGGCTGCTCCCTCGTTGAGGTACTCGACCTCCACCTCGACGCCGGGCGCGGGGCGTCCGTTCACCTTCACAAGCCCCTGAAAAACGGAACCGGTCCACAGACCGTACGGGCGCGTCAGGGGGACGATCTCGGTTTCAAGCCCCAGTTCCTCGTCCCATCCCTCCTCGAGACCCATCGCGTTCACGACGACCTTGGCGTAATGGACGATGAAACTCCCCTCCGCCGGTTCGAAGTATGGTTCCGGCTCGACGAAAAACACGTGGTCGCCCGGCTTCCGAACCCTGTAATCGAGCGCGAACGCCGAATGACCGTCCCTCTCAACGGGCTTGAGCGCGCCTGTGAGGTCCTCACGTTTTCCCCGCGCGACGACTCCGACCGCCGCCGGCGTCCCCATGTCCATGACTCCGCCCTCGAACGGGTGCATGAAAACGAGGTCGAGCGTTATATCCGGGCTGCCGTCCGCCGTAACGACCTCGTCCGACGGCAGGATCGCCTGAAAATGCGCCTCCGCCGCGAAACAGATGAGCAAGACCCACGCCGCAGCGCACGCCGCCAACGAAAACAGACGCTTTATCACTCCGCCCACCTCCCCACGAGAATTCACGCATGGTTTATTGTAAATCGTTTTCAGCGTCGGCGCCAATTTATGATTTTCCACGGGTTGTTGAAAAAGTCTTTTTTTCATTCTCGCGCAAGCATGTCCTCGCGGAAGCGGAAGCGGGAATCCATCGTTCCCCTCATCGCCCTCAGCGTCTTCGCGGCGAATGCCTTGTTTTTCAACAACCTCGCCATTCCCCTTGTTCCGCCGTTTCACACACAACCTGCGGAATTAATACCGACCCTTATTGTAGTACAAACACGACGGTGGCAATAACGAAAAATAAACCGAAAATCGTTCATCGGGGCGACCTGCCTGCCGCCTGCCTGTGCGTACGGGCATCGTAAGCACGCAGACAGGGCAGGCAGGAGCGAGCGAGTACAATCAAAAAGAGAGCTGTTCGGAAAAAATTGCCAGACATTTCGTCATTTCAGTCATCAAACATCAACATGAACGTTTATTGCCATATCCTTCGAATCGCCCTCGTAAGTAAGTGATGAAATTTTCGCTCGCGCCATCGCAGTCATGGCGATTTTCGGGTTCCTGCAACTTCGGGATGTTATCAATTTATTGCCGCTTCCATCGCCAGAAATCAATTCCCGGCAAAGTCAGGCAGCGCGCAAGCAGACCTGTCCGCACAGGCACTCCAAAATTCAATTTTCAAGCTCAGACCCCCATTCTGGCGCAGACCCCCATTCTCCTCTTCTCGTTCTCCTTCTCGGACCCCCATTCTCGCAGACTCCCACTCCAAAATTCAATTTTCAAGCTCAGACCCCATTCTCCGCAGACCCCATTCTCCGGTCTATCTTAAGGACTACCTGCCTGTCGACAGACACGGTACCGGCGTGTGGGAGGCAGGGCGGGAGCCTGGGGCGTATTTCAGCTTCGACAACGAAGAGCGTCCGCACCAGGCGCTGGGCTACCTCACGCCCGCGCGGGTGTATTGCGCGTGAGGCGCGTAAAACGCGCGTGGCGCTTGCAAACGCGCGGGAAAGGTGATAACGTGGCGTTGGCGGTGAAAACGCGGCAGAGGGCGAATAAAGCGTCCTGACGGCTATTAGCCGCCGTGTCT
>JBFMFE010000064.1:0-26530 GCA_040752295.1 bacterium
ACGCCTCAACGACTCTTCGTAACGCCTCCCGGAACAGAAGGCTCCAGCCACGCGCAGCCCCCAGCCCCACAATCATACCACAACCAGGCGCTCACAGCGCCCCGTTCCTGCCTGCCCTCTCCACCTCGATACCAGATTCTCACCCCACCTTCGCCCCCGCGCCACCCACCACCCCCCATTCATTCCGCACCGCTGGCGGCGGGCGGCGCGCGGTTGACAGGAAGTGAGACGTGGTAAAAAATGTGGCGCGGGACTGATCCATTTAAGTTCTCGAACGGAGGCGCGACGTCATGAGGAAAACACTGTTCGCGGCGATTGTTCTTTTCACGCTCTCGGCGGCGGCGGCGCCGGTCCGCGCGAAGACCGTGCTCGAGACGGACGAACGGATCAGCGCAATCCGGGAGGAAGCCGAGTCGCTTGTGCTCATCCAGTCCGTCCTTTCGTGGTACTCGCGGACCCAGGGGGAGGAGAGCATACTTGAACTGACTTACAGGGGGCACGAGGGGCTTTTCCGGAAGGAGAACGCCCTCTACATCGAAAAGCTCCTCTCGGAAAAGGGCGGGGAGCTGAGCGGGGAGGAGAGACGCGCTCTGAAGTTTCTGAGGGACTACGTAGCGGCGGAGTACATCGGGCTTGACACCGCTCACTTCGACGACGAGATCAACAACGCGGAAGCGGAGGCGAAAGTGACGGTGGATTTCATGGCGGGCGAGATCGCGTACCGCGACCTCAACGGGCTGCTCGACAACGAAAAGGACCCGGACAACCGCAAGAAGCTCCAGGCGGCGCAGGCTTCGGTGTGGGAGAAGGTTCTCAACCCCATACACGAGCGCATGGAGGAGCGCGTGAGGGAACTCGCGGTCGAGTTCGGCTACAGTGACTACGTGGCGATGTCCGAGGAGCTTCGGTGGGTGAATCTCAAGGAACTCATCCGGGTTTCGCAGGAATACATCAGTGAGTCCGACGCCCTGTACCGCGGGCTGCTCGAGAAGGAAGTCCGGGAAGTGATGGGTTTTCCGCTCGAAAAGTTCAGCCGTTCGGACATCGGGTACTTCGCCCAGGTGCCTTACTTCACGCCGTACTTTCCGGCGGAGCTTGTGGTTCCGGCTTTCAGGTACTTCATCGAAGGCATAGGGCTTGACCTCACGACGGCGGCGGGCACGCAGATACTCATAGACGAGGAAAAGCGTCCGAAGAAGCACCCGCGCGCGGCGTGTTATTCCATCCGCGTCCCGCGCGACATCCGCGTCACGGTGAAGCCGTCCAGCGGCGTGCCCGATTTCGAGACCTTTTTCCACGAGGGCGGTCACGCGCTTCACTTCGGCAACACCGCCGCCGGGACGTGGGAATTTCAGGAACTCGGAAACAACGCGGTCACGGAGGCGTACGCGATTTTCTTCGAGAACATGTGGGGCAACCCCGGCTGGCTGAACAGGTACCGTGAGCTTGTGAGAGACTACAACAGGCTGATCGCCCCCGCGGGGGCGGTCCCCGAACTCACCGACGCAGACGTCGGCAAACTCCTGCGCAACCGCGCCTTCTGGAACGTCTACTTCGTGCGCAGATACAACGGGGCGAAACTTCTGTACGAGAGCATACTCCACGGGGGGGACGAATCATACTACCGCGATTACTACAAGGGACAGACGGAAGACCTGCAGGAGGTTTACCGGGCGCTGTTCAGCGACGCGTACGGGTTCGCGCTGACGCCCGCGGACGCGCTGAGGTTCCGCACCGACGTGGACGCCTTCTTTTACTCTGCGGACTACGCCCGCGCGTTTTTTCTCGCCGCCCAGCTTGAGGAAGGACTGGAGAAGATGTTCGGCGGGGACTGGTTCGAGAACCCGGCGGCGGGGAAGTTCCTGAGGGAGAAACTCTGGGCGACGGGGAACATGCTCCAGGCGGACGAAGTGGCGAGGGAACTGGGCTACGGGGGCGTGGACGCCGGAGCGTTCAGACGGCGCGTTGAGCGGATGCTGAAGCAGAGCGGGGATTTGATGAAGGAAGGCGCGGGCGGGAGGCAATAAGCCCGTTCGGGAAGCCGTTACGCCGCGCGTGAACAAAGAGCGGTTTCTTGAAAACGCGGGACGCGGCGGGTATAATTCAACGCTGCGAACGGAGGAAGGTCTGCGCGGACGTGGAGTCCGGGCGGGAGAGTGCCCGGTTTCGCGGCTTGACCCGGATGAATTATCCGAGGGTTGAAGAATAGACCGTGCTAGACGGGGAGGTAGCGGCACCCTGAACCCGAAATCCGCTATAGCGGGGTTGAATCCCGTTCCGAGGTCTCGCCTTGTCCGGTCTGCCCGCGGCAAGCGGCGCTGACGACCGGGACCCGCGCAAAGGACGGCTGTGAACCCCGTCAGGGCCGGAAGGCAGCAGCGGTAAGCAGTGCGGTTCTTGTGCCGCGGGACATCCTGATCCGAGCCGGCTGCCGCCGTAACGCGGGGAAGGCGACGAACGAAGAACGGTGCACGGTCTTTTTTATTGATCTTCACACGGAATTTCAGGCGGCGATGACCTACATATCGCTCTACAGGAAATACCGATCCCAGACGTTCGAGGAGATCGCAGGACAGAACCACATCACGACGACGCTGAAGAACGCGGTCGGGTCGGGGCGGATCACTCACGCGTACCTCTTTTCCGGTCCGCGCGGGACCGGCAAGACCAGCACCGCCAGGATTCTCGCCAAGGCGCTGAACTGCGAGAAGGGACCCACGCCCGACCCCTGCAACGAATGCCACATCTGCGATTCCATCACGAGGGACCTGCTGTTCGACGTGATCGAAATAGACGCCGCCTCCAACCGCGGGATAGACGACATCCGCGACCTTAAGGAGAAGGTGCGGGTGCCGCCGGTGGAGGCGCGTTTCAAGGTCTACATCATTGACGAGGCGCACATGCTGACGCGGGAGGCGTTCAACGCGCTGCTGAAGACACTTGAGGAGCCGCCGCCGAAGGTCATATTCGTCCTCGCCACGACCGAGCCGCAGAAACTGCCGCTGACCATACTGTCCAGGTGCCAGAGGTTCGATTTCCGCCGCATCCCGCCGCGGACGATCCGCGAACACCTCTCCGACATCGCGCGCTCTGAAAAGTTCGAGGTCGAGCCGGAGGCGCTCGACCTGATCGTTCACACCGCCGACGGCTCGATGAGGGACGCAATTTCACTCCTCGATCAGCTCGTGTCATACTCGGGCGGCGACGTTTCCACCGAGCATTTTCTGGACGTGGCGGGCGCGGTCCGCGGCGGCGAGGCGGCGGATTTCCTGAGCGCCCTGATCGATGGGGACGCCGCGCGGGGGTTCCGTTTTCTGGACGGGTTCTTCCAGGAGGGTAAGAGCGCCGCCCTTTTTCTCAGGCTTTTTCTTGAACACCTGCGCGACCTCTATTTCCTCAAAGCCGGCATCGAACCCGGCGAGGGCGTCGGGGCGCGGCGGAACGGCGACGGCGCCCTGAAGGCGCAGGCGGAGAGACTGTCCGCCGGGTCAATCGTGGAGATGATGGACGAAGCCTCGCGCGTCGAGGAGCGCATACGGTGGGAAAATTACCCGAGGGTCGTTCTCGAAATCATGATGGTGAAACTACTGCACTCCTTGAACAGGGAGAAAGCCGGCGCGGAAACCGCGATGCGCCGGGAAAAGGCGGCAGTGGAAAAAAGTCGTCCCGCGGAAAGACCCCCGGAGACGCCTCCGCCGGAACAGCCCGGGGAAGACACCCTCCCCGAGATCGCGGGCGAAATCACCATCGGGCTGATACGGCGCCGCTGGAACCATTTCCTCGCCGGGTTCAAGAAGCAATATCTCCCGACATGCATCATACTCTCGTTCGGCTTCCCGCACTCGCTCGAAAACGACACGCTGACCCTGGCGTACGACCGGGATCACCAGTTTCACAAGGAGCAGATGACCGAGCCGGCGAACGCGGAAAAGGTGGAATCGGCGCTCGACGGGTATTTTGGGAAGCCGCTGAAGCTGAAGGTCCGGTCAATCGAGAATATAGAAGGCGGCAGGGTTCCGAAGAAGGCGCCCGAACCGCCTGCTCCGGCAGGGGGACGGAATCTCTCCATCATAGATATGATCCATGAAACGTTTCCCGGCAGCCGGGAAGTCTGAACCGGGGGTGAAACGTGCAGTTCGATATGTCCAGGATGGGGAATCTGCTGAAAAAGATGCAGGACGACCTTGAGCGCGTCCAGTCCGAGCTTGAGGGCGCGGAGATCACGGGCGCCGACCCGAGCGGGAAGGTGTCCGTGAAGCTGAACGGTCAGAAAGACCTTTTAGAGGTGAAGATTGATCCATCCGTCGTTGACCCCGGCGACGTCGAGATGCTCGAAGACCTCGTTCTGTTCGCCGTGCGCGACGGGCTGAAGAAAGCCGACGACTTTTCCCGGGACAAGATGGGGCGGCTCACGGCGGGGATACCCGTTCAGAACATACCCGGTTTCAAGATGCCGTTCGGGAAATGACCGTCTCCGCCCAGCCGCTGCGCGCGCGGGGCGTGACCGCGCGCGGTGAGAGACGGGTTTCGACTCGGGGGCGTAAAGTGTTTCCCAAGCCCATGCGGATGCTAATGGACGCGTTCAAGAAGCTGCCCGGCATCGGACCGAAGGCTGCGTACCGCATGGCGGTGTCCATCCTCGGCATGCCGTACGAGGAAGCGAGGGAAATCGCGCGGGCGATCATGCTCGTCAAAAAAAGCATCGCGCTGTGTTCGGTGTGCTGCAACTTCACCGACGTGGACCCGTGCCTCATCTGCTCGGACGGGAACCGCGACCAGGGCTTCATCTGCGTCGTGGAGGAACCCGAGGACGTGGAAGCCCTCGAGCGCGGCGGCAGCCATCCGGGCGTGTACCACGTTCTGGGGGGGCGCATATCCGCGCTTGAAGGGGTCGGTCCGGAGAAGCTGCGCGTCCGGGAACTCTTCGAGCGGGTGAAGAAAGGCGGCGTTCGCGAGGTGCTGATCGCCACCGATCCCAACGTTGAGGGCGAGGCGACCGCCATGCACATCGCCCGCGAACTCAAGACCCTCGGCGTGCGCGCCACCCGCCCGGCGCGTGGAATCCCCGCCGGCGCGGATATAAAATACATAGACGGAGACACGCTCTCGCAGGCGCTCCGCGCCAGGCAGGAACTTTGAACGTTCCGCCTGCGCCGCCGCCGGAAATCGTGAACGGGACCGGCGGCGGTAGTGACCGGATTATTCATGCTTCACGAATAATTCGGGGAGGAAAATACAAGAACGGAAACCCATGGGGGCAAACTAAATGGTTACAGGACAGAGAACGGGCAAAACGCAGGCGTCGAGACCTCCCGTGCCGAGGCAGCGCGCGAAAAGCATGATGGCGACGAGAAGGGTGGGCGTCTTCGTTGACGTGCAGAACCTCTTTTATTCCGCAAAGCACCAGTACGGCTCCAAGGTGGACTTTTCCAAGCTCCTCGACCTTTGCGTGGACGAACGGCAGCTTATTCGCGCCGTAGCCTACATCGTCCAGACTCCCGACATTGACCAGTCGAGCTTCATCAACATACTGAACATGATAGGGTTCGAGATCAAGTCCAAGGACCTCAAGCTGCGCCCGGACGGCACGGCGAAAGGCGACTGGGACATGGGCATCGCCATTGACACCATCGCCATGGCGGACCGGCTCGACGTGATCATACTCGTCTCCGGCGACGGCGACTTCGTCGAACTCGTCCACATGCTCAAGGCGAAGGGCGTCGTCACGGAAGTGGTGTCCTTTCCGAGCAACACCTCCGAGGAGCTGAAAAGGGCGGCGACAAGGTACATCCCCCTCGGCACCGAGATTCTCTACCGCTGACGACCGCGGGAAAGCCCGGTCCGCCCGCCGATGAAAATCGGAATCCCGGACGGAAGACCGTGAACGGAATCGAAAGGGTCTATCGCGCCATAGAGTTCAGAGCGCCGGACAGGGTGCCCTTCCTCAGCGTCATACCGGCGCTCAGCGACATTTTTTTCATCACGTACACGCCGGCGAAAACCTGGCAGCCCGAGAAAGGGTTCTACCCTAAAATACATTTTCTCATCGCCGCCGCCGGCGACTGGCGGCCGCGCAGACCGCTTCCCCTCGGCTGGGCGTTCTCCGGGAAGCCGCTCCAGGACGAGTTCGGCTGCGTGTGGAAGACGCGTTCCGCACACGACCTGGGGCAGGTGTCGCGTCACCCGTTGAAGGACTGGTCGGCGCTCGAGACGTTCCGCGTCCCGAACCCGCGCCTGCCCGAACGGTTCACCACGTTCAGGCGGCTGCGGAATCTCTTCGGACGCGGCTTGTTCACGATCGGCGACCTCGGAAACGGCGTCTGGGAGCGAAGTCACTTCCTCAGGGGATTCGAGGAGATCATGATGGACCTCGTCGTAAACACCAGCGAGGTGCAGCGTCTCATGGACAGGCTGATCGAGGAATGGTACATCGGACTGATGGACATGTATGCCCGCTGCGGATGCCACGCCGTCATCATGACGGACGACTGGGGCACGCAGCGGAACCTCATGATCTCCCCCGAGACGTGGCGCCGCGTCTTCAAGCCGCGCTATGAACGTCTCATCGGCGCCGCTCACGCCGGAAAAATGAAGTTTTTCCTGCACAGTTGCGGCGACATCAGGGCGATAGTCCCAGACCTCATCGAGATCGGACTCGACGTGCTCCAGAAGGACGACATGGAGTGTCTCGGTCTTGACTATCTCGAAGAGAACGTGTCCGGGAAACTGTGCCTCATGGGACCGCTCGACCTTCAGCGCGTTCTTCCACGCGCCGCGCCGCGCGGAATCGAGCGCGAGGTGAAAAGGACAATCGGCGCCGTTGGAAAAAAGAACGGCGGGCTGATCGGCATGATCTACGCCCAGCCCGAAGCGGTCGGCATTCCCTGGTACAAGTTCGCCCTGATGCATTATTATTTTCACCGCCACGGAAAATACCCCGTGTGAGACCGCGCAGGGATGTTGTCTCGTTTCCCATGCGGCGCGATAATCTTGAGAAGGCGCCATGTTTCCTGACGTCTCGATAAGGCTGGGGGGACTCGCTCTTCCCCTGCTGATGGTACTGGCGGCGGCGTGTGCGTGGAGCGTTTACAGGTATGCCGTTTTTCTCCGCGCGGTGGACTTTCCGCGGAGATGGTTGCCGCTGGTTCTGAGAGCCGCGGCGCTCGCGCTCGTCGTGGTCGCCGCCGCTCAGCCGAGGTTTTTTTACCCCGGCAGGATGCCCTCGCCGCGGGAGATCGCCGTCTTGATTGACGCGTCCCAGAGCATGTATATCGAGGAGGGGCGGGGTTCCGGGAGCCGGTTCCGGCGCGCCGTCGCCGCGGCTGAGATTCTGTATCGCCGCCGCGGGGACGCCCGCGTTCGTTTCTTCACGTTCGCGGGGTCGCCGCCCGTGGAGACCACGCCGGCGAAGCTGCGCGGCGGTTTTCCCGGAGGCGCAGGCTCTGCCGTGCTCGACGCGCTCGACGCTTTCCGCGGAAGGCGCGGAGGAACGGTTACGGAAGTCGTGCTCCTTTCCGACGGCGCCGACACGGGAGTTCCGCCGGCGCACGCCGCGGGTCTTCCGGTTCCGCGCGTGTCCGTACCCGTCGTCGCCATAGGTTTCGGCGACCCGGGTCCCGCGGAGAACCTGACCGTTGACCGCCTGTACGCGGACGAGATCGTGGAGGCGGGCGCTTCGCTGCGCGTCGGGGGGAGCCTTTCCGCGTCGGGACTGAAGGAGGAGACCGACGCCGTGGTGGAGCTCCGCATGGACGGCGCGATGAGGGCGTCGCGGCGGATAAAGCTGGGGCGTGGGGACTCGGGCGCCCGGTTTTCGTTTACGGCGCCTCCCGGCGGCGTGGGCGTCCACGCGGTGAGCGTGAGCGCGAGGCTGGAGAGACGGGAGCGGGTGACGGAGGACAACGCGCGCACGGCGTACGTCAATGTCGTCGGCGGCAGGCAGCGGGTGCTCTACGCTGACGCGCCGAGATGGGAATTCAAATTTCTCAAGCGGTTTCTCGAGGGGCGCGACGGGCTTGAAGCCGATTTCATCATTTTTTCCCCGAAGGGAAATCTGATGAATGGACCGGGCGCCGGGGCGATCGCGTCGCCGTCGGAACTGGCGCGGTACAGGGTCGTGGTGCTGGGTGCGGTCGGACGATACATGAGCGCGGCTGCCGACGCCGCGCTCGCCGGGTACGTTTCCAGCGGGGGCGCGCTCGTGATGCTCGGAGGGAGCGGTTCGGTGATCTCCCCGCGTTTCAGGAAGCTCGCGGCGCTGATGCCGGTCGCGCCGGCGCAGGGCGGCGTGGTCCGGGGCGCGTTCGGGATCAGGCTCACGAGCCTGGGCGCGCGGCACGCCGTGACCCGCCTGGGCGGCGGAACGCTCAACGAAAAGACATGGTCGGAACTGCCGTACCTGTACACGTACAACCCGGCGGCGCCGCTGAATTCCTCGAACGTGCTTGCAGCGCATCCCTGGAACCGGTGCGGCGGCTCGCCGTGTCCGATCATCGCCGAGGGGAGGGGCGGAAAAGGGACCGTCGTTGTGCTCGCCGCCGAGGGTTTCTGGCGGTGGGCGCTCCACACGGACCACGCGGAGCGCTACGAAACTTTCTGGCGGAACGTGATGACGCACGCGCTCGAGTCGGAGCGTGAACGGGACTGGTCGTTCACGGTGTCCCGGCGCAACGTCGTGATCGGCGAAAGGGTCTGCTTCACGGCTCAGCCGGCTTCCACCGGGGGGCCGGGGGGGAGGGCCGCGGTCGTCGGCGTGAAACGTGTGGGTGGGAAGGGCGGTTTCGAGGTGGGGCTTTCGGTGAGCGGGCGCGGAGGCGCGTACGCCGGGTGTTTCCGCGCCGAAGCGCCGGGGGATTACTCCGCCGAATTGATCGTTGATAAAAAGGTCTCTGCGGAGCCGCAGCCTTTCAGCGTTGAGGTGGCGCCGAGGGAGTTCCTCAAGCCGTACAGGAACGACGCCCTCCTGAAGCACGTGGCGGACAGCGCGGGCGGCGCCGGTTACGACGAGGGCAGAGCCGGCGAAGCATTCGACGCGCTCTTGGGTAAAAAGCGTTTCGTCGCGGTGAGAAAAGAGTGGACGCCCCTCCGCTCGCCCGCCTTTTACGTTCTCATCGTCGCGCTCCTGTGCGCCGAGTGGGGAATACGGCGGAGGGAGGGGCTGGTGTGAAGCGGGCGGTTTCGGCGATGATTTCAGCCGCGGTTTTAGCGGCGGCGCTCGGCGGCGTACCGGCGCGCGCCGCATCAGGCTCCGGGGACGCCGGCGCGTCGCTCGACCTGTTCGCGGTCGCGCAGGTTCATTATCACGGCGGTGGCGACTGGTATCAGGACCGCACCTCCATGCCGCGCCTCCAGAAGCGCTTCGAAGAACTGTTCGGCACACCCGCCCTTGCGACGAGAAAGGAGATCGAGCTGACGGATGACGACCTTTTCTCCTATCCGATGCTTTTCATGACGGGGCACGGTAACGTTGTGCTCTCGCCCGAAGAAACGCTCCGCCTTCGTGAGTATCTCGACGGCGGCGGCTTTCTGTGGGCGTCCGACGATTACGGAATGGACGAAGCCTTCCGGCGCGAGATGGAGAAAGTGTTTCCCGACCGCTCCCTGACGGAAATCCCTTTCGATCACGAGATTTTTCACATCTATTACGACTTTCCGCGGGGGCTTCCGAAGATACACGAGCACGCCGGCGGACCTCCCCGCGCCTACGGCATCTTCATCGGAGAGCGCCTCGCCGTGTTCTACGATTTCAACACCGATATCGGCGACGGACTCGAGGCGCCGTCAATTCACAAGGACCCGGACGAAAAGCGCGAGGCAGCGCTCCGCATGGCGATAAACATCCTGCTTTACGCGATCACCAACTGACCCGAAGCCCGCCCCGCCCTCCATCCGCGGGAGTCAACAACGCGGCGCCGCCCGGCGCCGCTCCCGATCTGCGTCCTCCCTGTCCCTCTCCCTCCAGGTCTTCGCCGCCGCCCATACGAGCGGGAGTGTTTTCCATCCGAGCCGGCGGACTGCGAAGGCGAAGTTGCCAGCCGTGACAACTTTCCGGAAGGTCTCCCTCGCTGAGCCGACGCCCGAAAACACGGCGAGTATCGTGCGGCGCAGGTTCTCGTCCCTCTCGGCGAGAGCTAAAAAAACCTCCACGAAATCGTTCTGGTGGCGGAAATTCGCGAAAGCCCTGCACACGAGCCGGGAGTAGCGCGTGCCGTGCACGTAGAGCCGTTCCCTCCAAGCGTCATCGTAAACGGTGAGATCGTCCGCCGACAGGCGGTCCTCTTTCAGCATCCCGGACAGGACTTCGGCGGCGATCTGACCCGACCTCTGCGCGTGGTAGATGCCTTCTCCCGTGAGCGGGTCGGCGGCGCCGGATGCGTCCCCAACGAGCACGAACCTTTCTCCGGAAACCCTGCCCGCCGGCGCCCCGGGTATGAGATGCCCGAACGTCGAAGCCGCCGCCGACCCGAACTTCGGCTCCCAGCCTTTCAGTTTGGCGGAGGCGACCGGGTGATTCGCGATGAAATCCGTCAGTTTGTTCCGCAGGCTGCCGCCGCCGGAAGGAGACCGCGTGGCAAGCCCCACGTTCACACCCGCCCGCCGCGGAAAAATCCAGGCATAGCCGTCCCGTACGATCCGCGCGTCGAAATAGGATTCGAGGCAGCCGCCTATCCTGTCGTCAACCTGCTCTTCGTCGAGGGCAGCCTCGATGCAGACGCAGACTATGGGCGGGGGCGGGCTTACCCCGAGTTGACCGAGGAGTCTTCCCGCCCGCGTGTACCCGAACGCCCCCACTATACACCGCGCGCCGAGAACGCCCTCGCCGCCGGGCGTCCTCACGTGAACCGTCGCCCCGGTCCGCCCGGTCTCAACGCTCCTCGCCTCGCAGCGGTACCTCACCTCAGCCCCGGCATCTTCCGCCAGACGGCATAGATAGCCGTCGTAGCGGTGCCGGTACGCCACCCATCCCACGCTCCCGCCGAGTTCGAGTCGAAGCTGGAGACCCTTCGGGGAAACAAGGAGTGAACTGCTGACCGTCCTCTCCGCGACTTCCGGCGCCATCGGCGTGATCAGAGCCGTCCGGGGGGATATGCCGCCGGCGCACGGTTTGTAACGATCCGGCTCGCCGCGTTCGATCAGAAGGACGTGGCGCCCGCGCCTTGCCAGTTCCCGCGCGCAGACCGCGCCGCCCGGACCGCCCCCGATCACGATGACTTCATATTCTTCCATCCCGCCGCGCCCGCCGCGGTCACGTCGCCGGCTTCGTCCGCAACCCACGGTTCTTTTCCCAGTACTCGCGCTCGTATTGCCATTCGTCTCCGCGGTACAGGATGAGCCGGCTGATTCTTTCCCTGAACCGCTCGATCGTCCTTTCGACCTCCGGGGTCGTCGTTCCCTTCTCCCACCACTCCACGAGCCTTTCGCCCAGCCCGAGCGCACGGGACTTTATCGCCTCCGGGAAATCCTCCCCGCCGATTTCCCCCATCGTCGCCCAGACCGAACCGACCGGTCGTATACCCGTCGTCATCAGGAAATGATTCATGTAGCCGGCTACAGGCTCCTCGTCTCCGCCGCCGGAGGTCACCACCGACGCCCCGTACTTTCCCTCGAATGCCATGCAGTGGATGGCGCCGCAGCAACGGTCCATGAACGCCTTCATCTGGGCGCTGACGCTGAAAATGTAGTTCGGGCTTGCGAGGACGACCCCGTCCGCCGCCGTTATCCTGGCTTTGATGCCCTCGAACCCGTCCTTCTGGGGGCAGAAACCCTTCCGGTGGCACGTGTCGCACGCCCTGCATGGAAGAACCGTTCCCCCGGGGAGTACCACGGTCTCGACGGCGGCGCCCTTCCGCCGCGCGCCTTCCAGCACGATCTCGAGGAGCCTGCCTGTGTTGCCTTTTTCCCCGCGGGGACTCGCGAGCAGCGATACGATTTTCATCTTGGCGCCCTCCCGGCACGGATTTAGCGGCGGACGCGCCCCGTGCGCCGTTCCCCCTCCGCGGCTTTCGAGCCGCAGGCTCTCAACGAACTACGCGCGCCCGTTGAATGATTCGAACTAAGATTACATCGGAGTCAAATTCTTGAAGATGGATTCCAGTTCCTCCGCAAAGTCGCGGAAATCATCGTGAAGCCTTTTCAGCGGTTCGAGGCTTTCCATGCTCCCGGCTATTCTGGAACCATATTCGGCGCCTCCCAGCAGTGCTGTTCTTCATTCCGTCCGCGTCAGGTCCGGTCGTAGTCGTCCTCCACGCGCACCACGTCTTCCAGTTCGGGCGACGAGAACTCGATGAAGCGGCAGTCCACGACGGACTCCATGCGGTGCCTCCGCCCCGGCGCCACAACTCGGACCTCGCCGGGGAGCATCTCCGTTTCCACGAGCCTGCCTTCATCGTTTTCGAGGGTGAAGAGGGCTTTCCCCTCGAGGAGGTAAAGCGTCTCGTGTTTGTTCCGGTGGTACTGGAGGCTCAGCCGGCGCCCCTTCTTTATGTCGAGGAACTTGCCGGCGTACCTGCCGTTATCGCAGGCGATCCAGACCTCGCGTCCCCAGGGTTTCTCCACAGTCTTCATGGCGATGGCAGCCCGCCCCCCCGCGCGGCTCTTCCTCCCGCCCCGGCGGCGCGTCGCGAATGCGAATCATGAAAGTTCGTTCCACGCCGCGTCATTCAAGGCGCTGAACGGACCGGCTGTTCATAATCATATTGCCCGCCGGGTGACGGGTCAACGTGAACGGGGGAGGGCGGGAGCCGGCGGATAGTGATTATTTAAAGCGAAGTGCGATGAGCGCGGCTGCGGCGACTGCCCAGCAGTAAGGCGTGAAAACGGCGAGCGTCGAGCGGCGGACGGCGGTGAAGACGACGTGGAGGGCGACCAGACCGGAGAGGAAGGCGGCGGCCGTTCCGGCGGCGATGGAGGCAAGGTGTGGAGCGAGGTCGGAGGAGCGGAGATCGCCGGTCTGAAGCGCGGCGGCGCCGAGGATTGCGGGGATGGAAAGCAGGAATGAGAACCTCGCGGCGTCATCCCTTCTGGCGCCGACGAGGAGCGCCGCGGAGATGGTCGCGCCCGAGCGCGAGATGCCCGGCGCGATTGCCGCCGCCTGGGCGATGCCGACGGCGAATATCGCCCACACCGGGAGCAGCGCTGTTTGTTTTCCGTCGCGGCGGGCAAGCAGGGTCGCGAGAAGCAGTACTCCCGTGATGAACAGGTTGCAGCCCGCCGCCGCGGGGGACGTGAAAAGCGTTTCGATGAAGTCCTTGAGTGTGACGCCGACCGCCGCGGCGGGGATGGTGGCGAGGATGATGAAGAGGACGTACTTCCTGGCTTCCGCCGGGGACGCGAGCCAGTCCGCATCCGTTCCGGCGGTTTTCCCGAAGAACCGGGCGGCAATGAGCAGTATGTCGGCGCGGAAGTACCAGACGGTGGCGAGGAGCGTTCCCACGTGAAGCATCACGTCGAGGAGGAGCGCGTGCTCCCGGACGCCGAGGAAATGCTGGGCGAGAACGAGGTGTGCCGAACTGCTGACCGGGAGAAATTCCGTTACACCCTGAACGATGCCGAGGAAAAGCGAACCGGAGGAGGTCATTTAACGCATTTTCTGAGCGATTCGACCGCTTTCTGGGCGGCTTCGCGCACCTGTTCGTCCTCGTCGAGGAGGAGGTGGCTGATGGGGTCGAGAGCGCGCGGGTCTTTCAGTGCCTCGAGCGATTTTATGGCGCCGGTCTTCACCCACCAGCTCTGGTGGTCGAGGTAGGTGACCAGTTCCATCACCTCGTCCTCCGAGAAGAGTTTTTCGACGCCCAGTTTTTTGAGCGCTCTCCGGGCGGCGCCCCGGACACGGGGGTGGAAATCGAGCGCGAGAGCCTTGAGGCTCTCCACGGCTTCCCCGTCCGGATTTTTTTCAAGCAGCGAGATCGCGCTGAGCCTGCCTTCCCAGTCGTAAGGACGAAGCTTTCTGAGAAACGAGTTTATCTCGCCCGTATCGGCTTTCCCAGAAAGCATCCTCACGGCGTACCTGCGGCGCTTCGTGTCGCTGCTTTTCAGGTCCCGTAAAAGGTCCGCTTTATTTTCCGGACTCAACTCGGAGGGCATGACGGCGTTCCATGCGGCGGTCAGGGCGTTTCGCTTTTTTCCGATTATATCATCGGAACCCCGAAAATCAAATTCTGCGGAAATTCCGCCCGGAAGTCACCTGCCGGCTGCTTTTTTCTTTCTGATCTTTTTGAAAGTGAACCGGGGCGCGCCGCAGAACGGGCAGAATGCGGGAGCCTGCCCGGGAGCGAAGGTCCTGTTTTTGAGGCGCAGGTCGCACAGGCGGCACTGGTAGCCTGCGGTTTCGCGCAGGTCGGCGCCGCACCTGCCGCAGTAGTCGTGCTCCTCGCCTTCGTGACGGCATGTCAACCTGCGAAGCATGAGGAGAAGGGGATTGTCGTCGGCGCGCGGGCCTTTCATCGTCACACCGATTATAAGTCATTCCGCCGCACGGTCAACAAAAGGGGTTTGAGGGCGGCGGCTCGCGGAGCGGGACGGGGGGGCGCGCGTGACGGGACGTTTAACAGATTCGCGGGCAACGGGGTAAAATATCCGGGAGAGAGAGGCTTGACGGAATGGGAGTGGAGGGAAAAGCTGCCGCGGGCGGACTTCCGAGACCGTTTGAAAAGTATCACACGCCCGGGTCGCTGGAGATTTTTTTAGAGACACTGGGGGACGGCGCCTTCGCGCCGGTGCGAGTCGAGACGATAGGGCGCACCGTGGAGGGGAGGGACATACGGGCGGTTGGGATTGGGGACACCGGGAGCGGGCTGCCCGGGGTGCTTTATCTTTCGGGTGTGCACGGGATCGAGTTCATAGGGGTGGAGACGAGCGTTGCGCTCATGAGATGGTTCGCCCGGGGTAACGACCGGGGCAGGGCGGAGCGGATACTCGCGGGATGTGCGCCGTGGTTTGTCCCCGTTCTCAACGTTGACGCCTACGAGAGGAACGCGGAGAGCCTGCGGAGGTGGCGCGTGGCTTTTTCGAGGACGAACGCGAACGGCGTGGACCTGAACCGCAACTACCCTTACGGTTTTCACGCGCGGGGGAGGGGGTTGTTCACCGGCTCGGGAGCGAAGATTTCGCCGTTCTACCGGGGGCCGGCGCCGCTTTCGGAACCGGAATCCATTGCGCTCGACGGTTTCGTGAGGCGCGGAAACTTCAAGGTCTCGGCGTCGCTCCACAGTTTCGGCAGACTGATCGGATATCCGTACTGTTGCAAGCCCGAAAGGGCGCGGGACCATGATCTGCTTCAGGGGCTTGCCCTCGAGATGCGAGGGAGGCAGAAGTACAGCGCGTACCGCGTGTCGCAGGAGTATTTCTTCATTCCCACGTCGGGCGACACGAACGACTGGCTCTACGAGGAGCACGGTATTCTGCCTTTCCTCGTTGAGATCGGCGGGCTGAACCTGAAGTTTTGGAACCCCTTGACGTGGGCGAACGGTTTTTACTGGTGCAACCCGGTGGACGTCGAGTACCACGTTGAAAACAACCTCGAGGCGCTCATCTTTCTTGCTGAATGGGTTTCCGGCGGCGCGGGACCGCTCCCGACGCGAATACCGCCCGTCTGAGGAATAAAGTTTTAAAAGTGAGGACGTACGTTTAAAAATGACGGGTTCTGCGGTTGAATCGCATTGTTCTTCTCCCGCGTGTTTTTCTTCGTGCCTCTGCGTTTCCCTGTCGGAATCAAGGTGAGCGGTCAGGGCGTTAAGCGCGGGAGATCAGGCGGATTCGGCGCTTTCCGCCGGCGCCCGTTGTTCTTCATTCATCATTTCCCGCAGCGCGTGATAGTACCTTCTCAGGTTCGGCTCTATCAGACCGCCGATGAACCTTTCAATGATTTGAGCAGCAGCGGTTGTTGCGGAATCCGGCAGTCCCATCAAGCGGTTCAGCGTGATGGCGAGCGAGCCGACGACCTCGATCCGGCTCGCCCCGTTGTTTTCCTCGCGGCAGTGCGTTATCCCGCGGCACTGGAAATGTTCACGGAAATGAAAGGGCTGCACGTTCCATTCGACCGTGAGTTTGTCGAAGTCGAAGATCATTTCCTCCTTCCAGCGGAGCATGTACGGGCGGACGATGGGTCTGGCGAGCATGGGGATGGGACCGGCGCCGTGAAAGAGGACCGTCCATTTCTCGCGGTTTTCATCGAGTTTTTCTTTTTTGAGAACCCTGATTCTTTTCACGTTCGGGATGTGCTCTTCAAGCCCCTCGAAATTGCTGGCGGCGAATTCGAAGACCTTTTTCAGAGGGAACGGGAAATTCTCCACGATCTTGAATTTCAGCACGCCGGCTCACCACGTCCGGGGGTTCAGTCCGAATTATACACGGAAGCGGTTTCCAGCGCCTCTATTTTCTTCATTATCCGCCCCTTTCGGGGCGAAAGCCTGAGGCAGTCTTTGTAGGTTTTCAGCGCTTCCGTCGTTTCTCCCGTCATTTCGAGCGCCTGCGGTGAAAATCCCGATATACAAAAGTTTATTTTTCGGATACAATAGACCGAAAAATCAGGAACCTGGAGGCTCGAATGTTTATCTTGGAAAAATTCCGGGCAATCAAAGCCGCCCTGTGTTTCTTGAGTTTATTCTTAACCGCATCAGTCGGCTGGCGTGTCGCGTGGGGTGAGGACGCGTCCCTGGAGCGCTATAAAAAGGCGATGGCGCTGAAGGAGGAGGGGAAACTTGAGGAAGCTTTTCCAGAGATAGAAGAGGCGATCCGGCTCGAGCCTGGCAACGCGGTGTTCTATCAGTTCAGGGGGACGCTGAGTCTGGAATCGGGGAGGTTAGAGGACGCCGTGAGGGATTTTCAGAAGACGCTGGAGCTTGAACCGGGGCTGTGGGAAGTTCACAAGCTGCTCGGGGTGACGTACAACAAGATGGGCGATTACGCCACATCACTGGCGCAGTTTGAGCACGCGATCGGTTACGAGCCGGGCGATGCCGTTCTGTACAACGGCGCGGGACAGGCGAGCTTTATGCTGAAGAAGCCGGCGGATGCCGAAAATTACCTGAAAAAGGCGATAGAGCTTGACCCCAACCTCTCTATCGCTTACGTGAACATGGTGAACGTGTACGTGGAGAAGGGAGAGTACGGAAACGCGGTTTCAATGGGGGAGAAGGCGGTGAAGCTCAAGCCGGACGATCCGGTGGCGCACAACAATCTCGCGTTCGCCTATTTCAAGCAGGGGAGACTCGGGGAGGCAAGAGCGGAACTGATGAAGGCGCTTGAACTAACCCCGGACGACAAGAGCCTGAAGAGAAACATCGAGTTTCTCGAGGAGAAGATGAAAGCGGCACAGCCCCCCGGGGAAGCCGGAGGGCAGCCGGTGGAAGAGCGAAGGGCGGAGGAAACGCCGGGGGACGCGGGGGTTGAGAAAACGGCGAAGCTTCCGAGGGAGATCACGTTGAGAGACGTCATAGAGAAAAGGGAGGGCGAGGAGAAAAAGGCGCCCGCGCCGGAACCCACTCCCGCGCCGGTGACTGAACCCACGGCGGCGGAGGAACCCGCGGCGGCGCCCCCAGCGAAGGCAGCGGAAGTCCAACCCGCGCCCGCGGAGGTGAAGGAACCGACGGCGGCGCCGGCGCCCACGCCGGAACCTATGTCCGCCACCGCGCCCGCGGCTGAACCCGCGCCAACGCCCACGCCCGTGGAGGAACCCGCTCCTGCGCCAACGTTGGTGACGGAACCCACGCCCGCTCCCTCTGAGGAACACGCGGCGGCGCACGCGCCGGAACCCGCGGATGAGCCGGTGGAGGTCGCGGAGGCGCCCCGCAAGCCCGAGGTTGAAGTCGTGAAAACTGCTGAAGCGCCGGAACCAGGAATGGAGAAGGAAGAGAAAGAGGTGGAGGGGGAAAGGAAACCCGCAAAGGTGGAGAAAAGGGAATTGAAAAAGAAGAGGAGGGATAAGGGAAAGAAGGGGAAAGGGAAAGCGGCGTTGAAGCCGGAGGAAAAAGCCCGCGAGGTGAAACCCGGATATGAGAGCTACCTTAAAGCCCTCGGGCACGCGGCACGCGGTGAGTTTAACGCTGCGGGAAGGGAGATAGAGGCGGCGGTGAGCGCGAATCCCGACGAACCGGACTACCTGGCGCTGAAGGGGCTTGTGCACGACGTGGCGGGCGCTTACTACGATGCGATCGTCACCCTCAGGAAAGCGTTGAAGTCCGCGCCGGACCACGGCGCCGCTCACAACAACCTCGGGCACGCGCTTCAGATGCTCGGTCGTTTCGATGAGGCGCAGAGCGAGTACAGGGCGGCGCTAGACGCCGACTGGCTCAACGCCTGCGCAGCGGCGAATCTCGGGAGCATGAAGGTTTACGCGGGGGATTGCGAAGAGGGGAGGAAGATGCTGGAAGAGGGCATGGCTTCGGGATGCAGGAAGGCGGGTGTTCTGAACAACCTTGCTTTCTGTTCGTACGTTAATGGAGACGACGACGATGCGATCGGATTTCTCAGGGAAGCCGCGGCGATGAAGCCGGACAGCAGCGTCATCGTCGCCAACCTTCAGTTCATGCGGATGAAGACCGGGCGGGAGATGAAGCCGGTTGCCGTGAGGGGCGCAGCCGCCGGCGGGGGGCGCGGGCGCCTGGAGAGCGGAGTTGACCTGAGGGAACTGACCCCTGTTGAGGAACTCATGTTTCACGAGGTTTTCAGCCGGAACTGGGAGCAGAGGGCGGTGCTGGTCGTGCCTTTTTCCGACCGACTGGGGACGGAGTTGTGGCGCCCCGCGCCGTCCGAGTCCATCACCCGCATGGTCATCATGACTCTCGGCGAGACCGGAAAGTTCAAGGTCGAGAGTCTCTCGGATCCCGCCGAGGTGGAGGAGGCGACTGGTGGGAAGGAAGGGGCGAGGAATGTGGCGGAGAGGCACGGGGCGGATATCGTGGTGACGGGGAAACTTGGCAGACTCAGGACGGAACAGATTTCGGAGAAGAAGTTCAAGGGGCTGAAGCGGGTACCCGTGGTCAAGGGGACGTTCCCCGTGTGGGTGGAGGTTTTAGACGTTGGCGAGCCGGAGATGATTTTCCAGGGCGAGATGGTCGGGGAAGCCTACCTTCACGGGATGAACGTGACGGACCTGACCTATGAAAGCGAGAGGACGCTGAAGCTCAAAGCAGGCGATGATTTCTACGCCAACCTGGTTTTTTCCCTTCTGGATAAGTACAACCTCGCGGATTACGGCGAGGGGAGGGGCTTCGTGAAATACAGGAGGACCTACCGTTTCTGAAGGACGTCCGCGAGGCGCTGCCCGGTGGATGGCGGCACTGACGACGGCGTCCGACGAGAGGATTTTTACACTGGAGGGAGGATATGAAGGGACTCGTGCTGGACGCGAAGTGGGAGCCGAAGAAGGGTTACAGGGTCAGCGAGTTTGAGAAGAGGACCGGGAAGGCGGTGACCGGCAACAGCGTGTGGCGCAGCCCGAAGCTGGGGATCAGGGAAGTGGCGGCGCCGAGACCCCGCGCACGGGAAGTTCTCGTGGAGGTGAAGGCGTGCGGGGTATGCGGCTCGGATATGCATTTCTACGAGACGGACGGCGAGGGGTACATAATGTATCCCGGGCTGACGAAGTTCCCGTGCATACTCGGGCACGAGTTTTCCGGCAGGGTTGTCGAGACGGGCGGCGAGGTGGCTGATTTCAGAGAGGGCGACATGGTGACGGCGGAGGAGATGATATGGTGCGGGGAGTGCGCGCCGTGCAGGAACGGTTTTCCGAATCAGTGCCGGAACCTCGAGGAGCTGGGGTTCACGATTGACGGGGCGTTCGCGCAGTACATCGCCGTGGGGGCGAAGTACTGCTGGAAGCTGAACGCGCTGGAGCGCGTGTGCCGCAGCGAGGGCGAGATATACGAGGCGGGGGCGCTCGTCGAGCCGACGTGCGTGGCGTACAACGGGATGTTCGAGCGCGCCGGCGGATTCAGACCGGGGGGATACGTGGTGGTCTTCGGAGCGGGACCGATCGGGCTGGCGGCGATTGCGCTTGCGCGCGCAGGGGGCGCCGCGCGGGTGATCGCCTTCGAGGTCAGCGCCAGCCGACGGAAGCTCGCGGGGGACATGGGCGCCGATTCGGTCTTCGACCCGCGGGAGGTTGACCCGGCGGCGGCGATAATGGAGGAGACGGACGGGGAGGGCGCCGACATGCACGTGGAAGCCGCCGGCGCGCCCGGGAAGACGGTTACGGCGGCGGAGCGGACGCTCGCCATCAACGGCAGGATCGTTCAGATCGGGCGCGCCGCGGAGAAAGTTCCGCTGTATCTCGAGAATCTCCAGGTAAGGGCGAGCCAGATATTCGGAGCGCAGGGGCACAGCGGGAACGGCACTTTTCCCAACGTTATCCGACTGATGGCGTCCGGAAGGATAGACATGCGGAAGGCAATCACAGCGCGGTTCTCCCTCGAGGAGGCGGTTGACGGGATAAAACAATCCACCACGAGGGAAGACGGCAAGATAATGGTGAAAATGTAGGTTTCCGGGGGTCGCATGGGAAAGGGTAAGGTAGCTCGCGGCGCCGCTGCGACGGAGAAGGACTGGGAAACGCTCAGGAACCTCGCGTCGGAGTTGATCGCGGACAACGCCGAGTTGAAGAACAGGCTGTACGAACTGGACCGCGAACTGAACCTGATGTACACGGTGATCCGGAAGGTGTCGTACTCGCTCGACTGGAGAGAGATACAGGAGATGATAATAGACATCGTCATGGAGTTTTTCCCCGTGGTGGTTTTCGGGCTGATAGCGCTTTTCCGTCCCGGGAGCGACAGGGTTACGATAAGGGCGCGGCGGCGCGGCGGGAGGACGGCGGAGGCGGGCTACGTTCTTCTTCCGTTCCGGATAGACGAGACCACCAAGTGGGACGAGGTCGTGGGGACGCAGGAATGGAGCATGTTCTGGGAGAGGCACGGCGGTCTGAAACAGTACCAGTCGTCTTTCATTCCATTAGCGGTGAAGGAGAAACAGATCGGCTTTCTCATGATCGCGCAGAAGAAGGGCATGGATTACGCGGAAGGCGAGTGGCGTTTTCTCAGCACGATAGCGCATCATTTCGCGGTCGCGCTGGAAAACTCCCAGCTTTATCTTCTCGCGATAACCGATGCGCTGACCGGGCTTTTCAACCGGCGGTATTTCATCAGCCGCCTGGAGAGGGAGATCGAGAAGGCGATGAGGAGGAACCTGCCGGTCTCCCTTCTGATGCTCGACATAGATCGTTTCAAGAGGGTGAACGACGCCTACGGGCACGACGCCGGCGACATGGTTCTCGTGGAACTTGCGCGGAGGGTCGAGCAGATTTCGGGCGAGAACGCGGTTGTGTGCCGCTACGGCGGCGAGGAGTACCTTGTTATGCTTGTGGACGTTGACGGGGGTGAAGCTTTCCCCGTCGGCGAGAAGCTGAGATCGGCGATGGAAAAAGACCCTTTCTACGTCGTCGCGGAAGGGAAACAGGTACCGCTCGGGATCACCGTGAGCATCGGCGTGTCCAATTATCCCGCCGACGCGCAAGACGCCCAGGCGCTGATCAGCAGAGCCGACCGGGCGATGTACCTCGCGAAGTCTCAGGGGAGGAACCGGGTGGCATGATGACCGGACGGGGGACGGAGTTCCGCGTCGCGCTCATAACCGCCGGGAGCGAGGAGGAGGGCGCGCGCATCGCGAAGACCCTCGTGGAGAGGAAACTCGCGGCATGCGTGAACCTGGTTCCGGGCGTCAGGTCAATATACGCATGGAAGGGAAAGATCGAGGATGAGAGGGAGACGCTTCTCGTCGTGAAGACGCGGAAGGACCGGTTCGGGGCGTTGATCGAGGCGGTGAAAGCGGAGCATTCGTACGAAGTGCCGGAGATAATTTCCCTGAGCGTCGCCGAGGGCGACGAAAGATACCTCGAGTGGCTGGCGGACGGCACGAAACCGGAGTGATTTTTCAGCAAGCGGACGGTTTTCGGAACATTTCCCCGCGGGGTTGAACGGTCATAGCTTCGCATTTGCCGCCGAATCGGCATGGGCGCCGCGCGCGGACCCGGATTAATCGTGAGGCGTGAACAGTCCGGCGTGGATTAAGCCCGGCTGACGTCTTATAATTCCATAGCAGGGATTGCCGGCTGATTCGAATGAAAAAGACCCGGTTTGCAATAATAATTCCCCCGTACGGACCCCGGAGGTTCTATGACATCGGAATGAAGGAAAGCCTTCCTCATATAGGCGTGGCGTACCTTGCCGCGAACGTGAACCCCGGGCGCGTGGAGGTCCGCGTCTATGACTGCCCCGCGCTGGGGATGCCGCTGAGGGCGCTTGTGTCCGCTCTGAGGGAGTTCGAACCCGACGTGGCGGGTTTCACCGCCATGACGTCGCAGATAGCGGCGGCGGACGCGGCGGCTTGCGCCGTGAAGACCGCGCTGCCGGACGCGCTGACCGTGGTGGGGGGATACCATTCGAGCGCGGTTCCGGGCGAGACGCTTGAAAGGTACGGGGGTTTTGACGCGGCGGTTTACGGAGAAGGAGAGGTGACGGTGGATGAGCTTCTATGCGCGGTGGGGGACGGCGTTACAGCCGGCGGGCTTGATTCCGTGAAGGGTGTATGCCGCCGGTCGAACGGGGGTACGCGCCTCGCGCCGCCGAGGGAATTTGTAGAAGACCTCGATTCCCTCCGTTTTCCCGCGTACGAGCTTATGCCGATGGACCGTTACGGCGGGTTCTATACCCTTTTCGCGCTCAGGCGGAAGCCGGCGGTGATTTCGCTGGGCAGAGGCTGTCCCTACGGGTGCATTTTCTGTTTCAAGGTGACGGGCAGCAGGCACAGGACGCGTTCAATCGGGTCGGTTATGGAAGAGGCGGGGCGCGACATACGTGAGTTCGGTGTGCGAGACCTCGTGATCGCCGACGAGTCGTTTCTTCTAAACCACGGGCGGGTGATGGAATTCTGCGAGGCGATGATGAGGGAGGGGTTTCACCGGAAGGTCGGGTGGGTCTGCCAGGCGAGGGTTGACCACGCCGAACCGGACGTTCTGAAGCTCATGAGGAAAGCGGGATGCCGCGTCGTCGCGTACGGCATCGAGTCGGGGAACCAGGAGATATTGAGAGGGATAAGGAAAGGGATCACCCTCGCGCAGGCGGTTGACGCGGTCCGGTGGACGAAGGAGGCGGGAATACTTGCCGATACGAATTTCATCATCGGGCACCCCGGAGACACGCACGAAACCATTCGCGAGACGATCGAGTTCGCTGTGAAGCTGGACGCGCACATGGCGTCTTTCGCGACGCTCGTTCCTTTTCCCGGGACGGAGGTGGCGCGGATGGCGGCGAAGGGCGAGGGGGGGTTGAGGGTGTTGAGCGGCGATCACGTCAGGTTCTGCAAGCAGGCGGGGGGTGTCATGGAACTCGAGGGGATAGCGCTCGCGGAACTTGAGAAATACCACAGGATCGCGTACCTGCGGTTTTTCATGAGACCGTCCAAAATCGGTCACCTGTTTCGCGTCGTGGATTTCAGGTCGTTGTTACTCATGGGGCTGCGCGCGATGACGGCGCTGTTCCAGCCGAAAGGGAACCGACGGGCGGGCAGCAGCACGGTGCGGCGCGCCCTGCCGGCTGAGCGGGGCTGAGCGCGGGAGAAGCCGGATTGGCTGATCCGGGATTCGGACAGGCGGGTTCGGCGTCATGAAAGAGAAGACACTGAAAAGTACGAAAAGCGTCTGCACGGAGTGCTACGGGATAGTGGATGCCGTGATCTTCGAGGAGAACGGGAGCCTGTACATGCGCAAGAACTGCCCGGAGCACGGCGAGTCGAGGGTGTTTTTCCACGGGGACCCCGGTTTTTACCGGTTCTGTTCGCGAACGACCACGGCGCTTGACAGGAAATTCAGTGAATGCGGACTGTCGGGCTGCTCATCCTGCGCGGAGCATCTTCCGCACGTCAAGACGGTCATGGTCGAGGCGACCGAGCGGTGCAACCTGAGCTGTCCCGCGTGCATGACGAATTCGAACAGCAGACGGACCCGTGAGATAACGGTCGAGGAGCTCCTCGCGAGGCTCGAGAGGATACCCGGGCGCCCGGCGGTGCTTTTCTGCGGCGGCGAGCCGACCGTGCGCGAAGACCTTCCCCGGCTCATCCGCGCCGTCGCCGGGAGGGGACATCCCGTGAAAGTGGCGAGCAACGGCCTGAAACTTGCCGACGAGGGCTACGTGAGAGAACTGAAGGAAGCGGGTCTTGACTGGGTGCTGCTTCAGACCGACGGCTTCTCGGACGAGATTTACCGGAAGACACGCGGGGGTCCGATGATGGAGGTCAAGAACGAAGCCCTGCGTCTTCTCGGCAGGTACGGCATAAAGGTGTGCGTCGCCGTGATGGTCGTCAGGGGCGTGAACGACACGGAACTCGGGCGTCTCGTGGAGTTCGGGATGAACGACGAAAGGGTCATGCACGTCGGTTTCGTTCCGATAGTCACCGTCGGAAGGAACCGGTTTTCCCGGAGGGAGGACATCTCCTCGTCCGAGGTGATGGACGGGATAGAGAGGCAGACCGGCGGGCGCATAACGAAGAGGGATTTCATGGTTTCGAAGACGGCGGGAAGGTTGCTCTTTTCGATCACGGGGAATCCCAACTTCCAGCAGAAGAGCTGTTTTTTCACGCTGCTTGTGCAGAAGAAGGGGAGCGGGTATTTTTCCGTCAGCCGGTACCTCAATCCGTTTTTCGCGCTGTGGAATTTCAGGCTTTTTTTCGAATTTCTGCGCTCTTTCAGGCGCTTGAGCCGATGGGACGAAATCCCCCGCATGGCGAAGTTCAAGGTGATAACGATCGAGGAGCACAGGGACCAGGAATCCGTTGATTTGCTCGATGCCAACCTGTGCAACAAGGTCGTCGTCACGGAGAAGGGGTTTGTTCCGGTGTGCATATACAACACGGTTTACAGGCGTGAGAGCTGGCTTCCGGAGGACGTCGTCGAAACCGGCGGCGCGTGAGGGGCGGCTCGCTCCCGATAATATCAGGGGTGGACTTCGGGCTGAACGGGTGCGGCGTCCCGCGGTTTCATGCGCGCCGGCGCCGGGCTTTCCGGTCGGAGGTGGATGGGATCAGCGCGGTCTCTCCTGGGTTTTGCGCACGGCGCCGGATTCGGGGATGCGCGCGACGTGGATGCCGCACCGGTCTCCGAAGTAGAGTTTTCTTTCCCCGGCGTCATAAGCGATGCTTCTCACCTTTTCGCACGCGGGGATCACGTAGAGCCGCCTGAAGTTCGTGGTGTCGTACACGAGCACCCTGTTGCCTATGTACATGCCGACCGCCACCGCGCCTGCGCCTTTGAGCGCGCAGACCGCCCGGGGCACGCCCCAGGTGCGTACTCTCCTGAGGAACGAGAAGGTTTCGACGTCAATCACGTCGAAGCCGAAGTTCATTGGGCGGGACACGTAAAGCACGCTGTGTTCTTCGTCCAGCGCCATGTCCCACGACGATTTCGGCAGGAAGGCGCTCCTCATCCCGCCGGTTTCGAGGTTTATTTCCTTGAGTTCGAAGCCCGCTTCCCCGTAGAGGTAAAGCGCGTTCCTGCGGGAGTCCAGAAGCAGACCGTCCAGGCTCCACACGTTACGGATTTTCATTTTCGCCGCGCCGCCGGTTTCGCCGCGCAGGAAGTCGTCAACGGGGAAAACCCATAGTTCGCCGCCTATCTTGTTGATGATGTAAATTTTGCGCGATTCCGGGTCGTAAACGCTCCGGACGGGGTCGAGGATTTTGTACTCTCTTGTCAATTTCTCCTCGAAGGAGTCCAGGTCCACGAAGTGTGTGACGGCGAGCCTCTGGTTCCGCCTTATGCGGTAGAGCGTGCTCCTGTAGAACGAGTGAACCACGGCGACGTTCAGGTCGGGGATGAGGGTAGCGTAGGCGGGCCACCTTTCCGCCGGATAGCGGTTGAACTGGAGTCCGGCGGGCGGTTTTTTCGTCAGGTCTGTTCTGCCGAATCCGTTTTTATCCGTGTGGGCGAAGGTCGCGTACAGGTATCTTCCATCGCCGCCGAGGAATACGTTGTAGGGGATCATGGCGCCGCCGGCGCTGTCGTGGATGGTTTTTCTGCTCAACGTCTCAGGGTCGCCGCCGTCGAGGAGGTCCATGTAGAAGATGGGTATTGCGGCAAAAACGATCGCGAACGCTGCGCTCGCCGCCGCCGACATTCCCACTCTCGGGTTCGAAAGGAAAAGGGGATCGAAACGTTTCATTCTTCTCATTGACCACTTGAGAGGTTTACCGGGGAGAACGCGGCGGACATGGCAGCCCGCCGCCAGCAGCACGGCGAGGGACAGGAAAGCCGGGAAGTTGAAGAACGCCAGTACGGTCAGCGAGCCCAGAGCGACGAGTGTGATCGAACAGCAGGAAAGCCCCGTGGCGGGGTTCGCCTGTGAAATCCACGCGAGGAAAGCGACGACGGCGGGGACCGCGAGGAAGATCAGCGCGCCGGCGGCGTTGAAAAGGGAGAAGCTCAAGACGAGTCCGGCGGCCAGGAGCAGAAGGACAAGGCATGACAGGCATCCGCAGAAGCAGTTTC
>JBFMFE010000065.1:0-28388 GCA_040752295.1 bacterium
GGCGGAGGTTCAGGAGATGAAAATTCCGCGTCGAGAGGAGGTAGAGTTGTGGAATGGAAACCGGGAACGTCCTCGCGTACGCGCGCATACGCGCGCGCGCGCACGCGCCGCGCGTGCGGGTTGTTCAGGCAGCTGACATACTCGTCAGGCAGCGCCTGTTAACCACCCCGTTTTCCACCTTAAACCACCCCGTTTTTTGTCCAGCCAATGGGGTCCACCCCAACTTCACCTGATGAATATTGCTATCTTGTTGGGGAAATAAGAAGAAATTGACGATAAGAATATGATGATAACTTATTAAAAGAGAACAAAATCATGCTGAATCCATCCGATTTATATTTTCTTGTAATAGAACTTGCACTTATTACTATAATAGTTTTACTTGAAATATACTTGCGTAGATTAAAAACTACTTTTAATGGTGGAGGTGTATGCATTGTGACATCTAAAGAAAGATCTACAGATAACGAAAAGTTAAAAAATCAATCTGAGGTTGAGTATGCTGGTTTATCTGAAAACGAACGTACTCTTGCCCGTATGAAAAGTTATACTGGTGCCGCCGTGCTGGTTTTTGTTCTTTACTGGTTTTTCTGGCTGCCTGGATTGATCGTGAATTACATTTACATGAAAGAAGCCGAACGGATGGAAAAACTTGCAGGGCAGCGTTTACCGGGTACAGGATGTTTAACAGTTATGTTTGCTTTCGGCATTGCTGTCACGGCGATAAGCGTGTTTATCGGAATAGTAATATTTTCAAAGTTATTCATCTTTTTTAAAAACCTTTTTTAAAAATATGCGAAACGATGGCGGGCAAAATAGCAAGTTAGCAAGTTAGGTTGCTGGGAAAAAACGAGATGCACAATTAAATATGCGGTGTTTTTTATGTTTGTTTTTTATCTCTACCCTGATTTTTCAAAAAATCGCCGTTCAGGTGCGAGCGTGTCCTGATCTGCAATTGTATTTTATCCGTGAGAATCGGATTTGTAAAGCCGTTTTGTCGGCGCGCCGGCATGAGTTGAGTGCAGGCGGGCACGATGGTTTCCTGTTGGAAAAATCAGGTTTTCAGGCGGAGAGGGCGCGCATTGAGCATACCATCCCTTCGAAGTCAAGCGTCAGCCGCAACGGCACCAACAGCCCGAGCCGATCCTGAACCATCTCGCGGGACAGCATCCGCACCCGCTCGTCCTCCGCGCTGCCTGCGCTGCGCAACGCACGCGACAGAGTGGGAGCGCCCTGAAGCCGCCGCAGTCCAACCGTCCTCTGCACCATCGGGTCGTCACTGTAGTACTCAACGTCTCGCAGCCGCCGGAAACCAATCGTTACGCGGATAATCAGAACCATCATGATGGTGTTCATACCGTAGGCGGGAGAGCCCCTGCGGTGGGGGAAACATTCATTCAGGCGCCACTTCAGGTTCAGACATTTAAGCAACGGCTGGAAGACCACCAGCCTCGCGAACGACGTCAGCTTCTGGTCGTCGAAACAAATCTTAGGAAGGGTGTGGACTTTTGATAAAATCTGTGCTTTACTGGATCTCACTTTTAGTGACCTCCTTATTTTCGTGTTTTTGCGATGATACAATCAAAAAATACAATAAATAGGATGTTTTTTCAATGCGGAATGTTGATTTCAGGCGGTTTTTGTGAAACTATGGTGTAAATTTACACACATTGACAAACGCTGCCTAATAAACATTCAAGTGTCCCCTGATTTTGTCCACTGATTTTGCATTGTGTCCCTTGATTTTATTTTTTACCACAGTTATTGCTATTTGTCAATATCCGGCGGAAGAATTATTTGGGTTTTTCAACAGGCTGTCAACTCCCGACCCCGGCTTATCAGGTTGTTAAGGTTTGACCCATTCACCTATCTTGTTGATTTCTTTAATTAATATTTCAGAGATTTTTTGTTTCAGGTCAGCGGCATTTCTAATGGAAATAAGAGGGTATGCAAAAACGAACGCTCTTTTGAAGATAAGAGGATATTTTTTAAATTCCCCTTTGATATTATCGGTAGTTATTTCTTCTATTTCACCATTTATTAGTTGGTTTTTTGAACAGCAATGAATTCTGGAAAGTCTTCTCATCTTTTCATTTGATTTTCCTTTAATTTTAAGTATTTCGTCTGAATCGCTACAATCAAACCAACCTGCAGTTATTATAGGTTCATTTAAATTGTCATATTTGAAAGCTTGGTCTGCTCGTTCAACGAGAATTATACATACGAATAATAATATTTTCAAGTCGCTTTTTTTGTAAAATCTAAAAAACTCGCTTGGATACCATTCATTGTGTTTTTCAAGAGTTGATTTACATATAACCATTGGTATTGTATTTTCAGTTGCCGAAATCCAACCTTCATCTTTGAACTGTCCATCTATTGTCGCAATCAATTCGCTTATTTCCTTATTAAAAGAAAAAATATTTCTTATAAATTCTTCGCATTTTTCTCCATCAGAATTCATTTGAAAACCTCCAGTCGCAATAACAGTTGAAATTCACAGTAAATCCATTGAAATATCTCAACTCTAGTTTGTCAGAAAGAAGTTTCACAAGATCATCAATTATTTTGTGATTGTTCTTAGTATTATTCATTGTTTTTTCTAAAGAGCGCCAAGAAAGCCAATAAATTTTTCCCGTTTCAACGTTCTTCCTCTCTAGCTCTTTCTGAGTTTCTAATATTTCTTCTCTTGGGAATGAATAATCAGCAGTAACGTATATTAAAAAAGGTTTAGCATTTTCTCTTAAAGCCTTCTTATAAAGATTATGCCATTCTTTTGCGAGCTGGTCTTTTGGGGGAGATATATTTGACTCGTTTTCGTCTGCTTCGGATGATTTACCTGATTTAAATTTGGATTCTATTAAAACAATAGACTTAGTTCCATCACTATGATTGAAAGTTATAATAACGTCAGGCTCACATATTTCGCAGTCTTTTTCTTTAAGCGAAGGCCAAAAATCATATTTTGGAGGTTTTATTATATTTTTTAAGTTTAGTGATTCACTCAAATATTCATCTTTTATATTCTTTGCTTCTGATAAAAATGGTAAAAGACCATCTTCAAGAGGAACATAAGAAAAAGAACCGAAAGCATTTGATGTAAGAATATCTTCCAAGTTTTCTTGGTCCCTACCGAGCTTTCCTTTAATAAATGCTTGTAGCATTCTGCTCATATCCTACTGCTGTGACGATAATATCTCATTTTTTGATTTGTCAATTATTAATATTCAGCCATTACTTTCCCGTTAAAAAAGCCGGGGCAGACAAAATATAGCATAAAATAGAGCGTTTTGCACTAAAATGATTTTTTTAGGGGACGAAACAAGGGGACATATACAACAATTCAATTTTCCTCTCCTTCGTTTTTTGTGTTTTCTGGTTCTTTTTCGGGTTTTTTCGGCTTAAGCGCACGACCAGGTGCCTTTTCGAACCTCTCAAGAAAAAAGGTATGACCACACGGACTTCCGGTTAACGTCTTAATACAAATGAGTCCCATTGTCGCGCATTCTCCTTCAGCCGTTTTAATGGTATATATCTTCCTTTAGCAATGGGGTCTGAGCTTGAAAATTGAATTTTGGAGTGCATGTCTTCATGTCTGTCTGCTGCCTGCCCGTCCTTCCTGCCTGTTCCGGGCACGGCAGGGAGGCGTGGAGCGTGAACCAAAAAGAGCGAAAGTTCTGCCCATATTGTCCGCTCCCATATTTTACCACTATTGAGCCTGCCCAAAAACCAGTTAGCTGCCGGATGACAATATACATTTGCGGGCAATAGAGCACTGAAATCGCCGGCAATTGTATATTTTCGCAACACCGGCGCATTTTTTCCGGGTTTGTAAACAGGCTCTATTGTGTGCTCCCTATCGTGCCGAGGCGATAATTCAGAGTCGAGGCGGAGGACGTCATGTTTTTAATGATTTCGCGTCCGAACACGGAGCACTTCAGGAGCGTGGCGTTTTTCATCTGTCTGTGGAGGTCGTAGGTGACGGTCCGGTTGCGGACGGTGCGGGCGAGCGCCGCGCGTATGGCGCGCGCCGCCTCGTTCCAGCCGATGAAATCGAACATCATCGCGCCGGAGAGTATCAGCGAGGACGGGTTCACCATGTCTTTTCCCGCGTACTTCGTCGCTGTGCCGTGGACAGCCTCGAATATCGCCGCGGTGTCGCCGACGTTCGCGCCGGGAACCATCCCAAGCCCGCCGACCTGCGCGGCGCAGGCGTCGGAGAGGTAATCGCCGTTCAGGTTGGTGGTGGCTATCACGTCGTACTCTTCGGGGCGCAGCAACACCTGCTGGAACATCGAGTCGGCGATCCTGTCGTTGAGGAGGATCATTCCATCGGGCACGACGCCGGCGCGGTTCCCTCGAAGCTCGGATTCGGCGATTGTGACGTCCCCGAACTCCCTGCGCGCGACCTCGTAGCCCCAGTCGCGGAACGCCCCCTCGGTGAATTTCATTATGTTGCCCTTGTGGACGAGCGTGACGACCTTCCGCCGGTTTTTCAGGGCGTAGAGGATCGCCGCGCGGACGAGCCTCTGTGAGGCTTCGCGGCTGACGGGCTTCACGCCGATGCCCGAATCGGGTCTGACGCTGCTCCCCATCGAATTGAGAAATTCAACGGCTTTCCGTGCGCCGGGGCTGCCCTGCTTCCATTCGATCCCGGCGTACACGTCCTCTGTGTTCTCGCGGAAGATAACGACGTCGAGGCGACCGGGGTTTTTCACGGGGCTGGGAGCGCCCGGAACGTGGGAGACGGGACGGATGCAGGCGTAGAGGTCGAACTTCCTGCGCAGGAGAACGTTCAGGCTTCTTATGCCGCCGGCGACCGGCGTGGTGAGAGGACCCTTGACGGCGACGCCGTATTTCGAGACGGCGCTTATGGTCGCTGCGGGCAGACGGCTTCCCGTCCGTCTGTACGCCTTTTCCCCCGCGAGGACCTCGCGCCAGGCGATCTTTCTCTTTCCGCGGTACGCCTTTTCCACTGCGGCGTCGAAGACGGGGCGGGCGGCGCGCCAGATGTCGGGTCCCGTCCCGTCGCCCACGATGAAGAGAACGACGGGGCGGTCTGGGGCTTCGACCCGTCCGTTCTCGATCCTTATGATGCCTTCCTTCATTTCGCCTCCCCGGCGCAGCGTCTCCCGCGCCGCCGCCCGCGGGGGTGGGTCATCGGACAGGTCTTCCGGGTCTGCCGGGTCTGCCGTCCCGGCGCTCGGATTCCTTCTTTCGCTGTTCCTGCTGGATTTTGAAAAGGCGTCCCACGAGGTTCTCCCGGAACTTTTCCGTCACGGAGGAGAAGTACACGCCGGTTCGGAAGGGGAATTCTGGCGTTCCGCGCTGCGTGGAATGCCTGATGACCGCCCTGACGTCCTTGAACTCGAAGGTGTCATCGAGTTTGAAGTTCAGCGTGATTTCCGAGTCCTTCGCGAGCCTGTGGTTCGTGAGGATCGCCGCGCCGCCGCCGCTGATGTCCCAGACCCGCCCCCTGTGCTCGAGGGGGACGCCGGTTCCGTCGTCGGTCGTGAAGGACGCGGGGACGTCCACCCGCACCCTTATCTGCGTTCGTTTCACGGTGGAGAAGACCTTTTCTTTCCCTCTGCCGGCGGCGGCGGCGGGGGTCGGCGGAACCTTCTGTTTCATCGCCGCTTTTTTCTTGAGCGAGGGGTCGCTGTACACGCAGACCTCGGCGATGCCCATGCGCGTGAGCAGCCTGATCTTCGCATCGTCGAGGACCGCGCCCTTGTCGGCGTACACCACGCCGCCCTGCTCGACGACCCGCGCGATCTTCATTCCGGGGACCGCGTCGTTGACGTTGAGCACCTCGGCGCCCTTCGGCACCGCCTGCACGAAGTCCCGCTCCGGCTCATCCGCCGGGACGGGTCCGCTCTCCGCGCGCTGGTCGAGTTCCTCATGCGTCCAGAAGAAGCCCGAGACCCTGTGCCTGACGCGTCCGGCGTCGGGCGGCTTCACGAGTATGTCCACCGCCTTCGCCTTTTTTGCCTCGATGAGCATTTCCTTCGTGAACGCGCCGGACATCACGATGAGGGGCACGTCGGGCGCGAATTCCCTCACGTTGCGCAGCACCGAGATCGGGTTGACGCCGGGCATATCGAGGCTGATGAGGATGAACGCGGGGCCCTCCACGGCGATCTGCATAACTGCGTCCGCCGGGTCGGTCACGGACACAACGCTGCACGGCAGTTCCGCGAACGCCTCGCGGATGCGCTCGTGCACGGAGTCTTCGGCGTCTATGACCATTATTTTTTTCTCGTTCATGCCGCGTTCCGTCCCGCGCGAACGGCGCCGTCCGATGGAATTATAGTATACAGATTCGTGCGTTTTCAGTGAATTGTTTTTGAAGCGGTGGCGCGGGATGCCGGAAAGGCGCGCCCCGGACGGTCCGCGCTTCCGCGGCGACGCGGTTCAAAGCGGGGTGTGTCAGCGCAGGAGGATTACGTCAACGAGGTCGGCGCTCCTGACGGGATGGGCGCCTTCGGGGACGATGATCAGGCAGTTGGCGAGGACCATCGAGGACAGCACACCGAAGCCCTGGCTGCCCGTGGACCTGACGAACAGCCTTTCGTTCTCGAAGCGGTAAACGCCGCGAATGAAGTTCCGCCGCCCGTCCCCGGGACGGAAGTCCTCTTCCATCACGGCTTTCGCCTTTTTCCAGCCGGTCTCGGAGCAGCCGGTCATCCGCGCGAGCGCCGGACGGACGAAAAGCTCGAAGGCGATCATGCACGAGACCGGGTAGCCCGGCAGGCCGAAGAACGGCACACCGTCGAAGTACGCCATTGTGGTCGTCTTGCCCGGCTTCATGAGTACCTTGCGAAACAGAACGTCGCCGCTGCCGGCGAGGACGTCGCGCACGAGGTCATAGTCGCCCACCGAGACGCCGCCCGCGGTGAGAACGGCGTCGCACCGCGCCGCTGCTTCGCGGAACGCCCCGAGGAGGCGCTCCTCGACGTCCGGCAGCGTGCCGTAGAAAACAGGCTCGCCCCCGGCTTCAAGTACAAGCCCGAAGAGGGTGTACGAGTTGCTGTTGCGCACCAGTCCGGGTCTGACCGGTTCGCCCGGGAGTACGACCTCGTCGCCGGTGGAGATGATACCCACGACCGGTTTCCGCGAGACTCGCACGGCGGTGCGTCCGCATGAGGCGAGCATTCCGGCGTCCGCGGGAGTGAGTCTTCGCCCCGCCCTCAGGACGGCGCTCCCCGCCCTGACGTCCTCGCCCGCCGGGCGGACGTTTTCCCCCGGCTTCACGGGGCGCTTTACGGCGACGGTTCCTTCGCCGGCTTCCGTGTACTCGATCATCACCACGGCGTCGGCGCCGGGGGGTATCGGCGCGCCGGTCATAACGCGTGCGGCTTCGCCCTCGGCGATGCCCCGCTCCATGCTCCTGCCGGCGGGGACGCTGCCGATGGTCTTCAGCCGCACGGGATCGTCCTCGCGCGCTTTCTCGACGAACGCCGAGCAGACGGCGTATCCGTCCATGGCCGAGCTTGCCACGAGGGGTATGTCAACGTCGGCGGCGCAGTCCTCGGCGAGGACCCTGCCGACGCAGTTCAGGAGGTCCACTTCCTCGACGCCGAGCCGCGGCACGTTTTCGAGGACGATTCTCAGCGCCTCGTCAACGGAGATCATGGGTTCCCATCCGCGCTTTCGGTGAGGACGGCGCGCACGCGCGCCGGCGCCGCCCGCCCCGCCCGATGAACGGCGGACGTTCAGCCCCGCCCTGCGCAGTATGAAGTCCGCCACGCCCGCGACGTCGTCCAGAGCGAAGACCGGAGCGCCGGCGGCGCTGGGCATCCAGTCGGCGACGACGGCGATGCACTCGCCCGCGCCGCAAAGCAGTTCGTTTGAGGTCTCCCGTCTGGACACCTCGATCTTCATGGCTCGGTCCTTCTTGTATCCCTCCGTCAGGACGAGGTCAACGCCGCCCATGAAGCCGCCGACGAGGGGTTCGAGCGGTGTGTCGCCGGCGACGTCTTTCACCATCGCAAGCTTCCAGGGCGAGGAGATCAGAACGACGTCCGCGCCCGCGCTCTTAAGCCTGTGGCTGTCCTTTCCCGGACGGTCAATCTCGAACCCGTGCGTGTCGTGCTTCACCACGCCGACCCTGAAGCCGCGGCGTTTCAGTTCCGGTATCAGCTTTTCCAGAAAGGTCGTCTTGCCGGAATCCGATTTTCCGACGAAAGAGATAACCGGGGTGAGAACCCCGCGGGCGAGTTCCTCCCCTTCCGGCGCGGCGTTGTTCATCGCGCCACCTCCATTACGATAAAACAACCCTGTTTCACGCGTAGTTGTTCCCGCGGCGGGGAGAATCCGCGCGCGGTGCGGGAGGCGTTTTTTCCGGCGCGTCCGGCGTCACAGGGCGCGCCGTCTTTCATGCGCCCGTCGCCGGGAGGCTCGCGTAGCGACCGAACTCGCGCGCCGCCTTCACGAGCGCGACGTAGTTTTCGGGCTTGACGCCGGGGTGTATCGTGTTCGACGAACTGATGATGTAGCCGCCGCCCGGCGCGGCTGCGGCAATGGTGTCGCGCACCGCCGCGCGCACGTCCTCGGGCGCGCCGCTGACAAGAAGGTAAGCGCAGTCAATGTTTCCGACGATGCAGAGCCTGTCGCCGAAAATCCGTTTCGTCTCGCCGATGTCCATGCACTGTGGCTGGACGGGGTGGATTCCGTCGAAGCCGCATTTTATGAGCGAGGGGATGAGCGGGGTGAGCACGCCGTCGCTGTGCTTGACGACCTTCATACCCAGTTCGTGGGCGCGGCTGACGATCTCGGTGAAATAAACAGCGAGAAACTCGTCGAACTGCGAGACACTTATCATTGGCGCCGAGATGAAAGCCACGTCGGAGGCTTCGACGATGAAATCGGCGCCTTTCGCGGCGATTTTTTCGAGGGATTCGAGGCAGTAATCGGTGGTGAGGCGCGCCATGTCGCGCACGAGAGCGGGATTTTCGACGTAGTCCATCATCAGGCGTTCCAGCGAGCCGCGAAGCCCCCAGCTCAGGGCGAACGGACCGAGCATCATGTAGGACACCGCCCTGTCCGGGAACCTCGAGCGCGCCATGTCAATCAAGAGGAAGTCCGAATCGCGGACGGGGGGCATCCTGAAGCCGCGCACGTCCGCGGGGTCCTTCAGGGGTCCGGCGACGGGGTACGGCTCGCCGAAATCGCTCACGTGATAAACGACGCCCATTTCGTCGCGCACGTGCTTCTGGTCGAGCCGCTCGATCTGCGCGTTCACCGGCGCGCACACGCCGTCAATGTCCAGCCCCCTCACCATCGCCGCGAAGGCTTCCACGAGCTGAAGAAGCTCCAGATCGCTCATATCGCCGTAGAACTTCGGCTCGGGGAGCTGCGACTCGTCCGCGAAGCCCCTCGCGAGGGCGACGATGCTCGGCTCGTTGAAGGCGAGTTCCCAGACGGGGACGGCGTCCGGCTGCCGTCTGTCAATAGCCGTGAGGATTCTCTCTCTTCCGGTCACAGAGGCTCGACCTCCCGCGTTCGTCACTGAACCATAACAACAAAAACCTATCAGAAAAGGAGGTTAAAAACAACCCGCGAAAGAGGGATGAAGCAGCAGGCGTAATCGTTCAGGGTGAGAGGACGGTTACCAGGAGGCTTTACAATTGACTCTGTGGTTGAAAAGCGTGCATAATAATACTCCGTGAGTTTTGACAGCAAAGTGTTTGTGTTGTTTTTTGCGTTTTTTTTCTGCCTGTATCATTTGTTGTACAGGCGGCACGTGGTTCAAAACATCGTAATATTAGCTGGAAGCTATATATTTTACGGCTGGTGGGACTGGCGGTTTCTCGGACTGATCGTCCTGTCGTCGTCCGTAAACTACGCAGCTGGCATCGGGATTAAAAACGAGGCCCGTTCCGGCCGCAGGAAGCTTCTGCTTGCCGCCGGCATCTGTACGAATTTAGGGATACTTGGGGTTTTCAAGTACTACAATTTTTTCGTTGAAAACATTTTCAGAATGATTGAGACGTTCGGCTTTCAAGCCGATGCCCCCCTTTTCAATATGATACTGCCCATCGGAATTTCATTTTACACATTCCAGTCTATGGCGTACACGATAGACGTGTACCGTGGCGATGCCGAGGCGGAGCTTAACCCGATCACATTCTTTGCATTTATTTCTTTTTTCCCTCAGCTTGTTTCCGGTCCCATAGAGCGCGCGAACCACCTGCTGCCCCAATTCAAGCGTCCGCGCATTGTCACCGAGAACAACGTGCGGGAAGCCATCTGGCTGCTGTGCTGGGGCTTTTTTCTCAAGGAGGCGATATCCGACATTGCGGCTGTCTTCGTCGATCTTGCTTTCACGGAGAGTCAGACGAGCGGGTGGATGACGATTTTAGGTACGCTCGCGTTCACTCTGCAAATTTACTGTGATTTTCACGCGTACAGCATTATAGCCAGAGGTGCAGCCCTTCTTTTAGGGTTTGAGCTGGTCTGGAATTTCAATCTTCCTTATTTCGCGACGAGCGTTCAGGATTTCTGGCGTCGGTGGCATATAAGCCTGAGCACCTGGCTGCGTGATTATCTTTACATTTCACTTGGGGGGAGCCGCCTCGGGCGCGGGAGGACGTATATCAACCTGATGGTCACGATGCTGCTTTGCGGACTGTGGCACGGCGCGGCATGGAATTTCGTGTTATGGGGGTTATTGCACGGCGCAGCCCTGTCAATCGGCAGGTTATCACACGAGGCAAGGCTGCCTGTCGCAAGGGTTCCCGGGGCGCTGCGGTGGTTCGGCACGATGTCAATTGTGGTCGCGGGGTGGTTTTTGTTCCGGTGCCAGTCATGGGATACGGCGATAAACATGCTTGGCTCTCTCGGCGACATGGCGTGGGAACAGCGTCACACCAGTTTCCTCGTCAATCTTGTGGCGCTGTGGTTTCCCGTTGCGGCGATCGAGATATGGCAGTTTCGCAAATCCGATCAACTGTTCGTTTTATCGCTTGGCAGGGGCGCATATTCCGTTCTTACCGCCTGCGTTTTTACATTCGTATTCATAACTTTCAGGAGATTCGAGTATGCGTTCATTTACTTTCAATTCTGAAACCGCCGAGGTTACGGGCACCGCGCCCTGGGCGCTGGTTTGCATCATTTTCCGCAATTCGTGGCTGATATTTGTTATATCCGGATTGTTTATCGCCGCGGGGGAGATATGGTCTCGAATCGAGGAACCGGATATGTCGAATACGTCCATTGAAAGGATAATAGTGTCGGAGCAGCTTGAAAGGGCCGGGACCATCACAGACGCGGATATTATAATGACCGGCGATTCATCAGCGCTGATGGGATTGGACGTCGTCATGCTGGGGGAACTGATCGGGGGGCGGCGTGTCGAATCGCTTGCCACCATAGGCTATGTCGGGCCGGACGCTTATGGAAGGATCCTTGAGATATTCACGAGTCATGCCGGGTATACACCCGTCGTGATCATCCTCATGCACGGCGAATCACTCAATTTGAGCGAGGAAAAGCTCAACCTGATACCTCTGGAAGAAAAGGACGTGAAGCGGCTTCCTTTTGGGCACGAGGCACGGAGGAAGTTGTTCGAGGACGTGATTGGGAGGGTGGTGTCAATACCGCTGCCTGGTGCGTACGGGAGGCACTACGGATGGCCTGAAGATTTTCGCAAGGCACTGCGTTCGCAGGGCGGCACGCTGACGGATCCGAACAAGCTCGATGCCAACAGTTCAAAGCGGGACTATGAATTCACTTTGACCGGGCCGGTTGAAGAGAGGATGGCAAGACTTGGGGAGATTCTTGAGCGGCTCAATCCGTGCCACGTTTACTTCGGCATCACGCCTCTCCACGAGTCAAGTAAAAGCGGGATAACGTTGACCAGCCGCGCGGCTGTTTTGCGCAGGTGCGCATACCTGCTGCGCTTGAATGATCGAAACATTCTTGGTTTGCCGGTCAGCATGCCGGATCGGTATTTTTCGACCTTTACCCACTTGAATTACGAGGGGCAGAAGGTATATACGAGTCGGGTAGCCCGGACGCTGATTGAGCTGTCGCGTGAAGGCGAGGGGGAAGTGAAGCGCTGTTTGAGCGAAAACAGGTGAAGATTTGAGTTGTGCGCTTTGGATTACCTGTCCGCCGTGCCGGGCGCGCCTAAACCCGGCGGGACGGGCGTCCGGTGCGCCGGCGGAATCTGGAAACGGCGCGTTTCGAGGGAAAAACCGGAAAGGGAGGCACGCATGAAATACAGCACGCTCATCACGGAAACGGAAGGGAACGTTCTGATCGTTACGCTCAACCGCCCTCCGATGAACGCTCTGAACGGGGAACTGATCGTTGAACTGGGCAGACTTTTAGACGAAGCCGGTGAAGACGCGGAGGTCCGCGCGGTCGTTATAACGGGTTCCGGGGACAAGGCGTTCAGCGCCGGCGCCGATCTTTCGTCGGGGTTCGGGGAGGACGTCGGCTCGTTCGTGAAACGCGGTCAGGACGCGTTCACGCGGATCGAGCGGTTCGGGCGTCCGGTGGTCGCGGCGATCAACGGACACGCCCTGGGCGGCGGCTGCGAGATGGCGATGGCGTGTCATTTCAGGATCATGAAAGAGGGGGGCACGATCGGGCTGACGGAATCCAGCCTCGGGATCATTCCCGGCTACGGGGGAACGCAGAGGCTGCCGCGTCTGATCGGGAGGTCGAGGGCGCTGGAGATGATGATTCTTGGCAAGCGGATAGGCGCGGGGGAGGCGCTCGAACTGGGACTCGTCAACGAGGTGTGCGGCGAGGGGGAAACGCTCGAAAAGGCGAAGGGGCTCGCCCGCCGGCTCGCCGAGCGCGCGCCGGTCGCCTCGAAGCTCATCATTGACGCCGTCGCCCGGGGGGCGGACCTTCCCATCGAGGACGCCCTGGCGGTCGAACGCGAAAACTTCGTCAAGGTGATCGGCACGCAGGACGCCGCGGAGGGTATAAGGGCGTTCTTCGAAAAGAAAAAGCCGGAATTCAAGGGAAAGTGACGGTGAAGAAACGGCGGGCGGTCCGAAGGCGTGCGGTTCAGGTGGTCTGTGAACCGCGGCAGAGGGAGACCTTACCGGTGCGGACGACCTCGATAATGCCGAAGCGGCTGAGCAGTTGAATCATGGCGCCGGTCTTGTCCTCGTCGCCGGTAAGCTCGACGATGAGGGATTTTTCGGAGAGGTCAATAATCTGTCCCCTGAAAATGGAGACGATCTGCATAATCTCGCCGCGCGTTTCGGCGCCGGCTTTGACTTTCACGAAAACGAGTTCGCGGCTGACGGTCTGCGTGTCGGAGATGTCGCTCACCTTCACGACGTCCACGAGCTTGTTGAGCTGCTTGGCGACCTGCTCGAGGACGATGTCGTCGCCGGAGACGACGATTGTCATGCGCGAGAGCTGCGGGTCGTGCGTCTCGCCCACCGTGAGGCTTTCGATGTTGAAGCCCCGCCGGCTGAACAGACCCGATATGCGCGTCAGTACGCCCGGTCTGTTCTCGACGAGTGCGGATATCGTGTGGCGTTTCGCGCCGTCGGTCATTCCGTTTCCCCCCGGATTATTCATCCGGGGAAATCGCGATAGCGCAGAATCTTCGTCGTTATCGGTCTTCCACCGTCGGTCACGTACCCTCCAGTACGCTCCCATCCGGTGTAAGCCCTCTGCCTTGAATCTTCAGCACTCTCGCGATTTCTTCCCGAATTATTCGTGAAGCATGAATAATTCGGGTTCCCTTCATCGCCGCGCCTGCGCCGGATTCGAGATTCAGGACTCCTTTTCCGGCGGCTCCGTTATCATATCCTTCAACGACCCGCCGCGGGGGACCATCGGCATGACGTTTTCCTCGCTGCGGACGTGGAAGTCAATCACGGTGGTCCTGCGGTTGGAGAAGGCTTTCACGAGCGCCGGCACCACTTCCTCCTTTTTGCGCACGGAGTAGCCGACGGCGCCGAAGGCTTCGGCGACCTTTGCGAAATCGGGGTTGCCCGCCAGGTGCGAGCTGGCGTAGCGCCCGCCGTAGAAAAGCCTCTGCCACTGAGCCACCATGCCCAGGTACTTGTTGTTGAGAACGCAGACCTTCACGGGGAGGTTGTTGTAAACGGCTGTGGTCAGTTCCTGAATGTTCATCATTATGCTTCCGTCGCCTGCGATGTCAATCACGAGCCTGTTGGGGTTTCCGATCTGCGCGCCGACGGCGGCTGGAAGCCCGAAGCCCATCGTGCCAAGTCCGCCGGACGTGATGAAGGTTCTCGGCTCGGCGACCTTATAGTACTGCGCCGCCCACATCTGGTTCTGCCCGACCTCGGTCGTGACTATCGCCCTTCCCTCGGAGACCTCGTAGATTTTGTCCACGACGTACTGTGGGAGGAGTTCGCCGTCGCCCGCGTCGTAGCGCAGGGGGCGATCCCGTTTCCATTTCTCGATTTCCGCCGCCCAGTCCTCGTGCCTTGCCTCGTTCAGCTCGGCGATGAGGGCTTCGAGCACCCTTTTTGCGTCGCCCACGATGGGTATTTTGATGCGCACGTTCTTGCCGATCTCGGCGGGGTCAACGTCAACGTGTATGATCGTGGCGGCGGTGGCGAAGGTCTCGGTTCTTCCGGTCACCCTGTCGTCGAAGCGCGCGCCGACCGCGAGTATGACGTCGGCGGTCGAGACCGCCATGTTCGCGTAGTATGTCCCGTGCATGCCGAGCATGCCGAGGGACAGGGGGTGGGTCTCGGGGAAAGCCCCCTTTCCCATGAGGGTCGTCGTTACAGGGGCGTGGATTTTTTCGGCGAGTTCCCGGATCGCCGCGTGCGCGCCGGACGTTATCACGCCGCCTCCGGCGTAGACGAGCGGGCGGCTCGCGCCGTTGAGCGCCTCGGCGGCGAGTTTCACCTGCCTGCGGTGCCCTTCGAGCCTGGGCTTGTAGCCCCTCAGGTCAACACCCTCGCCGGAGTCCTCGACCTCGTTGGAGTCGGAGACGTTCACGGGAATGTCAACGAGCACCGGACCCGGACGCCCGGTGGAAGCGATGTAAAACGCTTCCCTCAGGACGCGGAAGAGGTCGCCGGGGTTTTTCACGAGGTAGTTGTGCTTCGTTATGGGAATGGTTATCCCCGTTATGTCGGCTTCCTGGAACGAGTCCCTGCCGATGAGCGCGGTGTTGACCTGTCCTGTGACGGCGACCACCGGTATGGAGTCCATGTAGGCGTTGGCAAGCCCTGTGACGAGATTCGTTGCGCCCGGACCGGAGGTGGCGACGCAGACGCCGACCCTGCCGGTCGAGCGGGCGTACCCGTCCGCGGCGTGTGCGGCGCCCTGTTCGTGGCGCATGAGGATCACGCGGACGTCCGACCTGTGAAACTCGTCGAATATGGTCAGCACCACGCCGCCGGGGATGCCGAACACGACCTCGACTCCCTGCTCCTTGAGGACCTTCACAAGCGCGGCTGCGCCGGTCACGCGGCTTCCCTCCCGTAGTCGTAGGTGTCCTTGAGAAGGTAAAGGCACGTAAGCCCCATCATGAAAAGTCCGAACGGTATCATCAGCCCGTTGGGGTGTCCCATCCTCGTCATCACCAGCGCGCAGCAGCCGAAAAAGAAGCTGACGCCGAACAGTATAACGACGGACGCCTGAACGCTCAATCCCATTGCGCAGAGCCTGTGAGAGGTATGATCTTTTCCGCCCTCGAAGATACTCTTTCCGTTCGCGAGGCGCAGGATGGAAACCAGTCCGGTGTCGAAGATGAGAAGCCCGAGGACGACCGCCGAGGTCAGGTGCGCGAGCGAGTCGCCTCTGCCCGGCAGCACCATTCCGAAGCCGGCGAGGAGCGCGCCGAGCGCCATGCTGCCCGCGTCGCCCATGAAAACGGTCGCGGGATGGAAGTTGTGCAGGAGGAAGCCCATGCACACGCCGGCGAAGACGATCGCGATGAGAGCAAACCGCTCGGCGCCGCCCATCACGCCGAGAAGGAAGAAGAAGACGCCGGCGACGGCTGCGGCGCCGGAGGACAGCCCGTCTATGTTGTCGAGAAGGTTCATCGCGTTGATTATCCCTGCGACCCACACGATGGTTATCAGTACGTCCAGGGCGGCGATTCCCGTGACGCGCCACATCAGTCCGCTGAGGATCAGTATCAGCGCGCCGGCGAGCTGTCCGGCGAACTTCACCGCGGCGGGGATTCCCCGCACGTCGTCGTAAAGCCCGAAGCCCGTCAGGACGAGCGCCGCGACGAGAATCCCGCCGTACTGGCGCACTCCCTCCCAGCCCGCCGCGAACGGGACAAGGGCGATGAAGACCGCGATGACGGCGACTCCGCCGAGCAGCGGCATCGAGGTGAGATGGAACCTGCGGCTGGAGGGATGGTCCACCAGTCCGTATTTCAGCGACAGCCTGCCGAAAAGCGGTGTGGCGACCGCCGACAGGATGAAAGCGAGGAGGAAGAAAGCGAGGGGGCGGTCCATTAAATTTTAACGATACGCGCGCCCTTCGAGTTGAAGCCCTTCGTCACGTTGCGTGTGTCCACAATGAGCCGGGCGTGCTTCGTTATGAAGGGGACGTTGTACTTTTCGTGGTCCACGAGTATTACGACGCAGTCCTGCTCCCTGAGGAGCTTTTCGGTGAGGCGCGCGGAGCGCATTCTGGTGACGCCGGACTCGACGTCGAAGAACTCCGAGCCGTTGCCGACGCCGCGGATGAAGGGGTCGTGGTAGACCACGCTCGCGCCCTTGCAGATCAGCTCCTCGATGACCTTGAGCGCCGGGGAGTTGCGCGCGTCGTTGATGTCCCTCTTGAAAGCGACGCCCAGGGCGAGGACTTTCGCGTTCTTGAGGCTCTTGCCTTCCTGGTTGAGCGCCTCGCCGACCTTGTTGACGACGTACCTGGGCATGCTCTGGTTTATCTCGGCGGCGAGTTCGATGAACTTCGTGTAGAAATCGTACTCCCTCGCCTTCCAGGAGAGGTAGTAGGGGTCCACCGGAATGCAGTGCCCGCCGACGCCGGGACCGGGATAGAAGGGCATGAAGCCGAAGGGCTTGGAGGACGCGGCGTCAATGACCTCCCAGATGTCAATGTTCATCCTGTCGCAGAGGAACGTCAGCTCGTTGATCAGAGCGATGTTCACGCTGCGGAAGATGTTCTCGAGCAGCTTGGTCATCTCGGCGATGCGGGGCGAGGAGACCCTGACGACCATCTGCCTTGAGATGATCTTCGAATAGAGGTGCTCGGAGAGCCTGGTGCTTTCCTCGTCCACGCCGCCGATCACCTTGGGCGTGTTCCTGATGTTCCAGACCCTGTTGCCGGGGTCAACGCGCTCGGGTGAGAAGGCGAGGAAGAAATCCGTGCCGCACTTCATGCCGCGGCTTTCGAGAATGGGGAGGACGACCTCCTCGGTGGTGCCGGGGAAGGTGGTGCTTTCGAGAATGACGAGCTGCCCTTTTTTCATGTGTTCGAGAATCTGGCGCGTCGCCTGTATGATGTAGGAGACGTCGGGTTCCTTGAAGCGCGAGAAGGGCGTCGGCACGCAGATGAAGATCACGTCGCAGTCGCCGAGCGCGGAGGGATCGGAGACGGGCGCGAGCGAGCCGCTGCGCACGAAGTTCTCCAGGTCCGCGGACGTGACGTCGTTGACGTAGCTTTTGCCGGCGGAGAGCGCGGATATTTTTTTGCGGTCGGGGTCAATGCCCATGACCTTGAAGCCGGCGCGCGCGAACTCGACGGCGAGGGGCAGTCCCACGTATCCGAGTCCCATGACACCCACTATCGCGGTTTTTCTATCTATCTTCGAGTACATTACGTCACCTCGACTGCGGTCTTGAGCTTGTAGTGTTTTTTTGCCCAGTCCACGGTCTTCGCGAGTCCTTCCTCAAGCTCAACGACAGGCTCGAATCCGAGCATCTTTCCCGCCTTTTCGATGTTCGGGATCCTCCGCCTTGTGTCCTCGTAGTATTCGCCGTAGTAATCCTCGTAGGGCACGTGAACGATTTTCGAGGGCGAGCCGGTTATCTCCCTGACCATGTGCGCCAGTTCCTCGATGCTCGTCTCCCGGTTGCTGCCGATGTTGAAGGCTTCGCCCTTGGCGCGGCTGCTTTCGGCGGCGAGCAGCGTGCCGCGGATGGTGTCGTCTATGTACGTGAAACACCGCGTCTGCCTGCCGTCGCCGTGAACGGTGATGGGAGCGCCGCGCAGCGCCTGGCTGATGAACTTCGCCGCGACGCTTCCGTATCCCGACTCGTCTATGCGGGGTCCGTAGGAGTTGAAGTATCTGAGCACCGATACCGCAAGACCCTTTCTCGAGTATGCGAACGCGAGGTGTTCGTCCACCGCCTTCCCCGTGGAATAGGACCACCTGTCAATGAAAGTGGGACCCAGCACGCGCTCGCCGTCCTCGGCGAAGGGAATCCTGTCCGACCGTCCATATACTTCGGAGGTCGAGGCGAAGACGACCCTCTTCCAGTATTTGAACGCGCAGGCGAAGACGATCTCGGCGCCGCGGACGTTTGTGAGAATGCCCCGGAGGGGGTCGTCGCAGATGTACTTCACGCCCACGGCGGCGGCGAGATGGAAAACGACGGTGCAGTCGCGTATCAGCTCGTCCATGAGCGCCTCGTTGAGTATGGAGTCGTTGATGAGGTGGAGGCGCGGGTTGTCGAGGTTGTGCTCGACGTTCGTTATCTTTCCGGTGGAGAGGTTGTCAATCACGGTCACGAACGCCCCGCGGTCAAGCAGGGCGTCAATGAGGTGTGAGCCGATCACCCCGCACCCGCCCGTAATGAGCGCTTTTGTCACCCTTCCCTCAACCCCCAGTCATACGGCACGTCGTTGTCGTGCGGATGAACGCGGTATTCGTCGGGCTTGTCGTAAACGTACAACTCGGTGGGGACGTTGATCAGGCAGGCGGGTTTCGTTCCCACGCACTTGAAGCCGTGGAGGACGCCGGGTGGTATCACCACGAGCCTCGGGTTCAGCTCGCCGATGAAGAACTCGTTCACCTCGCCTTTCGTCGGCGAGCCGTCCCGCCCGTCGTACAGCGCCACCTTCGCCATGCCGCACACCACGGCGAAGTGGTCGGTCTGCTTCTTGTGATAGTGCCATCCCTTGACGACGCCCGGGTACGCCATCGTGACGTACACCTGCCCGAACCTCTGGAAGAGGGGGTTGTCCGAGCGGAGTATTTCCATGAGCATGCCGCGCTCGTCGGGTATCAGCCGCAGTTCCTGTACGTGAACGCCTTGTATCACGGAGGCTGCTCTTTTCTTCCGCGATATTATAACATAACGGGGCGGCGAAACACAGTGCCGTGCGTCACGCGCGCCGCCCTGCCCTCAAAAGCTTGTGCTCGATGCTGTCAACGAGCGCCCTCCAGCTCGCCTGTATCACGTTCGTGGACACGCCGACCGTCGTCCAGGTGTCCCTGCCGTCGGTCGAGGTTATCAGCACCCTCACCTTCGCCGCCGTCCCCCTGTCGGCGTCCAGCACGCGCACCTTGTAATCTATAAGATGCACCTGCCTCAACTGTGGGTAGAACCGGTCGAGGGCTTTCCTGAGGGCGTTGTCGAGGGCGTTGACGGGACCGTCGCCCTCGGCGACCATGAGTTCCTCGCGGTCGGCCACCCTGACCCGTATCGTCGCCTCGGAGAGCGTCCCGGAGCCGCGCCGCCTGTCCACGACCACGCGGAAGCCCTCAAGCTCGAAAAAAGGCTTGTACTCGCCCGCGTTTTTCCTCACGAGTATCTCGAACGAACCCTCGGCGCCCTCGAACTGGTAGCCGTCGTATTCCATCTGCTTGAGCTGGCGCAGTATCGCCTTCCTGGTCCGCTCGCCGTCCAGCCTGACGCCGAACTGCCCGGCAAGCTGCTCGACGTTCGCCCTGCCCGCCTGCTCGGAGATAAGCACGCTGCGGCTGTTGCCGACCATCGTGGGATCGAGGTGCTCGTACGTTTTCGGGTCTTTCCTGACGGCGTTCACGTGCATCCCCGCTTTGTGGGCGAAGGCGCTGCGTCCCGTGTACGGCGAGTTCCAGGGATGGGGGCGGTTCGCCGTCTCGCTCACGAAATGCGCCGTCGGCGTCAGCTTTCCGAGGTTCGCCGCCGGTATGGAGGGAAGCCCCATTTTCAGAACGATTGCCGGAATCACGGCGCACAGGTCGGCATTGCCGCACCGCTCGCCGTAGCCGTTGATCGTGCCCTGGACGTGGACCGCGCCGGCGCCCACGGCGGCGAGGGTGTTGGCGACGGCAAGCCCGCCGTCGTTGTGGGCGTGAATCCCCAGCGGCGCGCTCACGCGGCTCGCCGTCCGCGCCGTGATTTCCGCGACGCTGTCCGGCAGGGTTCCGCCGTTCGTGTCGCAGAGAACGAGGCGCTCGGCGCCCCCCGCCTCCGCCGCCAGAAGCGTGTCAAGGGCGTAGTCCCTCATCGAGAGGTATCCGTCGTAGAAGTGCTCGGCGTCGAAGAACACGCGGAAGCCCTCGGATTTGAGGAACTCCACGGTGCTGCGTATCATCCTGAGGTTGGTTTCGAGGCTTGTGCGCGTCACGACGCGCACGTGAAGGTCCCAGCTCTTGCCCACGACGGTTATCACGTCCGCGCCCGACTTCGCGAGCGCCGCAAGGGCGCCGTCGCCGCCGGGGTCGCGGCGCCGGCGCGTCGTCATGCCGAACGCCGCGAGCTTCGCCTTCCGTCCCCTCCGCCGCCCGCGCATCACTCTGAAGAACTCCGTGTCCTTCGGATTGGCGCCGGGCCATCCGCCCTCGATGTAATGAACGCCCAGTTCGTCGAGCCGCTCCGCTATCTGAATCTTGTCGTTGAGCGAGAAGGCGACGCCCTCCGTCTGCGCGCCGTCCCTGAGGGTGGTGTCGTATATCTCGATGAGTTTTTTCATGCACTCGTTCTCTCGCGCCAGTAGTCTAAAAGGTCTTTCATAGTCCGCTCGAACTGTATCTTCCGCTCCCAGCCCACCGCAGCTTTCAGCTTGCCCGCGTCGCCGAGCAGGACGGGGACGTCGGAGGGGCGCAGGCGGAGAGGGTCAACCTCGACTTTTATTTCCGCGTCCGTCATAGTGAGGAGGATGTCGAGGACTTCGCCGATGGGATAGGTTCTGCCCGAGGCGATGTTGTAAACTTCGCCCGGCTCTCCGTTCACGGTTATCGAGTGGTACGCCCTGACCACGTCGCGGACGTCCGTGAAGTCGCGCTTCGCCTTGAGGTTGCCGACCTTGATCACCGGCGGCTGAAGCCCCTTTTCGATGCGCGCGATCTGGCGGGCGAAGTTCGAGGTCGCGAACATCTCGTCGCGCCGCGGTCCGGTGTGGTTGAAGGCGCGCGTGCGTATCGTCTTCAGCCCGTAGCTGTGATGGTACTGGTAGCCGAGGAGGTCCTGTGCGACCTTGCTCACGCCGTACGGGCTGAGCGGCCTGAGCGGGTTGGTCTCCCTGATCGGCAGCTCGTTTTCGTACACCATGCCGTACTCTTCGCTTGAGCCGGCGATCTGAAGGCGCGTTTCGGTCAGCCCGTGCGCCTTCATCGCCTCCAGGACGTTCAACTGCCCGATTATGTTGTTGTTCAACGTGTCCGCGGGCGACGTCCACGAGGTGGGAACGAAACTCTGCGCGGCGAGGTGGAAGATGTAATCGGGACGCACGTGCGCCAGCGTCGCCTTCACCGACACGAGGTCCCTCAGCTCGCACTCGATCAGCGTAATCCTGCCCAGTATGTGCGAGATGTTTTCCAGCGGGCTGCGCCGGCGGCGGATGCCGTACACCTCGCAGCCCCGTTCAAGCAGGTGCTCGGCGAGGTGGCTGCCGACGAAACCCGTTATCCCCGTGATGAGCGCTTTCATTTGTTTCTTACCTCTTCCCTTCCGCGGGGGGATTTATAGCGCGACAGGCTTCCAGCCTGTCAATCGCCGGCGTTAAGCCGCGGAGGTACAGGTGCGCGCAGCGGGACGCGAGTTCGCGGACGCGCCCGATCAGCCCCGTGCGCTCCGAGACGCTCACCGCGTTGCGCGCGTCCAGCAGGTTGAAAAGGTGCGAGCACTTCAACACCTTCTCGTAGGCTGGAAGAACCAGACCGGCGTCAAGCAGCTGCCGCGCTTCCGCCTCGCAGAAGTCGAAAGTCGCGGTGAGTTTGTCAATGGACGCCAGCTCGAAGTTGTACGCCGACTGTTCCCGTTCGTTGCCCAGGTAAAGGTCGCCGTATCTCACGCCGTCGTTCCACCGCAGGTCGAAAACGCTGTCCACGCCCTGGAGGTACATCGCGATCCTCTCAAGCCCGTACGTCAGCTCGAGGCTTATCCGGGCGAGGTCAATGCCGCCGACCTGCTGGAAATAGGTGAACTGCGTGATCTCGACCCCGTCGAGCCATACCTCCCATCCCAGCCCCCACGCGCCGAGCGTCGGCGATTCCCAGTCGTCCTCCATGAACCTCACGTCGTGGCGCGAGAGGTCAATGCCGATGCTTTCCAGGCTGGCGAGGTAAACGTCCTGCGGGTCTCCGGGCGCCGGCTTCAGCAGCACCTGGTATTGAAAATAATGCTGAAGCCGCAGCGGGTTCTCGCCGTACCTGCCGTCGGTCGGTCTCCGTGACGGCTGCACGTAGGCGACCTTCCACTCGCCGTCTCCGAGCGCCTTGAGGAACGTGAAAGGGTGCATCGTTCCGGCGCCCACTTCCATGTCGAGGGGCTGGGCGATGACGCATCCGTAATCAGCCCAGAACCGGTCGAGGGCGAAGATGAGGTCCTGAAAGGTCGCCGGCGCCACAAACACAAATTTTAATATTCCGGCGCAAAAAACTCAACCTTAATGAACGCGCAAAGCAGGACGCGCCGGACCCTCGGCGCCTGACAGGACGCCCATAAGACGACTTTGCGAAGGAACCGGTCGAAACGCGGGGCGGCGGCGACAAGTCCGGCGCGGCTCACGCCTCGGGCACGCGGTTCAGGATGAGCGTCCCGGCGGCGATTACTGCTATGCCCGCGACCCTCGCGGCGGGCAGACTCTCTGAAAAGACCGCGACGCCCGCGATTATGGGCACGACCATCTGCACGGTGTTGATGACGGGGATAGCCACCGCCGCCCTGCCGTGCGAGTAAGCCCACTGTATCACGGCGGTCGCCGTCAGCCCGAGCACCGCCACCGCCCAGAAATACGGGCACGTGAGAACTCCCAGCCACGAGCCTGCGGTCGTGAGGTCGAAATCCCGGCGCGCAAGCGTCACGGAGACGGTCGTGGCTTTCATGTAAACGGCGTTCAGCCCGACGAGCAGCCCGCCGACCGCCGCGAGCGCCACCTCGAAGCTCGATCCCTCCCGCCTGCGGTTCAACATGACGCCGAGCGCCGCTATCACGACGAAAAAAACCGCCGTGAGCGCGAGCAGAACCCACGTTCTCATCGCCGCCGGCGCGACCTCCTCGGCGGACAGGCTCAGAACCATCGCGCCGGCAAGAAGCACGGCGATGCCGGCGTACTCGACGGTTCTTACCTTCTCCCTGAGGACGAGAACCCCGACGAGTACCACCATGAGAATCTGGACGTTGAACAGCGGCTGAACGACCGAGATGTCCCCCATACCGAGCGACTGGAAGTGAAAAATCCACCCGGCGAAAACGAGCAGCGTCCCCGCCACCCAGACCCAGTTCGTGAGGACCGTTCTCAGGATGGTTTTCCACTGCCGGAGAATCGTCCTGCCGCCGAGCTTCGGGAAGTTGGCGGCGATTCCGTGCTTCTGCATCACTCCGCCGGCGGCGAAGAGCACGCACGCGAAAAGTATCATGATGATATAGAGCGGCATACCCGTCTCCCCTCGCCGTTCAAATCGTCGGCGAAAATCCTCACTCCGCCCGGAATTTTAGCACTGCCGTTTTTGAATGTGAACTTTCGCGCATTCTTCGTCACGATGGATTGCGGCGTCAGCCGCCTGCCTGCCGGTCTGACCGGTCGGACCTGTCAGACCCGTCTGACACGTCCGACGACAGTCAGGCGCGGAGCGGGAACAGAAAAGTGCGAAAGTTCACTGAATACAACATCGAAAAGTCCGGACGCGCCGCCGGACGGCGGCGCACCTCACCGCCCGAGCATGACTCGGTATCCGCCGTCCACGAAACGTATGTAGTAAGGACGTTTCAGGTAAACGAACTTGGCGATTTTCACGCTTTTCAGCCGCCGGAATCCGAAGACGTGGAAGGGCGCCGCCTTTTTCACCGCAAGGCGCGCGGCGGCGAACTGATGCGGGTTCGCCCTGTTGTCCCTGTACCGCGCGTGGATGAGGAAACCGAAAAGGAACAGCCCCTCGACGTCCATGTATATGGTCTTCTTCATGTCCTCCGGGATGGCGAACGGGAAGGCGTAGTCGAAAAAGAGAACGAACCCGCGGTCGTAGTCAATCGCGGCGATTCCCCGCGGGTCGAGCGGGAGGCTGTTGAAAGTCATCGTTTCGGAGTCCGGGGCGTAGTATTTTATCAGCGGTCCGAAGCTGCCTTTGACGCGCTCGTCGGTGAGGATGACGGCGCCCGACGCTCCGAGGCTGTCGAGAGCCGCGCCGAACCGGGCGAAGGTCTCCCAGCCGTATTTGACGCCGGCGAGGAGGGAGAACGAGACCGCGAGAGAAGCGGCGGCGGCGAAGATCAGCGCCGCGCCCCTGACCCGCGCGGCGCGCCCTCCGCTCCACAGCCTCGAGCACAGCATCACCGCGAAAAGCGCCGCGGGGAGCACGTAGTACGTGTGCTTGTGGAAGAACGCGAAAAAGGCGCCGAAAACGACGATGCAGAGCATCAGGAGCAGGTCTGAGCGGCTGGGGCGAAACAGCGCCGAAGCGAGCGCGGCGAGCGCGGCGACGGCTGCCGGCGGCGACAGCGCCCACCAGACCTCATCCAGCAGCCCGCGCGCCGCTTCGATGCCGGGGACCTCCACGAGGCTCGCCGCGCCGCCCGTCTGCGCCTTGAAAAACTCGCCCGGGTGTACGGCGAGGTGGTATCCGTAAAACGGCGCGGGCACGAGGACCGCCGCGGCGATCATGACGAGGAAGCGCCGGTTGAGAAACCCGGCGCCGCGGGTAGCGGCGATTTCCCACGCGACGACGGCGGCGAGGGCGAGGATTGAGGGTTGTTTCGTGAAGACCGCGGCGCCGAGGCACAGCCCCGCGGGCAGGAGGCTCGCCGTACCCCCTCTTCCCCTGTCCCGGACGTAGAAGTAAAGGAAAGCCAGGATGAATGCGGCGGCGGTCATGTCCACCTGCACGTTTCTGCCGACGATGACGGAGACGGGCACGACGGAGGCGAGGAGGGCGGCGGCAATGCCCGCGCGCGCGTCGTAGAGCAGTCCGCAGAGCCTGTAGGCGAAATACACCGCGAGTGCGCTGAAGAGCGCCGGGACGAGCCGGGAGGTGAACTCGCTCTCGCCGAAAAACATGTAGAAAACGTACAGAAAATAGGTAAAAAGAGGCGGGACGTTGTAGTCAACCGCGCCGAGGTACGACGTGGGCATGAGGAGCGAGCCGTTGAAATAGTTGCGCGCGATGATGGCGTACCATGCCTCGTTGAAGCCGTGGAAGCCGCCGAAAGGGTCGTCCGCCCTGTAGAGACGGACGACGAGCGCGAGAAGAATTATGCAGAGGATTGCGGCGCGCCTGTTCACGGTGTTCCGTGCGCGCGGCGTGGGGAGCCGCGTCGCGTTGTCGTGCCGTTATGCGTGAAATATATTATGTGCCGCACGCGCGAAGGTCAAAAATAGAAGCCCCCGCGCGAGGCGGGGACGTTCTTTGCGGAGCGGGTCTGTAAGCGGGATTCTGTGTTTGTGCGGCCATTTATCTGGGGTCGGCGTCGCCGCCGGCCTCAAGCGGTCTACCCGGGGCATCACCGGCGTCGAGCGCCGGTTCGCGTTCGGAATCAGGGAACGCGCTCGGCGGACAGCCTCACAGCCCCTGCTTGACCTTGCACCGGGCGGGGTTTACCCGTCGGCGGCGTCGCCGCCGCCACGGTGCGCTCTTACCGCGCCATTTCACCTTTGCCGCGCCGCCTCGCGGCGGGGTTTGGCCGTGTGTTTCTGTGGCACTTTCCAGGGGTCGCCCCCTCCGGGAGTTACCCGGCGCCCCGTCCTGCGGTGTCCCGACTTTCCTCAGGCTTTTACAAGCCCGCGGCCGCCCGACCCGCTCTTTTTAACATTATACACCCATCCGCCGTCTTTTTCCATTGCGCCGGCAAAGGCAAAGCGGTGATAAATCACCGCACTCCATGGCGCTTCGCGCATATTTCGACTTTGCGCCGCTTTCAATGCCGGGAATTAACATTACGGCGCAACTTTTAGTTTTGACAGGCTGGAAGCCTGTCCCACTATCTCAAAAATATCACTTTCAGTGGGACATGAAGCCAGAAGACAAGTTGAACGAACTGTTCATTTCCACTATTTCAAAAATTTCATTTTTCGGTGGGACAGGCATCTTGCCTGTCAGAAAAAAAACTACATTTTTTGCAAAACTTGCGGCAACGGCAAAGCGGCGCGGGGTGTGTTAAAATTCCATTTGCTGAGCGCGGAAAGAGGCTGGAATGCACGACCTTCAGCATTTCGGGATAACGGTGACGGACCCGCGCGGGGCGCGGGGGTTCTACGGGCGCGTTCTGCGACTGCCCTACATTTCCTCCTCGGTGAACCGCGGGCGCAAATTCGACCGCATGTATGGGCTTGAAGGCGCCGTGAACCGGCTCCAGTGGTACCAGCTCAGCGACGAGGGCATAGAGCTTTTCCATCTTCCCACTCATCCGCCCAGGCGAAAGCGCGCGCTCCGCCTGCATGAGCCGGGCTACACGTACGTCACACTCCGGGCGGCGGGCTTCGAGGGGTACGTCGAGAGGTTCGAAAGGAACGGGGTGCGGTTCAAACTTTACGAGCCGGACGGAGCGCGGCGGCTGCTCGTCCGCGACCCCGACGGCGTGAACGTGATAGTGTCCGAACTGCCCGGCGGCGGCAGCGTGGAGCAGGTGGATTCGCTCGGCGAGGCGGGTCTGACCGTGACCGATTTTGAAGGGTACGACGAGTTTTTCGACGTGCTCGGACTGCCGCAGGAGGTCGAAGGCGACGCCCCGGGGCACGTCTCCGCGCTTTTCGAACTGCGCGAACCCGTGCGGACAAGGCGCTACGGCTGCGTCCGCCTTCTGCGTTTCCCGCGCAGGCGCGCCGGGAAGATCGAGCGCCGCTTTCCGTATTCCGGCGCGCCGCCGAGGGGATATTTTCCCGACCCCGGCATAAAGCACGCCGCATGGTACGTTGACGACATCGGGGAATTCCACCGGCGGGCGAAGCGGGCGGGCATCCGCTTTCTCTTTCCCCCGTGCACGATACTCGGCGGCGCGAAGATGACCTATTTCCTCGACCCCGAGGGAAACACAATGGAAGTAATGGAGGTGCCCGTCCTCGCCAGACTCGCAATAGACGTCGTCGGGCTTCTGCGGCGGAAGCAGATGGAACTGGCGTACAGAACGGGAAAGTTAATGTTCAGCGGACGATAAAAGGTTGTATAATCGGACACGGAGGTTCGCGTTCGTGTGAAGCGCAGTTGAAGCGAAGCGCCGGCGTCGCGCCGGATTACGTTAAGACGGGAGGTTCGTCATGCAAACGTATTTCATGTTCGGAAGATACTCGCAGGAGGCGCTGAAGGGGATCAGCGCGGAGCGCACGAAGAAGGCGTCGAAGCTCATCGAGAGTTTCGGGGGCAAGGTGGGTTCGATCTACGCGCTGCTCGGGAAGTATGACCTCGTTTTCATCGTGAAGTTCCCGGGAACCGAGCAGGCGGTCAAGGCGTCCGTCGCCCTGAACAGACTGACGGGCATATCGTTCAACACGTTTCCCGCGCTGGAAGTGGAACAGTTCGACAAGCTGGTCAGCGGAAAGTGATCGCCGTTTTCCTGCGTGCGGGCGGATTTTTCCCGCGCCGGGCGGCGCGCGACCGGCGTTCCGGCGTCTTCACCTGCTCCGCGGAGCGGAGTATATATTCCGGTATATCGCCTCGATTTCACTTCGTATTTCGTCCCGCGCCCCGCTCATCCAGGAATGATCGCCCGAACCCATGATCCCGGTTGAGACGCCGGGCGACAGCCTTTCCGCCTCGGGGAGGAATTCCGTGTAGAAGCGCCGTGCGACTTCGAAGAAGCCGTGCCACTGCGTGTAGTCGGGTCCCATCATGGCTGCGCCGTGGCGGGCGCGGCGTCCTTCGTGGTGCCATAGCAGAAAGTACGTCCATTCGATCCGGTCGTCGAACGGCGTGGGGGTTATCGCGCCGGCGCCGCTCAGTTTTTCCATGATTTTCGCCGCAGGCCCGGCGAATTTGCGGTTGTAAAGCTCCACCGCGGCGTCGTACTGCGTGAAGAAGTTGTCAGCCCATCCGGGGGAATGGCAGTGCCGGCACGTGGTCTTCATTCTTTCGCGCCGTTTTTCCCAGT
>JBFMFE010000066.1:0-30421 GCA_040752295.1 bacterium
CGGCGTGGCTGATCGCCCTGGCGGAAAACGTCGCGGGCAGTTCGGAACAGTTCATGGACGCGGTCGGGGGCGCCGCCGCGCCTGCGGACGAAGGGCTTGCGGCTTCGTTGAGCTGGTGTGCGGAGAACCTGGAGGTCGTCGCCTCGCTCAGGGAAATTCTGCTCGAAGCCTGGATTCGCGGAGCGCCGTGCGAAAATTTCTCGAACGCCGGCGCCGCCGAGTGGCTTTTCAACGCCGGCGCGGTTCTCCCGTTCTGGAGCGATTATGAAAACGCCGCTGACGAAATGCACAGACTGTGGATCGCGGCTTCAACGAAGAATCTCTACGAAGGCGACCTTGCGAAGAAGCTTCCGGACGGGCTGACCGGTGAAGTCATGATGAAACTCGAGAAGATAATTTATTACTCCGAGTCCACGGAGGAGACTCCCGAGATGAACCGGGAGTATATCGAGACAATAGCGCGCCTCGTGAGGAAGCTCATTCTTGAGATGAAGTGAGCGCCCCGCAGGCGGGGCGGTCAAAACAACAACGGACTGAGGTGTCGGGAGTGAAAACGCGGAAGGAGAAAGACAGTCTCGGCGAGCTTGAGGTGCCGGCGAACGCTTACTATGGAGTTCAGACCGCGCGCGCGGTGGCGAATTTTCCGATCAGCGGTCTGAAACCCTACCCGGAGCTTGTGGAGGCGTACGCGTGCATAAAGAAAGCCGCCGCCATGGTCAATTCCCGGCTTGGGTTGCTTAGCGGGAAGCGGGCGCGGGCGATCATCCGAGCCGCCGACGAGGTTCTGCGCGGGAAATTCAGGGACCAGTTCGTCGTGGACCCGTTCCAGGCGGGCGCCGGAACGTCTCACAACATGAACGTGAACGAGGTGATCGCGAACCGCGCGATAGAGATACTCGGCGGCAGGCGGGGCGACTACTCGCTCGTCCATCCCAACGACCACGTGAACATGTCTCAGTCAACAAACGATACCTTCCCCACGGCGATGCGCATCTCGGCGCTCATGAAAGAAAAAAAACTTCTTCCCGAACTGGATGCCCTCGCCGGCGCCTTCAGGGCGAAGGGACGCGAATTCGGCGGCATTCTCAAGTCCGGGCGGACCCACCTTCAGGATGCCACGCCCGTTACGCTCGGGCAGGAGTTCACGGCGTTCGCCGACACCCTCGCGAAGGCGGAGAACAGAATCAGAGCCGTCTCCCGCCGCCTCTGCGAACTCAACATCGGCGGCACGGCAACCGGCACCGGGCTGAACAGCCACCCGAGATACGCCGCCGAGATGGCGAAAACCCTCGCCGCGCTCACAGGTCTTCCCCTCCGCAGGGGCAGGAACCTTATGGAACTCTGCCAGAGCACGACCGACGTCGCGGACTATTCCGGCGCGATAAAACTTCTCTCTCTCGACCTTATGAAGACAGCCAACGACCTGCGTTTGATGTCGTCCGGTCCCACCACCGGTCTTGGAGAGATTCGCCTGCCGCCGGTTCAGCCCGGCTCATCCATCATGCCGGGAAAGGTGAACCCCGTGATCTGCGAAATGACCAACATGGTCTGCTGCCAGGTCATCGGCAACGATCTCGCGGTCTCGATGGCGTCCCAGGCGTCCCAGCTTCAACTGAACGTCATGATGCCGGGCATGATCTTCGCGTTGCTGTTCTCGATGGAGATACTGACCAGCGCGATGAAGGTTCTGCGCGGGCGCTGCGTGGAAGGAATAGCCGCGCGTCCCGAGAGGTGCAGGCGCTACTTCGAAATCTCCCAGGGGCTTGCCACCGTGCTCAACCCCATCATCGGTTACGGCAGGGCGGCGGAAGTGGTGAAGGAGTCTGACCGCACGGGCGAGACGATTCTCGAAGTAATACGCCGCAGGAAGATACTCACCGAAGCCGAGATAAAGAAATACTTCTCGCCGGGAAGACTGACGAGACCCGGAAGGATAAAATGACCGGTTTCGCCTCGGCTGTGACTGGTCCGGGGGACCGCGCCCCGCTTCATCCAGCCCGGAATCGCCGGCCGTGCGGCGGAAGCGCTGCCTCTCCAGGTTTGTATTGAGTTTTTCGGGAAGCGCGAACGTGCGGTTTTCAACCCAGGGCTTCGTCTATCAGTTCGCCGAAGGCGGCTGCGGCATTCTTCGCCGATTCTGCCGTCACTGCGAGGACGTCGCGATGCGTCAGCGTTTTTTCCTCCCGGTGAACATGCGAGTTGGAGATGCACGAAACCCCGAGCACCCTCATACCGAGCCGCCGCGCCTCCCGCGCCTCGAAGACGGTGGACATCCCCGCCGCGTCGGCGCCGATTTCCGCGAGAGTCCGCGCCTCGGACGGCGTCTCATACGCGGGACCCGCGAGGCAGGCGTAAACTCCGCGCTTCACGGGTATGCCCCGCGCGGTTCCGATCGAGACGAACCTCTCCGTCAGCGCGGGGTCGTAAACCTTTTCCCGTTTCGCCGCCGCCGCGCCACCTGTGAGGAAAGTGAGATTGACGTGGTCATCTATCGCCATGAGGTCGCCGGGATAGAGGCGGCGTGAGATGCCGCCCGCCGAGTTCGTGACGATCGCGATCCTGACTCCCAGCCGGGCGAGCAGATGAAGGGGCATCACCATGTCTTCCCATGAGGCGCCCTCGTACAGGTGCACGCGCCCCTGGAATGCCGCCGCCCGTCGGGCGCCGAGGCGCCCGACGATCAGGTTTCCGGTGTGACCCTCGACCGTCGGCATACGAAAGCCCGGCAGCGATGAGCGCGTAAAGACGGCTTTGTTTTTCATTTCCGGGACGATGACGTGAAACCCGGTGCCGAGTATAAGCCCCGCCGCCGGTTTTTCGCGTATGCAATCGAGTACGAATTCCGCCGCGCGCGAGACTCGTTCCGACAGGTCTTTTTCAGTCCGTCCGTGGCAATTCATGACGGCTTCCATTATTATCATACATAAAAGATGGAGGCGTAAGCCCGTCCGTGCCGGACGAACGGGCGGCGGAGGCGCGCGGTGATTCCGCTTCGGGACGACATACCCTCGAGCAGGTTCCCTTTTGTCAACACAGCGATAATCGTTCTCTGCGTGCTCGGTTTCCTCTACGAGGTGAGCCTCGGACCGGGCGCCGGGAGGCTCGTTTTCGCGTACGGCGCGATACCCCTGAGAATTTTCGACCCCGGCGGTTACGGCGCCGGGGCGCGGGAATGGGCGCCGCAGTTCGTGACGGCGCTCTTTCTGCACGGAGGATGGGTGCACCTCGGGGGGAACATGCTGTACCTGTGGATTTTCGGCGACAACGTGGAGGACCGGCTGGGACACATCGGTTACGCCTTGTTCTACCTGCTGTGCGGAATCATCGCGACGCTGTCCCACTCGCTCGTTGCGCCCGGCTCACAATACCCTCTGATCGGGGCGAGCGGCGCCATAGCCGGCGTCCTCGGCGCCTACGTGGTGTCCTACCCCGGGGCGCGCGTCCTTACCGTGGTTCCGTTCTTCTATTTCGTCCAGTTCCTGCGCGTGCCCGCCGTGATCGTGCTCGGGTTCTGGTTCGTCCTTCAGCTTCTCAGCGGCGCCGCCTCAATCACCGCAGCTCACGGCGGCGGCGTGGCGTGGTTCGCCCACATCGGCGGCTTCGTCGCCGGCGCCCTGCTCGTCCTGATTTTCCCGGACAGGAGAAGGAGGAAGCGAAGGTTCAGGAGAGCCGCCGCCCGGTTCCCGATGGATGGAGAGTGAATGGTCTTTCAAGCGTTTTATCGAAAAACCGACGCGCCGAAGGAAAGGAACCCGCAATGGCGATGAGGGTGTGCGTTTTAGGGAGCGGCAGCGGCGGCAACTGTACCCTCGTGGAAGGCGAGCGCACGCGCGTTCTCATAGACGCTGGAAGGCTCTCCGTGAAGTACATACGTGAGAGCCTCGAAAAGCTCGGCGTCCGCCTGGACGAAATCACGGGCATCGTGGCGACGCACGCTCACGGCGATCACGTTGACAAGACAACCTTTTCGCTCGTGAGAAAGTACTGCATACCGCTCCACGTGCATTCGGGCACGATGCCGTGCGTGACGGCGGCGACGGGCGCTTTTTCGGAGCTGGAGCGGGGCGGTTCAATATGCCTGTTCGAAACGGAACCGTTTACGGTGGGCGAATTCCTGATCGCGCCGTACAGGGTTCCACATGCCAACGACTGGGGCAGGAACTCCGCGGGGGCGCCGGTCGGGTTCGTCATCGAGCAGCGTCCCGGAGGCGCGAAACTCGGATACGCCACCGACCTGGGAACGGTTCCGGAGACCCTCGTAGAGGCCTTCGCCGGCTCGGACGCCCTCGTTCTTGAATCGAACCACGACGTGGAATGGGAGTATATGTCCGGCAGACCTCCGTGGCTCGTGAACTGGGTCGTGAGCGACAGGGGGCATCTGTCGAACGATCAGGCGGGAAACGCCCTTTCGGCGATTCTGGCAAGGAGCGCACACCGGCCGAAGGGGATACTGCTCGCCCACCTCAGCCGCGACTGCAACAGCGAACAACTCGCGCTCGGCGTCGTTAGGTCCCATCTGCGCCTCGCCGGCTTCGACGGATTTTTCACAGCGGCGTGCCGACAGAGAGAGATCAGCCCCGTCATCGAGTTCTGATCCGCCGTTGAACCCGCAACTCCGGCAGCCCTGAAGCGCCATGCCGGCACGTGAGCGGGGACCGACGAGAGACTTCGACCGCGTGAAGCCCGAAAAATGTTTTGACATCCCGGCGCGGTTTGGGTATCATTCGCCGTGTGAAAACGTTCACAAACTCAAACGGGGGGTGATGTAATGGCAATACTGGACGATTTCAGAATTGACGGGAGAGTTGCGATCGTGACCGGCGCGGGCAGGGGCATAGGTCAAGGGGTAGCTAAAGTCTACGGCGAGGCCAAAGCGAAGGTCGTCGTCGCCGACCTGGACGAGGGACCGGCGAAAGAGACGCTCGAGATGGTCAAGGCTGCTGGAGGCGAGGGCGTCGTGGTCACGGGCGACGTCTCCAAAAAGGCGGACGTTGAAAAGATCGTCAAAACGGCGCTCGACACCTACGGCGGGCTGGATATCATGGCGAACATCGCCGGCATCACGCGCGACGGGATGGCGCACAAGATGACCGAGGACATGTGGGATTTCATCATAGGGGTCAACCTCAAAGGTACGTTCTTCTGCTGTCAGGCGGCGCTCAACGCCATGCGCGACCTTGCGAAGAAGGAGGGAAAAGAGCCGAAATCCCGCAAGATCGTGAACATCTCGTCAATCGCCGGTCTGTACGGAAACAAGGGGCAGGCGAACTACTCGGCGGCAAAATCGGGAATCATCGGACTGACGAAGACGATGGCAATCGAGGGGCTGATGTTCAGGATTGGATGCAACTGCGTCGCCCCCGGCTGGGTTGACACAAGGCTCACACGCGAGAAGAAGGAAGGAGAGGTAATCGGTATCCCGGCGCAGGACAGGCAGATGTCCCTCATGTTCATGAACGCCATGAACATCCGCATCGGCGTCCCGCTGGACCTTGCGAGGGTCGTCTACTTCCTCTCGTGCGACGCTTCGGACTACGTCGTCGGTCAGACCATCAACGTGAGCGGCGGTCTGAGAGTGTGAGGAAAAGCCCCCGGCGCCTCCGGGGGGCGCTTTCGCGTGTCATATCTCGATCCCCCACAGGTCGCGGTGGCGGAGCCTGTTTTCGGGATCGAGTCGTACCGCTTCCGCGAAGTGTGCCTCGGCTTTGTCGTCGAGTCCCACCTTCATGTATGCGATCCCCAGGTGGTTATGCGCCGCCGGGTTCGATGGGTTGAGTTCGAGCGCCTTTTTCAGGTGGGTTATCGCCTCGTCGAACCTTCCGAGATGGTGGAGGCAGACGGCGGCGCCGAGGCGGGCTTCGATCAGCCCGTCGCAGACCTCGAGCGCGCGACGGAACCACTCCACGGCACGCTCGTATCCCGCGTAAAATTTCCCTTCGAGTATCCCCTTCAGGCACAGCGCGTTCCCGTTCGCGGGGTCGAGGGAAAGGGCTTTCTCGAGCGGTCCCCGCGCTTCACCGGGGTTCCCCTTTGAAAGGTGGACCCTCGCGACGTTGCACAACACGTCCGCGTCTTCGGGCTTTTCTCTCATCAGCAGGTCGAGATGTTTCATGGCTTCGTCGAACGCGCCCAGTTGAATGAACACGACGGCGAGGTTGTAACGCGCGGCGGCATGACGCGGGTTTTCTTCGAGAGCCGCTTCGAGACAGCGGGCGGCGCGCTCGTGCATGCCGTCCCTCGCGAGGTTCATTCCATCCGGGAACAGGCTTGCAACGGTCGGTCTGCGCATAAGGAGAGAAATATTATTGGCGGCTGCCGCGGAACTGATGAAAAGAACCGTCCGCCCCTTCAACCGGCTTTAACGGGGTGGCGTCTCATGCTCCGAATTTCAGCAGTTTCAGCGCGTTCGCCATCAGGAGGGGCATGAGCTGAACCGAGCTGATCCTGCCAAGTCCTCCGGCCGCGCAATCGTTCTCGGAGAAGCGCGCGGCGCGGTCCCTGCGGCAGTATCTGGACCGTATCACGACGGGCAGCGGGTGCCAGCTGTGAGATTTGAGAATCGCGGGCGTGGAGTGGTCCCCGGTGATGGCGAGCACGTCCGGCTCCTTCGCAAGCAGTTCGGGAAGATGACGGTCAACCTCCTCGATCACCTCGACCTTTCCCTCGAAGTCGCCGTCCTCGCCCCGGCTGTCGGTCTTCTTTACATGAAGATAAAAAAAGTCGTACCCGTCGAAATTGTTGATGACGCATTTGAACTCTTCGGCGACGGTTTCCCCGGGTTCGAGCACGTCCATGCCCACGAACCTCGCTATGCCGCGGTAGTCGGGATAAACGGCGACCGCCGCGGGAGCGAGCCGGTGTACTTCCTTCATAGAGGGCAGGGACGGATAGCCGTCGAACCCCCTGAGGAGCAGAAAGTTGGCTGGGGACTCGTCCCGGAGGATTTCCGCGGCTTTAGCGAGGTAAGCGTTCGCGACCTTAGCGGTCCGCCCGGCGACCTTTTCGAGCGCCGTGACCGCTTTCGGCGTTTTTCCTTCCTTCTGCGGGTCGGAATCGGTGAGTTTCCCGGACAGGTTTTCGCCTCTGAAGACCACCACGCACCTGTGTTCTTTCACCGGGCGGGTGAATATGGTGACGCCGTCAATCTCGGTGTCGCCGATCTTTTCGCACAGGCGCCTGTTTTCGTCCGTGGGGATTCTTCCCGCGCGCCTGTCGGTGATGACGCCGTCGGGTCCGGCGGTCGCGAAGTTGCCTCGCGCGGCGACGTCGCCGGGTTCGAGGTCGAATCCTATGCCCGCGGCGGCGAGCATCCCGCGTCCGATTTCCCACCGGACGGGGTCGTAGCCGAAGAGCGAGAGGTGCGCGGGACCGCTGCCCGGCGTGATGCCCGGCGCGACCGGGTCCATCAGTCCGGTCGTGCCGTGGAACGCGAGTTCGTCCATGTTGGGAGTGCGCGCCGTTTCAAGCTCGGTCAGTCCGCCCTCGTGGGTCTCGACGCCTCCGAGGCCGTCCATCACGATCAGCACGATCCTCGACGGAGTCCTTATCGAAAGTTCTCTCATGAGGTCGAGGTAGTCCATGTCTCATCCTCCCGGGGCGCTTCTTCGGGTGTTCTTTTCCGGTTTCCAAATGTTAATTGCGGCACAGCGTGTTTGCAACTGCGGGCGGCGTCCGGCGCCGGGTACCGAAGCACTGACGGGGGAGCGCGACGGGCGGTCCGCGGACGGAGCCGCCCGGCGGGCGTTTTTTTCCAGCGTCAATCGGGTCGCGGCTCTGCAAAGTCGTTCTTGAACGGGTCCGCCGGAAAAGTATAATTTCAGTGTATGGAAGACCGGTCCCCGGGTAAAAGGGAAACTCTGAAGTTAGGCGTCCCGTTCAGGCTCGCGCTTGCAAGCTCGGTCTTGCTCGCCGTCGTCGCCGCCGTTTTCGGCTGCTATTCAGTCCGTTCTTTCAGAACCGCAATGGAATCGAGGGAGATCGAGAGGCTTTTTTTCGCCACGGAGGGCATCGGCTGGCTTGCCGCGCGGATGTGGGACAACGAACTCATGCTCGGCGTAGCCGAAACGTTTCTGAAAGTGGGACTTGAAAAGGAAAACGTCCCGCTCGAGAGCTACGCTCTGATAAACCCGGACCGGATTTACGTCATGAACAGCGACGATTTCCTCAAGGGGAAACGGGTGGAGGATTCCGAGATACGCGGGCTTATCGAAAGGGCGGAGAGCGGCGCGGAACCGAGGGACCTGTTCGTACTTTCCCGTGAGAGCGGCATGTTGCGGGTCCTTCTGCCGGTTGACGACCCCGTGCTGGGGCGCAGGGGATACGTTACAATCGTCTCCTCCATCGCTTTCGTGGAAGAGAGCGTCGCCTCTTTCACGAAGCGCACGGCGGGCGGCGTATTCTTTCTTTTTCTATTCGCCGTCGGCATAGTTTACTGGCACTCGAGGACGATATTCGCGCCTATCTCGAAGCTGAGGAAAATTATCGAGGCGCTCAACCGGCGGGGAGAGGTCGAGAAGGTGCACATCAACTCCAACGACGAGGTGCAGGAGCTTTCCCTGTCAATCAACCGGATGATGGACAACTGGAAAAGCCTCTACGAGGAAGGAGAGAGAAGGCGCGGCGAGGCGGAAGCCCATTCCAGGCTTAACGAGGCCGTGATTGAAAGCATCGCAAGCGGCGTGGTGGTGGTTGACACGGATGGAACCATCACCCAGATCAACCGCGCCGTGGAGACCAACTCGCGCGTCTCGCGCTCCGCCGCCGTGGGAAAACCGTTCTGGGACGTCTTTCCGGGCTGGGAGGGTGAAGACCTCCGCAGGCTGATGAGGCGCGTGATGGACGAAGGCGCGGTCTACGTGAACGAGCGCGCACACGTCCCTGCCGCGGACGGCGGGGAACCCCTCGTTATAAACGTGAACATCCAGCCGATAAGGGACGCGGCGCTTAAAACCGCCGGCGCACTGGTCGTGATAGATTATCTCTCGGACAAAGTCCTCCTCGAGGAACACCTCCTCAGGGTCAACGAGGAACTCCAGCGGGCGAACAAAGTCAAGACCGAATTCCTCTCCATGGTCTCCCACGAACTCAGAACCCCGCTCACGCTTATCAAGATGTACACCTCGATGATGGCTGACCGTAAACTGGGCGCGCTCACCCCCAAACAGGAAAAAGCGCTCTCCGTCATGGGGCGCAGGTGCGAAAACCTCAACGACATGATAAACGATCTGCTCGACCTCTCCCGCATTGAAACGGGTCAGATGGAGATGGAGTTCGGAAAGACGCGACTCGCCCCCATTATCTCCGCTACGATTGAAGCGTTCGAACCCGCGATTGCCGAAAAGGAACTCTCTCTTCACGTGGAGATAGAGGACGACCTGCCGCCCGTCTTCGCCGACCCGGACAAGCTGTCGCGCGCCCTGGGCAACCTCATCGAGAACGCCGTCAAGTTTACGGACGAGAAAGGCGCCGTCACGGTGACGGGAAAGAGGATGCGCACGGAGGAAACCCCTGGCGGCGACTACGCCCTCGTGTCCGTGTCCGATACGGGAACCGGCATCCCCGCCTCCGAGTTCTCAAAAATCTTTCAGAAGTTCTACCAGGTGGACGGCTCGGACACGCGAAAGCACGGCGGCTCCGGACTCGGTCTTTCCATAGTCAGGGAAATCGTGGAACTCCACGGCGGCTCCGTGTGGCTTGAGAGCGAGCCGGGAAAAGGCTCCACGTTCTACCTGACCGTGCCTTTTTTCAGGGAAGATTTCCAGGGTTTGAGCCTTCCCTCAAGGAAAAAAACGGGACCGGATCTCGCGCACGAACCACCCGCGTCCGCCGTCGAAAAGCGAAAAACCGTCGGGAAAATCCTTCTCATTGACGACGACGAGGATTTCCTCGACATGATGAACGAGGTCCTCAGCCTCGACGGATACGTCGTCGAGAGGGCTTCCGACGGAATTGAGGGACTCGGTAAAATCTTCGACGGCGACCTCCCGGACCTCATCCTGCTCGACATAACGATGCCCAGAATCTCAGGATACGACCTCTGCCGCTTCATCAGAATGACGGAGGCCGCAAAGGACCTACCCGTGCTGATGCTGACCGCGGCGGGACACGAGGAACAGATTGCAAGAGGATACGAGGTGGGCGCGTCCGGCTATCTCGTCAAGCCGTTCGAGCTTGAGGATTTCCTCGAAACCGTGAAGTCGCTGAACGCGCGACGGGAGAAAGACGGAAAGCGGAACCCGGAAGCGGGAACGGATTGAGATTTTAACGGGGGATTTTTCCACGAAGAAAACGGGACGTACGGTCTGCCGTGACACCGTCCTGAAACGTTGGCGGAAGTAAAAGGGCGCGCCGCATCCGGAGGCTGCTTTGACGGCGGGCGATCGAGCGGAAAGGCGGGCAGGCTGATGAAACGGATGACGCCGCCCGCACTCCTGGCGGTTTCGCTCCTGGCGGTATTTTCCGGGGCATTTGTAACGTCGCCGGTCGTGTGCGGGAGCGAACGGCACGGTTTTCACGCCTTCGTCTTACCTGTGCCTGAGGCAGCCGCGTCAAAGTCCATGCTGGCGATGGTGGAAAAGGCGGCGCAGGTGATAACCGACAAGGTGGGCGTCCGCCTCGTCATAGAGACCGTCACTTACGCGCCCGGCGATAACCCGCTGAACATCGTCGTGAGATATTTCGCGGAGGGAAAGGCTGATTTCGGGTTCGTGCCGTCTCAGGAGTACGTGGAATACGTTGACGCGGGCGGGGGACTTCTGGAACCTTTCATGACGTTCACGATACTGAAGAAGAAGTACACGAACGTGTGCATGTACGTCAGGAAGCGGGACGCTCCGTCGTCCCTGAAAGAACTGAGGGGGTTCAGATGGGGAGGAAGCACGCTGCTGCCCACGCTGAGAATCCTCTACGAGCACAAGATAAAGGAACAGATGGACGGGTTCTTTTCAAAGGTCGAGTTCCTGCCGGAGAGCGACTTCCAGGAGTTCATCACGGCGCTCGTTGAAAACCGCGTGGACGTCGTCACCGCGCACGAGTACGCCATGCGAAACCAGATTCCACTTCACAAGAGGGGGAAGGAAATAACCCCCCTCCTGTGCGCGGAACACGACCACAACTGGATTTTCGTAAAAAGGGCGACGGTCCCCGAGGACCTCGTCGCCAGGGTGAAAAAGATTTTTTACAAGGCGCACACCGACGCCGATTTCGAGCAGTTCCGCTTCGTCTTTTACGCAATCGAGGGGCAGTTCGTGGACTTCGTCCCCGACGGACTCGAACACACCCGCTACATCGTGAACATCCAGAAGAAGATGGGATGGCACGGGCTGGAGAGGGAATTCCTGAAGGGCAGGGGAAAAACGACCGGGAAAGAGTAAAAGTTCGAACGTTTCAGCACGTACCCCGTTTGCCTTTTGCGGGCGGTTAATTTAACATTTAAAGCGAAGCGGCTCGGACGGAATTTCCCCGCCGCGGGATTGCGGACGAGGCGTGAAACGACGAACGGGGCTGACGGGCGAAATGAAGTTCCGCGCGTGGTTCCAGTGCATAAACAACTGTGAGGGCAGGCATCCGCTCAACGAGATAATCTACGAGTGCCCGGAGTGCGGCGGACTCCTCGAGGTCGGGCACGACATGGCGCTTCTGCGGAGACGGACGCCCGGCGCATGGAAGCGGCTTTTCGACAAACGGTTCCGCGGGACTCAATGGCCTTACGGAAGCTCGGTGTGGGGGAAGAAGGAAATGGTGTGTCCGGCTGTTGACAACGACAACGTGGTTTCCATGTTCGAGGGTGGAAGCAATCTGTTCTGGGCGGAACGGCTCGGCAGGGAGATAGGCATGCCGGACCTGTGGGTCAAGCAATGCGGGAACAGCCACACCGGGTCGTTCAAGGACCTCGGCATGACGGTGCTGGTGTCAATGGTGAAACAGATGATCTCCGAGGGGAAAAACATCCCCGCCGTCGCCTGCGCCTCCACGGGTGACACGTCGGCGGCGCTCGCCGCCTACTGCGCCGCCGCCGACATCCGCGCGGTTGTGCTCCTTCCCAAGGACAAGGTTTCCAACGCCCAGCTCATACAGCCCATCGCCAATCAAGCGCTGACCATATCGCTCGAAACGGATTTCGACGGGTGCATGAAGCTGGTGCGCCGGATGTGCGAGAGGGAAAACGTTTACCTCGCCAACTCGATGAATTCCCTCCGCATCGAGGGTCAGAAAACCGTAAGCGTGGAGATAGAGCAGCAGTTCGACTGGGAAACGCCCGACGTCGTCGTCATCCCCGGCGGAAACCTCGGGAACGTGTCCGCGCTCGGAAAAGGCTTCCTCGAGATGAAGGAAATGGGGCTGATAGACAGACTCCCACGAATCGTGTGCGCGCAGGCTCAGAAAGCGAACCCCCTGTACCTGAGCTACCTGAAAGGCTTCAGGGAATTCAAGCCGATCCGGGCGGGCAGGACCCTTGCGAGCGCGATTCAGATAGGCAGCCCCGTAAGCATAAACAAGGCGATTCGCACGATGAAGGCGTTCGATGGAATAGTTGAGCAGGCGACGGAGGACGAACTCGCGAACGCGGCGGCGTACGGTGACAGGACGGGGCTTTTCAACTGCCCTCACACAGGCGTCGCCCTCGCCGCTCTGTTCAAGCTTCTGAAAAAGAAGAAAATTGACCCGAAGGCGCGGACGGTCGTCATATCCACCGCCGACGGGTTGAAATTTCCCGATTTCAAGATAGCGTACCATGAGAACAGGCTGAAAGAGGTGAAGCCGAGACACGCAAACCTTCCGATTACGTTGCCGCCCAAATACGAAAAGGTCATGGACGTGGTTTTCAGGGAAATTGAAAAGAGCAGAAAGCCGGGCAAAAAACCGTAGATTAAAATTCTACATGTGCAATATTTGGACACCAATAAAAACCAAACGTTTATAATTAGATAGGCAGTAAATAACGAAGGTGTTTTAGGCGTTTTTAATTGCTCCAACCTGCTTGAAACCATGTGGGCGAATTTCTTGTGTCCATATTTTGTAAAAAACACGAAGCTTATAAAGCATCGTTTTTTGCGCATGTTTTATAAAAAAACGCCCATATTAAAGGCGATTTCTTGATTTTTGCCCGCGCCGCCGGGTTTTGGCAGACATTTTGTGCTTATACAATCGCAAAATGAGACTCCGCAACGAAGAAACAGCCGGGAATCTTATATGCTGTCAGGCTGGAGAAATTCAGGAATCTCCGGAAGGGGTGAATTTGAATGACAACGGCTGAAAAACAGAAGCCGGCATCGCAGAAAGAGTGCATATGGATGAAAATGGGGCTTGTTTCCTTCAGGATATGTACAAACAATTACCAGTGCGGAAGCTGCGAATTCGACCAGCAGATGCAGAGCGGTGAACTGGGCGCGTCGGGGTTCGACGCCCTCAGGGAGAAGATGAGGTTCATGCCCGCTTCGCAGAGGAAGTGCCGCTACATGCTCGCGGGGATAGTGGCGTACAAGATATGCTCCAACAGCTATGAATGTTACCGGTGTGAATACGACCAGGAGATGGACGCGGCGCTCCAGAGGATTTCCACCTCGTCGTTCGCGCAGAAAAGAAAGACCGCGGCGTTGAAAAAGCACAAAGTCGCCGGCTACCTGCTCCCTCTCAACCTTTACTACCACAAGGGTCATCTCTGGGTGGAGGCGGGAGAAAAGGAATCGGAGGGCGTCAAGGTGGGGCTGGACGATTTCGCCCGGAAGCTGGTGGGCGCCGTCACGTACGTCGGGCTGCCGGCGCCGGGGAGAACCGTCAGCGCCGGCGAGAGGCTCTGGTCGCTGAAAAGCGGAGAGAGAGCAGCCGAAGGTATTTGCCCCGTTGACGGTGTGGTGGTCGCCGTAAACAAAGACCTCGTGGAGAATCCCGACCTGCTGAGCGGAGACCCGTACGGAAAAGGCTGGCTTTTTACCGTTGAGCCGTCGGATGCCGCGGGCTGTCTTGCGGGACTGATGCGCGAAGAGAGAGCCGAAGAATGGCTGACGGCTGAGGCGGAGAGGCTTCACCGTATGGCGTCGTCCGCGATTGGTGTTTCTCTTTCAGACGGGGGGCTGCCTGCCGACGACGTATTTCATGGTCTGGAGCCGGCGGCGTGGAAAAAGAGCGTTGAATCGTTTCTGGTTCCGTAAGAACGTCCCGGGGCAACGGTGGGGGAAGCCGCCTTCGGGCGGCTTTTCGTTTCGCGGGGGCGGCGCTCCGTGGAGCGGCGGCGCTTCCAGCGTGCCGGCGGGTCCGTTTATCCCAGTGTTCTCCCCACCGCCTTTGCGACGGCGTCCAGTTCCTTTCTGAGCGAGAGGAAGCTTTTCATGCTGATTGTTTGCTGTCCATCGCTCAGGGCGCTCGCCGGATCGGGGTGAACTTCGAGCATGACGCCGTCGGCGCCCGCGGCGACCGCCGCCCGCGAGAGCGGGGCGACGAGTTCGACTCTCCCGGTGCCGTGGCTGGGGTCAACCGCGACGGGCAGGTGGGAAAGCTGTTTTACGGCTGCGACGGCGTTCAGGTCGAGCGTGTTTCGCGTGTGTGTCTCGAACGTGCGTATTCCCCTCTCGCACAGGATTATGTTCTGGTTGCCCTCCTTTGCTATGTATTCGGCGGCGAGCAGCCATTCCTCGATGGTCGCGGCGAAGCCGCGTTTCAACAGAACGGGCGCCCCGCTTTTCCCCGCCTCCTTGAGAAGCTCGAAATTGTGCATGTTCCGGGTGCCGATCTGGACGATGTCGCTGTGCTCGGCGACCATACCGACGTCCCGGGGTTCCATGACCTCGGTGACCACCTTGATCCCCGTGGCTTTTCTTGCGGCGTCGAGCATCTGGAGTCCTTTCCTGCCGAACCCCTGGAAACTGTAGGGCGACGTGCGGGGCTTGAAGGCGCCCGCGCGGAGTATTTTCACGCCCGCGCGCATGAGAGCCTTTGCTATCTGGAGGGTCTGTTCCCCGCCCTCCACGGCGCATGGTCCCGCCATCAGGACCACCTTGCGGCCGCCGATCTTAACGTCTCCCACGTTAACGACCGTCTTTTCCCTGTACTCGGAGCTGACGAGCTTGTAGGGTTTCAGGATCGGCATCACCTTTTCCACGCAGGGTAGAAAGCTCAACTGCGCCATGAACGCCTCTTTCTCCTCGACGTTCGAGCCTATGGCGCCGATGACGACCCTCTCCTTGCCTTCGGATACGTCCACGAGGTAGCCTTTCTCCTTCAGCCTTTTGGAAATGTCCTTGATTTCCTTTCGTGAGACTCCGGGTTTCAGCACTATGATCATCTCAGTCACCCCTCTTGAAACTCGTCACCGGAAGCATAAAATACTTTACACCGCCGGGACGCCGAGAGCACAAAGAATGACGGGATGGCGGATTCCCGCTTTTGCGGGAATGACATCTCCGGCAGTCTTTGTGTCCCGGCTGTTAATATTTTACGCATCTTGTTCCGTCAGCTGTTTAATGCTCCCATCAGTGACCATGGGTTTCAGGGTATTTATTGACATGATTTTTCAGACGCAGGCGGCATCCCCGTATGCCGCCGAAACGGTTTTTCCTCTGGGTCGTTCGTGTTTGCGGTGGTTTCATGCTTTTTTGCATCTATGGGGTTAAGGCGCTATATGCCGTTCAGCGTCCAGAGGCTCAGCGAGGGGAAGTAGGTTACGAGGACGAGGGCGGCGAGGAGAAGCCCGAGGAAGGGGAGGACGGACCCCGCCACGTCGAGGAGGCTGCGTCTGAACACGGCGCTCGAGGTGAAGAGGTTGATGCCGATGGGGGGCGTGAGGTAGCCGATTTCGAAGTTCACGATGAAAACGATGCCGAAATGAACCGGATCAATGCCCATTGCGACCGCCGCAGGAAGCAGCAGCGGGACCGTGATGAATATGGCGGAGAGGATGTCCATGATGCAACCGAGCGCGAGGAGGAAGAGATTGACCAGCGCGAGGAAAGCGATGGGGGAGGACACGTGATCGGTGATGAAGCCCGATACGCGGAAGGGGACGCCCTGGACAGTGAGAAACCAGTTGAAACTCATGGCGACGGAGATGATCACGAGGATCATGCCGGTCACGGTTGCGGAGCGCCTGAAGAGTTCCGGCAGGTGGCGGAGTCTGACCTTTCTGTACGCCAGGAGTTCGATGGCGAGCGCGTACGCGGCGATCAGCGCCGATGCCTGGGTGACGGAAAACCATCCCAGGTAGATGCCTGCTATTATGCCCGTGGAGAGGAGCGCGAGGACGCCCTTTCTCAGTGAGTCGAGCACGCGTTTCGGGCTGAAGGGATTTCTCGCGATTCGCAGTCTGATCGAGAGGGCGACGGAAAAGGCGGAGAACATCGCGGCGATGATCAATATCGGCGTCAGCGCGGCGAGGAACAGGTGCTGTATGTTAACTTCCCCCATGATGCCGAATATGATGACGACTATGCTCGGTGGGACGAGTATGCCGAGCGAGCCTGCCGAGGTGAGAAGTCCGATGGAGAACCGTTCCGGGTACCGTGACCTGACGAGCGCCGGGCAGGCGAGCGCGCCCACGGCTATGATCGCCGTGGGGGAAAGCCCCGAGAGCGCGGCGAAGAAGATGCAACTGGCGATGCTCGCGAGGGCAAGCCCCCCCGGAAGCCAGTCGATCAGCGAATTGATAAAGTCCATGATTCTCCCGGCGCTCTCTCCCTTCGTCATGAGCGTCGCGGCTGTGACGAAAAAGGGGATTGCGAGCAGGGCTTCCTTTTCGGTTATGGAGAACATCTGCTGCGCCATCATCGCCAACGGATACCCTTCGCCGAGCATGCACAGGCTGGAAAACGCGCCGATAACGAGAAAAAGCGGCGCGCCGAGGATGAGGAGGAGAGATGAGATGACTGCGGCAGCCGTGATGCTCATGACCGCGATTCGCCGGTTTCGTCGGTAAGCCCGGGCGTTTCTCCCGCCGCCTCCGCTTTGCTCTCCACGCACGCGTTGATCAGGAACCTGACGGTCATGAACGCCGCCGCGACGGGCAGGGCGGCGTAAACCGTCCAGAGGGGAAGGTTGAGAGCCGGCGAGCGTTCCCCGAAAGTCCGCATGCTCCGGACGAAATCGAAGCCCATCTTCAGTCCCCCGGCGCAGGCGGCGGCGCACAGGATCGAGGCGAGGATTGAGACCGCCCGTTTCGCTTTTCCCCTGAGCGGTCTCGTGAAAATTTCGATGCGGACGTGTCCGCCGGTCCGGACGGCGATGTCCGCGCCGGCGAGGGTCACGACCGCCATCGCGTACATCGCCAGCTCGTGCGCCCATGGGAGGTAGACCTTGAGGAAGCCGAGCGCCGTCTCGGCGAAGATGAGCGCCGTCATAAGTGAGATTCCGGCGACGACGATCGCGCTCTCGACCGCGTGGAGCGCGGCGTCCGCGGCGGCGGCGATGCGCTTCAGGGGTTGGGGCATCTGTGCGTTGTTCAGGGATTATGACGGACTAATCCCGTGACGATACAACTTTTGGGATTGCGCATCATGGTCTGAAGAAGATGAACGTGACGGCGATGTAAATGGGGAAGAGTATGAGGACGGCGTATCCGAGATAGCCGAAGAAGGAGGGCATTTTGATGTTGTTTTCTTCAGCGATGGATTTGACCATGAAGTTCGGAGCGTTGCCGATATAGGTGTTCGATCCCATGAATACGGCGCCGACGGCGATGCCGAGAAGGAGCGGGTGATAAATGAATCCCTCGATCAGTTTCACGATGGGTGTTCCTTCGGGCATGTGTATGGCTTTTCCGAGCGAGACGAACGTTAGATAAGTGGGGGCGTTGTCGAGGAAGCTCGAGATAGCTCCCGTCGCCCAGAAGAACTGCCAGGGTTTGGTCACGCCGAGTTCAGCGCCGCGCTGTTCGAGCAACTGGAGAGCCGGGATCATGCACGAAAAAATCCCCGCGAAAAGAATCGCGACCTCCTTGATGGGGAACCAGGTGAAGCCGTTTTCCTCGCGGATTTTCCAGGGTGTGAATTTCAGCGACAGCCCTGCCATGGTCGCCATCAGGGCTACCTGGATGAAATCCCTCCTGAAGCCCAGTTCATGAGGAAGCTGCGAGTAAAGAATGACCGTGCCCAGCACGCCGCACAGGAAAAGGAAATTGACCGCGCCGACGATTTTAAGGGGGTCTTTGTGCGCGTGTTCAGCCGCTGGAGCGTCCGCCGCTTCCCTGCGTGCGAAATACGAGTCAACGACGAAGAACAGGGCGAGAAGAATGCTCACGGCGAAAGCCCACATCGGCAGCAGGTTGAGGGTCCACGTGAACGGGACGCCGCGGAGGAAGCCGAGGAAGAGCGGAGGGTCGCCGAGGGGCGTGAGGGAACCGCCGATGTTGCAGACGAGGAATATGAAGAAGAGTATTATGTGCATCTGGTATTTTCTGTGCTTGTTCGCCCTGAGCATGGGGCGGATCAGCACCATAGCGGCGCCGGTCGTGCCGATGAGGCTCGCGAGAACGGAGCCTATGGCGATTATGCAAGCGTTCACCGCCGGCGTCCCGCGGAGCGTGCCCCTGAGCAGGATGCCGCCCGATATGGTGAACAGCGCGCTGAGGAGGGCGATGAACGACGCGTACTCCACGGCGGTGTGGATGAGCCAGTGGTAATTCAGGGTGACGACCCATATCGCGACGGGGCATCCCCAGAGGAAGCTTACCTTCGGGAAATGATGGTGCCACCATTTGGGGTTGATGAGGGGGATGACGGCGATGGAGAGGAGGATTCCCACGAACGGCAGCACTCCCCACGCCGGGACGGCGACGACGTGCCCGCCGGGCGCGGCGTGAGATTCGCCGTGCCCCTCGTTCTCTTCGTGCGCGGTGTGTTTTTCAACCGTGCCGGTGCCTCTGTCGCCGGCGCCGATTTCTCCCGGCTGCCCCGGCGCGGAGTGAACTTCGCTTCCCGTCCGGACGGCGGCGGCTTCCGCCCTGCGGGACGGGGACCAGGATGAGGCGCCGCAGAGCGTGATCAGGAGCGGCAGCGCGATGAGCGGAACGATAATCGCAGGTGAGCGGAACATCGGCGTAGGCTTCATTGTCGCGCGCCTCATGACTCATCACCTGTCTTCAGGATGAGAACCGGGCAGGGGACGCTTCTTACGATACGGTCCGCGGTGCTGCCCATCATGAAGCGCTGGAAGCCGCTCATTCCGTGTTCCGCGATAACGAGCAGGTCGGGTTTAAGCTCTTCGATGCAGTTGATGACGCCCGAGACCGCGTTGACGTCCACGATAACTTTGACGGAAGTTTTGATTCCGCCCGCGCCGCCTTTGGGGAGAACCCGTTTGAGCATGCCGCGGGCGGAGTTGACCGCTTTCTGGAGGTTCTTTCTGTCCGACAGCGGCTTCCAGTCAATGAAGTACATTGACTCGTGTTTTTCCCTTTCGATCACGGTGCACAACACCACTTCAGCGCCGAGCTGACTCCCCAGGTCGAGAGCGAAGGGTACCGCGCGGTTTCCGAAGTCCGAGCAATCGGTCGTCACCAGGATTTTTTTTATCATAACCGGTCGTCCTCGCTTAAAAGTTACAGGGTTTCGCCGCGTTAAACCCGGTGCGAAATTATACACGGGTTAAAGAGAAGAAATGAATAGGCTGAAGGGAAAATTTTTTCGCGGTTGCCGGCGGTTCGCATCCCCCGGCGGTCAGTTCCGGTACCAGCCGCCGTTTACGTGAACCGTCTGCGCCGTGATGTAGGAGGCGAGGTCGGAGGCGAGAAACGCGATGACGCTCGCCACCTCGCCTGTTCTGCCGAGCCTGCGGATGGGCGTCACCGAGAGGGCTTTCTGAATGACTTTGTCCGGGATGATGGACGGCATGTCCGTGTCTATGTAGCCGGGGGCGACGCAGTTGACGCGTATATTGAACATTGCGAGTTCCTCGGCGAGGGAGCGGGTCATGCTCACGAGCGCGCCCTTTGAACAGTCGTAGTGAATCTGCCCCTTCGAGCCGGTGTAGTAGATTGACGATACGTTCACAATCGCGCCGCCGCCGTTTTCCGCCATGTGTTTTGCGACCTTCTGCGTGAGGAAGAAAGCCCCCCTGATGTTCACTTTCTGGACCGCGTCCCATTCGTCCTCGGTGATTTCGAGCGCCCTGACGGAGCCGGTGACGGCGGCGTTGTTCACGAGGACGTCAATCCTGCCGAATTTCTCGATGGTCTCGGAGACGAGTTTGTCGCGATCGGAGAGGCTGCCGACATCCGCTTCCACGGCGTGCGCCTCGCCGCCGTTGTCGCGTATGCGTCCGGCGGTCCGGCTGCAGGTTTCGAAGTTCCTGCCGTTTGTCACCACCTTCGCCCCCTCTCGGGCGAAGTAAAGCGCGGTCGTCTCGCCGATCCCGCGGCTCGAACCGGTTATGATCGCAACCTTGTCTTTAAGGATCACGTCGCTCCCTCCCTCCGCGAAAAGGGCGAGGTTTCCGGTTTCGCCCTTTCAACCCGCCTTTCGAGAGCGGCAGGTCATTCTCGTTCACGCGATATTATACCAGCGTTCGCAGGCTGGTTTTCGGGAAGGATAAGACATGTCCGCCGGTGGGCGCACTATCCGATGAGAAAAGGGCGGTTTCATTTCCCCGGGTGCTTTTGATAATATATCTTAACCGGGTGCGTATCGCGCTGCGGGGATATGGAGGGTTGGCAATGAAAGGAATTCTCGAGGACAGGGTGGCTGTGATAACCGGGAGCACGCGCGGGATCGGGAGGGCGATCGCCGGGATTTTTTCCCGTTCGGGAGCTAAAGTGGTGATCAGCGGCAGAAAGGCGGATGCTGTCGAGGCGGTCGTCGGGGAACTGCGCGCGAGCGGCGCGGAGTGCATCGGCGTGCCGGCGCACGTTGGAAAAAAGGAAGACCTCGAAAAGCTCGCCGCGGAGACGCTCAAAGCCTTCGGGAGGATTGATATACTGGTGAACAACGCCGCGACCAATCCCGTGTTCTGCCCGATCTTAAGCGTGGACGAGGGCGCGTGGGACAAGATAATTGACGCCAACCTGAAAGGGTGCTTCCTGCTGTGCCGGACGGTTGGGAAGACGATGATATCGCAGAAGCGGGGGGTCATTGTCAACGTCGCCTCGACCGCCGGTTTTTCGCCGGCGCCGGGACTCGGGGTTTACGCGGTCAGCAAGGCGGGGCTGATCATGCTGACGAAGGTGCTCGCGGCGGAGCTGGCGCCGTTCAACATCCGGGCGAACGCGGTGGCGCCCGGGCTTGTGAAGACAAAATTCAGTTCCGCACTGTGGCAGAACGAGGATATTCTCAAGCGCGTTCTCACGCACACCCCGATGGGGCGCACCGGCGAGCCTGAGGAGATCGCGCAGGCGGTGCTCTTCCTTGCGTCGGACGCCTCGTCGTTCATAACCGGGCACACCGTCGTAATAGACGGCGGGGCGACGATTTAAGACGATTTAAGATGAAACGGGAGGCGGCGGGCGCGCGTCGGCGCCGCCGGCTGGACGGGCGGACGCGGCGGACGCGTGAAACGCAGGTACGCCGCCGCCGAACGACCGTCCCTTAACGCGGAACGCGGCTGGAATCCGCCCCGCCGGGAGCGCGGAGACGTTCGATGAAGGCTGTAAAGATAGCTCTTCCCGCCGTTATCGTCATCCATGCCGCCGCGTCGTTCTTCGCCGCGCCGGGATGCTTCGCGCAGGAAAATGAAGCATATGATTCTTCGTTCAGTCTAAATCTTTCGACCAATTACGACGACAACCTGTTTCAGTCCAACGCGTTCGAGGCGCCGGACTCGCACTTTTCCATGAACCTCGCCGCGGACTTCACGTACAGTCCATCCCTGCGAACGTCGTACTCGCTTTCCATCGAGCACACCCAGAACGATTACTCCGAAAACACGGGCGAAGACCACTCCATAACGTCCGTCGAGCTGTCCCGCGCGCATGGGTTATCCGGCAGCACGACCGGAGTTTTCGAGTTCTACTACGAGACCCTCGACGCGGGCGCCGCGTCGCTCCTGAACTATTCATACGACGAGACCGATATATCGTACTCGCTGAAGCACGCTCCGGGCGGCAGGGGCCTTTTCAAGGCGACGGTTGGAGCGCAGGACGAAAATTACAACCAGATGGACGAACTCAACTTCGGCGGGCGCTATTACAAGGTTGACTGGACGCGCGAACTGCCCGGTTTTTCATACCTCGAGCTGACGTACACGGGCGAGGTGGTGAATTATCCGGCGGTTCCCGTCATCAGCCCCTTCGAGGATGAGACGGGCGAGACCCGCAGAGACCGCGCGGGCACTTTCACCGCGATATACAGCAGGACGCTTGCCGTATATCCCCTGAGATACGTGGAGGTCACGCTTGAGAAAAAGCAGGTCTCGTCCACCAGCACGTACCTGTACAAGTGGTTCACTCCGGCGGGGCTGGATTCAAAGTTCGTTTCGGGATACGATTCGTACGACGATCTCGCCGTTTCGCTCTATTACATGAGAAGCCTGAGTTCCCGCGCGACTCTCCACCTGTACTATCTGCGGGAAAAGACGGAATACGCGAACTATCTCGTCGAGGCGTTCCCGCCGCTGAGCGAGCCGACGGAACCGGTGACGCTGAAACTGACTTACGTGACGGGACGGCTCACCTACGCGGTGGGGGACGGGTTGAACCTTGAATTTTCCGTCAGCGCCGCAAGGAACCGCGCCGACGACGAGCTTCTCAGTTACAGCCAGAGGACGCATTCACTGGGTTTCAACGTCGTTTTTTAACGCCACAACGCCGAATCGGTGGCGGATTGCCTGCCTGCCGCGCTGTCCGCCCGCGGGCGGACAGGCGGCGCGAGTTACGCGGCGGGGCGACGATTCGGTGATCCGCGGTAAAAACGGCGCCGCAGCGTCAACCGCCGTCCGTTTTTTCGGGTTACAAGCCGAAACTGTGTTTCTTCCTGCTGATGCGGTACACGTACGCGAGGATTTCGGCGACAGCCCTGAACAGCGACGGAGGAACGAAGTCGCCGACGTCGGTCAGCTTGAAAAGGCTCTGGGCGAGGGGGCGGTCCACTATCACGGGGACGTCGTTTTCCTCCGCGATTTCCTTGATCCGCTCTGCGATTTCCCCGGCGCCTTTGGCGACCACTCTGGGGGCGTGCATTTCCTCCGCGACGTATCGCAGGGCTATGGCGAGGAAGACCGGGTTGGTTATCACCACGTCCGCCTGCGGCACTTCCCGCATCATGCGCATGAATGCGATCTCGCGCTGCCGCTGTCGTATGCGTGAGCGCACGAGCGGGTCTCCCTCGCGCTGTTTGTACTCGTCTTTGACTTCCTGCTTCGTCATCTTGATGCTTTTCTCGAATTCGAATTTCTGGTAAACGTAGTCGAGCAGCGCGAGCGCCACGAGGGCGAGGGCGACCTTAAGCGAGAGGCTCGCGGTCAGTTTTCCCACGATCGCCATGCTCGCGCCCACGTCCATGTCCATCATTTCAATGAAAGAGGGAAGCGCCCCCACGATGGAAAAGTAGGCGATCGCGCCCACTATCGCTATCTTCACGATCCCCTTCGCCAGTTCCTGGACGGAGCGCATGGAGAGGATTCTCTTCAGTCCCGCGATCGGGTTGAGCTTGCCCGGGTTCGGCGTTATCGGGAACAGGGAGAAGATGAACCCCACCTGGAGGACGTTGGAGAGCAGACCCACTATCAGGAGCACGACGACGAGGGGGGCGAGAATCCTCGCGCAGAAGAAGAGAATGCTCGTGAAAATGTATCCCACGTTGTCGTCGGTGAGGTTTGTTCTGAGCACCATCACGTGGGTGAAAACCCATCTTGTGTAATCGAGCAGGCGCTGGAAGGCGTAAGGTCCGTACAGAAGGAGGACCCCGAAGCCGAAGAGGAGGACAAGCGCCGATCCCACCTCCGCGCTTCTCCCGACCTGACCTTTTCTGCGCGCCTCCTGACGCCTTCGCGGCGTCGCCGGCTCGGTCCGTTCCTCGACGGCCATCTAAATCTCCCTCGCCCGCGGATTTTTTTCCGCCGCCCGCCCCGCCGGCGCGCACGCTGGTCGAAGCGCGCGCCGCCGGGCGCGGCTCAAGTGCCTCCCGCCATCCTGAACATGATGATCATGTCGCGGAACATATCATGAAAGTATCCCCTCATTACGTACGTGATGAACGCCATGGAAACGCCGAGCATGAAGAGTCCGACCATTATGTTGAGGGGAAGCCCAACGATGAAGATGTTCATTTGAGGAACGGTGCGGGCGATCAGCCCCATCGCAACGGTGACCACCAGAAGGCAGGCGATCATCGGAACGCCGACCTTGAACGCGATGATGAACGTTTTCTGGAGCAGCCCGACGACCTCCCGGGTGAAGGGCTGGGACACGTGAAACGAGTCGAGCGGAACGTACCGGTAACTGTTCGCGATGGCGAGTATGAGAAGGTGATGTCCGTCCATGGCTATGAAGATGAGCAGCGCTATGAGGAATTCGAATTGACCCAGTACCGAGACCTGTTCTTCCGACATCGGGTCAATGACGTTCACGATGCCGAAGCCGATCTGCATTCCGAATATCTGACCGGAAAGCTGTATGCCGGCGAAGACGGCAAGCCCTATCAGACCTATGAGCACGCCCAGCATGGACTCCCGCACCATCATGAGAACGAACGGGACGATGCCGTCGGGAATGGGCGGGAACGCGCCCGCGGTGAAGGGGAAGATGATGACGCTGAGCAGGAAGGATAGACCTATCTTTGCCATCGCGGGCACGGAGCCGCTTCCGAGCAGGGGCGAGAGGGCGATCATGGTCGCGAGCCTGCTGAATATGAGCAGAAAGTACTGGAACTCGAGGACGTTGACGTGAATCCAGTCGAGGTTCATTTTCGAGTCCCGCGGGTCACCTGGTTCCCTGACGTGGAGTTCACCTTACCAGGTCGGGAAGGCGCATGAAGAGGTCGGAGCCGAACGTGACCGTGACCTGAAGCATCCAGTGTCCGAAGAGGACAAGGGCGAGGATCACGGCGAGTATCTTCGGGATGAACGTGAGGGTCATCTCCTGAATCGAGGTGACCGCCTGGAAGATGCCCACGAGAAGCCCCGCCACGAGACCGAAGCCCAGCAGGGGACCGGCAAGATAAAGCACCAGCATGATGGCCTTGGCGCCTATGTCCGCGACCATCGCGTCCGTCACGTCGGTGTTCCCTTCCGTTTCACGTCTTTTTCGCTTTCGCGGTTTCCGCCGTACCGCGCGCCGGGAACGGTTCCCCGCTCAGAAGTGGAAACTGAGCACGAGGGCGCGGGATATGAGCGTCCATCCATCTATCATCACGAAGATGAGGATTTTGAACGGCAGGGAGATCATTATCGGCGGCAGCATGAGCATCCCCATGGACATCAGCGTGCTGGCGATCACCATGTCTATCACAAGGAACGGTATGTATATGTAGAACCCGAGCGTGAAAGCCGATTTAAGCTCGCTGATGATGAACGCCGGTATCAGCACGTGTGTGGGTACGTCCTTCTTGGTCGCCGGGGGTCGGGCGCGGGAAAGCCTGATGAAGAGAGCGAGGTCCCTGCGGCGGGTCTGCTTGAACATGAACTCCCTCACCGGCGCCTCCGCTTTCTTGAGGGCTTCCTGGTGCGTGAGCTTCTGCGCGAGGTAGGGCTGGAGCGCCTTTTCGTTTACTTCTTTGAACACGGGCGCCATGATGAAAAAGGTGAGGAAGAGGCTTATGCCGATGAGTATCTGGTTCGGGGGCATCTGCTGGGTTCCGAGGGCGTTCCGCGTCAGTGACAGAACGATGATGATGCGGGTGAACGACGTGAGCATGATGAGAAGAGAGGGGGCGAGCGTGATGATCGTGAGGAGGAAAAGTATCTGGAGAGAGAGGGCGACGTCCCTGGGCGATTCCGCCGCGTCAACGCCGAAGGTTATCTTAGGGATGGGAACCGGCTCGACCGCGGAAGCGCACCGGGCGGAAAGGGCAAAAACGGCGCATGCGGCGAGCATGACCGCCAGCGCCCCGGGAAAGAACGCTCCCGCTGAAATCCCCTTCGTCCGCCTTTCAAGACTCTTCATGGAGCCGGGATAGTTTCTCCTTGAGTTTTTCCACGTAGGAGGACGTTCTCTTTCCCGCCTCGCGGGCGGGCTGTTTCAGGGAACGGAGAAGCTGGTTGGAGAAAGATGCCGGAGCGAGGGGACCGGGCTTGTATTCCTCGAGGATGGTTTCCACCTCGCCCGGGTCGGTTATCTCCGTTATGAAGTTCATTCCCTTGTCCGTTGAAGCGACGAGAACGAGCTTGGTTCCCACCTGCACGAGATAAAGCGACCGGTTGATGCCGAGCTGAACCGTGTCGAGGACCCGTATGTGGCGCCCCTTGACTTCCAGCCTCATTCCCCTGACCCACAGGAACCTGAGCATGTACGAGAAGACGAATATGAGCGCGATGACGGCGCCGAGTCCGAAGACGATCCGCCAGATGCTGTAAGCCGGGACGACGGGGGTTTCTCCCCCCCCTTCATCTTTCACGTAGTCTTCCTGAAGTTTGACGTCCGGCGGTATAAGCTCTTCGTCGGTCGCCTTCTCGACGTTTTTCACCTTGTGATTCCGCGTTGGCGTTTTTTTTTGTTTTTCGCGGGTCTCCGCCGCTGTGCATTGCGCCGAGATGAGCGCCGCCAGAAGAGCGGCGAGGAAGACCGGTACGATGGATACGGCGGCGGTCGGCGCTTTGGGCGCGGTCGGCGCGTTCATCAGGGTTTCATTATCGGGTCAAAACCCGCGGGGTTTCAACCCGTATCGTCTTTTTTAAAAAACCCTGCAAATTTATAACACAAGGACGGCAGACGCACAAGTTTGAACACTTCCCGACACGAAGAAAGCGGCATTTCCTTCCATTGCCTTGTGAGGCGATGTTGAGCAATCGTCCCTTTTAAGCAGGGCGGGGTTTCCTTGCCTGCGGCAGGCAGGCGTCCCCCGCCGTCTGATTTCACGATTTCGGCTTTTTGCGCCCGGATCAATATTCGGACCATCGCGGCGCGGAACCGGGGAGCGCGGAGGGATTGATTTTAAGCCCGGACGGTGTTATCATTGTGGCGGATTCGACATGTACAAATTTCGGACACACAGTGGTTGGACTGTCATGTCCGCATGACTTTCCCTCCAAACGGTCGCGGCGGCAGGCGATGGCTGGTACCCCCGACGAAAAAAAACAGTTTCTCGTCATAAGCAGCAGGGTGCACGACAGGAAGGATTTTCTCCGGGCGCTCGAGGAGAGGGGATACACGTTCGACCAGGTGCGGTCCGGCGAGGAAGCGGTGAAACTCCTGAAAAATCCCACGTACGAGTCGGTTTTCGTTGACCTCGCCCAGCCCGCCTTCTCCGAGGGAGACCTGCTCAAGAAACTCCGCCGGACGGACCCGCAGTTCATATGCCTCCTGATTTCGGAGACGCCTTTCGAAGGCGAAACCTACACTTACCTCCTTAAGCCGCCATACACGCGCGACCTGCTCATCACCCTCGACAGCGCCATCGAAAAGCAGAAGCTCATTTGGGAAAACATGAGGATGATAAGGGAACTCAAAGAGGCGAACGAGAAGCTGAAAAAACTCCACAGCGAGGCGCAGGAGGCGAAAGACGAGCTGGAGCGGACGCACCTCAAACTCCTCCACTCGGAAAAACTCTCCTCGATGGGACAGCTCGCCGCCAGCATCGCGCACGAGGTCAACCATCCCATCACCGTCATCATCATATACGCGCGGCTGATGCTCGATAAGCTCAAATCGCTGGACATCCCCGAGGACGTGAAAAGAGACTGGCAGAGGTACCTTGAGATAGCCTACAGCGAGATGAACCGCTGCGGAAACATGGTCAAGAACCTGCTCGAGTTCTCCCGCCACAGCAAACCCACGGTTAAAATGGTGCACCTCGAAACGATTCTCAACCGCGTTCTCACGCTGCTCGAGCACAAGGCGAATCTCCAGAACGTTGAGATCAGGCGCTGGATACACGACAGCGTTGAGATCATGGCGAACCAGGAGCAGATCGAGCAGGCGTTCATGGCGCTCACCGTCAACGCCCTCCAGGCGATGTCCGACGGCGGCGTTCTCACCGTCACTCTCTCGCTGGACTCCACCCCGTCAATGCCGGATCACGTCAGGATACAATTCATAGACAACGGCTCGGGAATATCCGAGGAGAACCTGAAGGTGATATTCGATCCTTTCTACACCTCGAAGGAGGACGGCGTGGGGCTTGGGCTTTCGGTCGTTTACGGCATAATCACCAAGCACGAAGGCGAGATCACCGTGGAAAGCGAGGTGGGCAGGGGCACGATCTTCACCGTGCGGCTGCCCGGAAGAAAATGAGAAAGCCCGTCGTTTTCATGGTTTCGCGCGGCGTCCCCTCCGGCGTCATCAGGACGCTGAAAAGAGAGGTTCCGGCGGTCTTCGGCGCCCCGGTGCGCATCGAACGGGGAGTGGACGTCCTCGACGGCGCATACAATGAATCGCGGCGTCAGTACGACGCGATCCGCGTGATACGGAACGTCCTCGACGCGGCGCCGGAAACCGCCGCAAAGGCGATCGCCGTCGTCAACGAGGACCTGTTCATACCGGTTCTCACGCACGTCATCGGCGAGGCGCAGCTCGGCGGGAGCGCCGGCGCGCTTTCGATATTCCGCCTGCGGCTGGGGCTTCCCGGAGGCGGAAACCGCGAGGCGGTTTTCCGGCGGCGGGTTCTCGTGGAAGCCGTGCATGAACTCGGGCACACTTTCGGGCTGACCCACTGCGGGGACTTCCTCTGCCCCATGTCGGTTTCCACCGGCTCGAGACACGTGGACCGCAAATCCACGGCGCCGTGCGCCTCCTGCAGGTTCCTTCTCGACGGAACTCCCGCCGTTCCCGCGGCGGACGCACCCGTTTCAAATATCGCGGCAGGGCGGTGGTGAACATGAACGACAGGAACGGCAAGGCGAGCATACTCGTCGTTGACGACGAGGAGATCGTGCAGATCGCGCTCAAAGACTGGCTCACCAATGACGGCTACGCCGTGCACACCGTCGGGAGCGGAGCAGCGGCGCTCGACACGCTCGAAGACGGGAACTGGGAACTTGTACTCCTCGACCTCAAGATGCCCGCAATGGACGGGATAGAAACCCTGAAGCGTATCCGCGCGGTTGACGAGTCCATGCCCGTGATAATCATGACCGCGTACGCGACGGTGGACACAGCCGTCGCCGCCATGAAGGAAGGGGCTTACGATTACCTGGTGAAGCCTTTCAACCCCGAGGAAATGCTCCTGTCCATAAAAAAGATCATCGAACACAGGCGGCTCGTGGAGGAGAACATCATACTGAGGCGTTCCCTGACACGGCAGTACCAGTTCGGCGACATAATCGCGAAGAGTCACAGGATGCAGGAGATTTTCGAGCTTATAAAGACCGTCGCGCCGAGCAGCGCCACGATTCTCATACAGGGCGAGAGCGGGACGGGGAAAGAACTGGTGGCGCGAGCCGTTCACGGCAACAGCCCCCGCTCCGAAAAACCGTTCATCGCTCTCAACTGCGCGGCGCTGCCGGAGACCCTCCTCGAGTCGGAACTGTTCGGTTACGAGAAGGGCGCCTTCACCGGCGCCGCTCAGGAGAAAAAGGGGCGCTTCGAGATCGCCGACGGTGGCACGCTTTTCCTTGACGAAGTCAGCGAGATGAACCTCAAGACCCAGGTCGAGCTGCTCAGGGTGCTGGAGGAGAAAGAGGTGACGCGCATAGGCGGCGTCAGGACCGTCCCGGTGGACGTCCGCATAGTGGCGGCGACGAACGAAAACCTCCGGGACGCGGTCGAGAAGAAGAAATTCCGCGAGGACCTTTTTTACCGGCTTCACGTGGTGTGCATCGAACTGCCCCCTCTGCGGGAACGCAAGGAGGACGTGCCGATGCTCGCGGAGAACTTCCTGAAAAAGTTCAGCGTCCAGAACAGGAAGGACGTGAGATACATCTCGCTCGAGGCTTTCGACTGCATGATGCGGTATCCCTGGCCCGGAAACGTGCGCGAGCTTGAGAACACGATAGAACGCGCCGTCCTGCTGTCCAGGTCCCGCGCGATCACGCCCGAGTACCTCCCCGAGTACGTCAGGAAATTCGGTCCCGAGCATGAGCCGGGCTCGCCGTCCGAAACGGATTCGCTGAGAGACGCGGAGAGGAATTACATCCTCGACACGCTGAAGCAGACCGACTGGAACGTGAAGCGCACCGCTGAGCTTCTGAAGGTGCACCGCAGCACCCTTTACAACAAGATGAAGCGGTACGGACTCAGAAGGGACGAAGGCGCGTGAGCGCCCCGGCGAAGATTCGCCGCCGGCGCAGCCCTGCGGAATGAATTTTTTTCGCACCTTGCCCTGACAAACCCATGCCGGGCGAGTTCCCCCCTGTAATCAGGCGATAGCATTCCATCCGCAAACGAACGGCGGAAAAATATTTTTTTCGCACT
>JBFMFE010000067.1:0-6830 GCA_040752295.1 bacterium
GACGGTTCCTCACGTCTTCGTCGGCGTGGGCGCCCTGATGGGAGGGGTTTACTGGATTATCGAGCGCCGCATGGAAATTCAGAAAGCGAACAACCGCGCGGAAGATAAGAAAAACGAATAAGACGCGAGAGGAGCGAACGGGGAAAACATGACAAGGTCAGCGAAAGTAAAAACGATACTCTGGTTCATATGCGGATGGGCGGCGGTGATCGCGGCGGCGCGCATGCTGCGCGGGCTGGGCGCGACGACCGCGCTGTCGGACAAGACCCCGTGGGGTCTCTGGATAGGGTTCGACGTGGTGTCGGGGGTCGCCCTCGCCGCCGGCGGATTCGTCGTCGCCGCGGCGGTCTACATTTTCCACCGCGGAAAATACCACGAAATCGCCAGACCTGCGGTGCTGACGGCGTTCCTCGGCTACGGCGCGGTGATCGTCGGGCTGATCTTCGACATCGGACTGCCGTGGAACATCTGGCACCCGATGGTGATGTGGCAGCACCACTCCGCGCTGTTCGAGGTCGCATGGTGCGTAATGCTTTACTTCACCGTGCTCGCACTCGAATTCAGCCCGGCTCTCTTCCAGAACTCGAAATTCCAGGGGATTTACAGGTCCCTCAAAAACCTGACCGTCCCTCTGGTCATACTCGGAATCATACTGTCCGTCCTTCACCAGTCCTCGCTCGGCACGCTTTTCGTGATAATGCCGCACCGCATCCATTCCCTTTTCTACAGCCCGATACAAAACGTGCACTTTCTGATCTCCGCGATCGCCCTGGGGCTGCTGATGGTGATGTTCGAGCACCACGTCACCGCCTGGCTCTACGAGCGCGGATCGGACGCGAAGCTGATGGAGGGTCTCGGCAGGGCGGCTGCCGCCGTGCTCGCCGTTTACTTTGCGCTGAAGATCGGCGACCTTGCCGTCCGAGGCGACCTCGACCTTATCGCCGAAGGGAGCGCGGCGGGCAGCCTGTTCATAGTGGAGATGGCGCTCGCCGCCGTCATCCCGGCGGCGCTGCTCGCTGTCCCGGGCGTGAGGGCGACCGCCGGCGGACAGGTGACCTGCGCCTCTATCGGAATATCGGGGATGGTTCTCAACAGGCTCAACGTCAGCGGTCTGAGCATGGTCGGCGTCACAGGCTCGCTGTACGCGCCGTCGTGGATGGAACTGTCGGTTTCCGCGGGCATCGTCGCCGCCGCCGCCCTGGTCTTCTTTTTCGTGATGGAGAACTTCCCCGTCCACGAAGAGCACGCGGCGGGACCGGCGGACGAAAAGGGAGCGGACGAAGACAACCTCGAAATCGTGAGGTTCGACCTGCCCGGCTTCGACGGGTCCACGGGCGTATGGATGGGCGATCACGCGCTCGCGGCGCGCAGGCGCTATTCCTTCGCCTTCATCCTCGCCGTCGCCCTGTGTTTCGCCTTCCTTCCGAAAAGCGCCGTCCGCGGGCTGGCCGAGTCGCTCGCCACGCCCGTCGCGCGTCCGACATACAGGGGAAATCTGTTTGTCCTCGACGGCGACCGCGCGGGAAAGAGCGCGCCGTTCGATCACGAGCGGCATAGGAAACTCGCGGGCGGAGAAAACGCCTGCGGCGCCTGCCATCACATGAACGCGCCGCCCGAAAAAACCACCCCCTGCCGCGTCTGCCATGCCGACATGTACCTGAAAACCGACATATTCAGGCACGTTTACCATCAGGAGAAACTGGGCGGCAACACCTCATGCGCAAAGTGCCACGCGGACGGCGCCTTGAAAGTGGACGTTAAAAAGACGTGCAACAGCTGCCACGAGGAGCACGGGAACATGTTCGCCGAGCGCCCCCAGGCGACCAGGATGAAGGCGCCGGGCTACAAAGACGCCATGCACGGCGGCTGCATCCCCTGCCACAAGGAAAAAGCGGTGGAGACCGGAAAGCCCGACCTTGGCGTTTGCTCAACCTGCCATTACAAATGAGGTTGATATTTTGACGCTTGAAAAGGGCGAAAAGGCTTTCTCGAAGGGTAGGGTCCTCGTCGTGGACGATGAGCCTGACATCGTGGAGTATCTCACAACGCTGCTCCAGGAGAACGGCTACGAGACGGAACACGCGGGAGACGCCGATGAAGGCATGCTGAAAACCCGCGGGTTTTCGCCCCACCTGATATGCATGGACATCATGATGCCGAAAAAGACCGGGCTTGCGATGCTCAGGACGTTGAGACGCGACCCCGGACTGCGGCAAATCCCGGTGATGCTCGTCACCGCGTTCGGCAAAACCAGCGATTTTTCATTCGTGCAATTGAAGGAACTCGTCGCCGGCGAAGGCATGACGCCGCCGGATGCCTGCATGGAAAAGCCGATTGACAGAAACCTTTTTATCGAGACCGTCGGGAGGCTGATTGGAAAAGGCGCGGAGGCGCGGCGATGATCAGCCGGGAACTGAAAAACTGGGTCCGGGAAAAGCTGTTTCTGCACGTCCCCGTGAACATCGCCGTCATAGACCCGGAGTTCCGCGTCGTCGAGGCGAACGACGCTTTCGAAAAAACCTTCGGGGAATGGGAAAACCGGCGCTGCTTCGAAGTGTACAAGGGTTTCACCCGTCCGTGCCCGGAATGCCGGGCGGCAAAGACCTTCTCCGACGGGGCGGCGCGCATAAACCAGGAGATCGGCATAGACAGATCGGGCAACCCCATCCGGTATCTGGTACACCTTTTCCCTCTCGTCCGCCGGAGCGACGGCGCGATCCCCTACGTCATCGAAATGAGCACCGACACAACGCTGTTGAGCGAACTGCAGGAGAGATATCACGTGCTTTTCGACAAAACCCCGTGTTATATAGCCATAATAGACCGTGAATTCCGCGTGGTTCAGGCAAACCGCAGGTTCCGCGACACCTTCGGCGACCCATCGGGGCGTTTCTGCTACCAGATGTACAAGCACAGAGACGAAAAATGCGGGAACTGCCCGGCTGAACTCGTCTTCACGACCGCACACGAACAGTCCGCGAGCCAGGTCGGACTGGACAAGGACGGCGTCCAGACCCATTACATAGTCAACGCCACACCCCTCACCAGGACTCCCATCGGCGAAGTGGAGACCGTCATGGAAATCTCCTTCGACGTTACGCGCACGCGCCTTCTCGAATCGCAGCTTAAACAGATCGAGGAGGAAAAAATCGCCGCCGAGCGCCTCGCCGCCGTGGGACAAACCGTGTCGGGACTCGCCCACGGGATAAAAAACATTGTGACCGGACTCGAGGGCGGGCTTTACGTTCTGCGGACAGGTTTCAAAAAAAGCGACGTGGAAAAAATCCGCAAAGGGCTGGAAATGCTGGACGGAAACATAGCCAGGATATCCCACTTCGTGAAGGAATTCCTCAACTTCGCGAGGGGAAAGAAACCGGAAGTCAGAATGACAAATCCGAACGCGATCGCGCGCGAGGTCCACGCCCTCTACCATGAGGCGGGGAAAAACGAGGAAATCGAAGTGGCGCTCGAAATGAACGAAGACATCGCCGACGCCCCCCTCGACCCGGACGGCATCCACGCCTGCCTCGCCAACCTCGTCTCCAACGCGCTCGATGCGTGCCAGATGAGCGACAGAAAGAAGAGGCTTGTAACGATTCGCACGCTCGAACGCGACGGAACTATAATCTACGAAGTCTCGGACAACGGGATCGGCATGGACGCCGAGGTGAAAAAGAAAGTGTTCACCAGTTTCTTCAGCACGAAAGGCTCACACCAGGGAACCGGCATAGGTCTCCTCATAACGAGAAAGATCGTCCAGGAGCACGGCGGCGCCGTCTCCATTGATTCCACCAGGGGAAAAGGCTCCACGTTCAGGCTCGAGCTGCCGCGGAGCAGGCTTCCGAAACCGGAAAAAGAGGAAGCCGCAAACAGGATAGGGTGCAGGGAGCAGGGGGCAGGGTGTGAAAAACAGTAAATGTTTAACCAGGTGAAGCATTAAAAGGGGAATCTAAAATGATGAATGTCCAATCTAAAAGTAGATACTTTTCCCTGTCTCCGCGCTATCCGTGTTCCCTGCATTTTCATCGTATTTTATGAAACCATGCGGTCCATTCTCAGCACGGGCTTTTTGCACGGGAGTCGTGAAGGAATCCGCGGGTATTCCTTACTTACCGGCCTGGAGTTAAAATATACGCGGTGATGGAACATGACGACGAAAGAAAAGATATTTAAGACGATTGACGAGATTCCCGAGGATAGATATCCCGATCTGTTCGAAGTGGTGGAAGATTTCAAGAAGAGATCCGCAGAAAAAAAATGCGGGAAATGGACTCGCTTTGCAGGCATCCTGACAGATGAAGAAGCCGATGCGATGCTTGCCGTAATCGAGGATACGTGCGAGCGAATTGACTATGAGTAAAGAAATTGCGCTTGACACAAGCGTCCTCGTCCCATACTTTAGAAATGACTCCGGAATCGTCAGTCGTTTGGAAAACATTGACATCATCTCTATTCCTTTTTTTGTAATCGGCGAGATGATGATAGGTTTTTCCTATACCGTTCCTTCCGATAAAGCCAGAAGGGAGTTCGAGGCTTTCCTGACCCATGCGAATATTCTTGTATGCAATAGGAACGTCGCTGACGAATACGGTGAGATTTTCGCCGACTTGAATAGAAAAGGGTATTTGATCCCCACAAACGACATCTGGATCGCCGCCTGCTGCCTTGCGGCAGGTGTGCCGCTTGCCACAAGGGACAACCACTTTTTGAGAATCTCCAATCTCAGAATTGAGATGTGGTAGTCCAAATCCTTACTGAATGTTATCTTCAAAGTTGCAGACAGGATATGGTGTGGGGGAACAGGTTCAAGGTTGCAAGTTCAGAAGAGACGGAAAGGGAGCGGAGAGGAGAAAGAGATGAGCGCCGAGGAGAAGAAACTGATACTTGTGGTTGACGACGAACCGGACGTGAGGACGTTTTTCGAGACGGCGCTGCTTGACGCCGGGTTCGACGTTGTGACGGCGGGCGATGGTGAGGAAGCCCTCGAACTGGTGAAAAAACGCGCGCCGGACCTCGTCTCGCTCGACCTCGTGATGCCAAAGAAGTCGGGGGTCGTGTTTTTACATGAAATGCGCAGAAACAGGAAATGGTCGGCGATACCGGTCCTCATCGTAACCGCTCACGCCAGAGACGAAATGGGTAGCAGGGACCTGGACCGGGCTATGAAGTCTCGCTCGATTTCGGGACCGGGAATCTATCTCGAAAAGCCCGTGACGCCGCGCAAATACGTTGACAGCATAAGAAGAATGTTGAACATGGAGGTAACGGAGGGCGAGGAGGAGGCGGCGGCGCTGAAGGAAAAACTGTCAGACCAGTTGAAAGGGGCGGACGCGGAGACGCTTAAAAAGATGCTCGACGTGCTGAAGGGGGAATGAAGTTGATTCAAGTGCAAAAAGTGCAGGGCGAAAGGAGGGTAAAAGGAATATCGTGTGAATCTTTCACAAGCAAAGCGTTTCCGCAGCGTGTCCCGTCAGCGACTCGAGCTTCCGCAGGAGCGCGTCCCCGCCGGCGAGAATTTCGGTCTCTATCTCAAGCGCCGCCCACTTTTCCGACGGGACCCGTCCGGACGCAATCCGCACGGAGTCCTTTTCGGTGACGACCACGAATCCGGCGCCGTCGCGCGCGGCGCCGACCTCGATGCGTTTCAACTCCTCTAAGGTGAACGGGTGATGGTCGGGGAACCGCCGACGGCGCGTTCCGGCGCCCGAGAGGCTTTCCACGAGCCGCTCGAACGGTTCGGGATTGCCGATGCCGCTGACGCACACGGCGCGCTTCCCGCCGAGCGCATCGGGCGGAAGGCGCGTCCCGTCGGAAAGTCTCCTCAGCGCGCGCGGGCGGAAGCGGGAGACGACGACCGGTTTTCCGGGGAACAGCGCCTCCAGGCGGTCCAGGACCGACCGGAGTTCCCCTGCTTCGACCATGTCCGCGCGCGTCACCCACAGAAGGTCGGCTTCGCTCAGGACGCCTACAGGCTCGCGCAGTGTCCCCGCCGGCAGGAGGCGTCCGAATCCGAACGGGCGCGTCACGTCCACGAGCGCGACGTTGAGGTCGCGGTGCATCGTCCTGTACTGGAACCCGTCGTCCAGGAGTATCACGCCGCAGCCGTACCTGTCTATCAGTGCCATGGCGACGCGTTCCCTGACGGCGTCCACTCCCACGGCGGCGACGCCGTCGCGCGCGTACAGAAGCGCCTCATCGCCCGTGGTTTCCCACGATGAGGGCGCGTCGGCGCCCGTGAAAACCACGGGCGCCCTCAGCGTGCGCCCGTAGCCCCGGATGCATATCCCCGGCTTTCTACCCGCTTCCGCGAGGACGCGCGCCAGGTGACGGACCGTCGGGGTCTTTCCCGTCCCGCCCACCGTGACGTTCCCCACGCTGACAACGGGAACGGGCAGCCGGCTCTTCGGTCTTCTCACGACGCTTCGACGCTTCATCCGGTATCCCGCGTAGTAGACCCACGACAGCGGCGTGAGCGCCGCCCGGACTGTCGCGAACCGCAGAAAGCCGAAGCTGCCGGAGACCATCATGTCCCGCGCACGATGCCCTTCGTATGGATTTCCCTGATCCGGACAAGCCCGGACCAAAAAGGGTTTTTTCTTCCGGAGTTCGTAACGTGCCCCTGCCCGTGCCCGTCCTTTATTGTTTTTCTTACTTCGATATTCATCATTCGACATTCGATATTCTTTTCTATCAACGTCCCCGCCCGTGCCCCTGCCCGTGCCCGTCCTTTATTGTTTTTCTTACTTCGATATTCATCATTCGACATTCGATATTCTTTTCTATCAACGTCCCCGCCCGTGCCCCTGCCCGTGCCCCCGCCCGTGCCCGTC
>JBFMFE010000068.1:0-17752 GCA_040752295.1 bacterium
TCGGCGCCGTTCTGGGCGTGGCATCTGTACCTCGTGTTCCGGCTTTTCGCCGGTGGGTTTCGAGCGGGGGCGGCGCGGGCGGTTTTTCTTCTCGCGGCGTCGCCGCTCGCGGTGGGCTTGTACTCGGCGGCGGGGCTTGTCAGTTTAATGGGATGACCGCTTTTTTTCACTGCGGACCGTGATCAGCGCATCGGGGCGGACGCACGACCGGCGCGTACGTGAGGCGGTCTTGAAAGAGATGGCGGCACGGAGCGAAGCCCGGAAAAACTTCGTCATCCTCGCAAGGGACGCGTGGGGTGAAGTCTGGAGGAGGAGGCATTTCCTCGCGGCGGAGCTGTCGAAGGAACACCGGGTGCTGTTCGTCGAGGTTCCGTTCCCGTTGATGCGCGGCGCAGCGGGCGCGGGGGGCGGGAGAAGGTCGCTGCGGGGGGTTTTCAGCGCGGCATTGAGACCCGCCGCCGTGGGCGGGGACCTGTTCGTGGCGTCCCCCGTCAAGGTTTTTTCGGACGCGCTTCCGGGCGGGAGAGCGGTCAACCTCGCTCTCCATGCCCGCGTTATCGCAAACGCGCTGCGCCGTCTCCGCATGAAGGATTTCATCCTCTGGTCCAACCCTGAATACGGGGTTGACCTGATCCCCCTTCTCAGGCCCGCGCTTACGGTGTACGACGTGACGGACGACTGGACGGAGGCGCCCCTTCCCGCGCGTGAAAGAAAGCGCATCGCCGCGGACGACGCGCGCATGCTGAGAGCAGCCGATCTGGTTTTTACCGTCTCGCACGACCTCTTCGAGAAGAAGCGGCTTCGCAACAGGAACACGTTTCTTGTGCCCAACGGCGCGCCGGTCGAGTGGTACCGCGACGACCTTCGGACGCCGGAGGACATTCGCGACCTGCCGCGTCCGGTGCTCGGATACGCGGGCACGCTTCATCCCCAGCGCATAGACGTGGATTTGGCGGCGGCGCTCGCGGAGAGGGTGGGAGGGAACGGTTCCGTCGTGTTTGTGGGACCCGATCTGATGGAGACGGCTGCGTGGCAGCGCCTGAAAAGGCGCGCGAACGTGCGCGTCCTGGGGGCAAGGAGGCACGACCGGGTCCCCGCGTACGTTTCGAGCTTCGACGTGTGCCTCATCCCGCACCTCGTTAACCGGTTCACGGGCAGTCTGAATCCGATCAAGGTGTACGAGTATTTAGCCGCGGGCAAGCCGATAGTCTCGACGCTCATCGAAGGCGCGGAGGAATTCTCCCGGTTCATTGTAACGGCGAGGGGGGAACGGTTTATCGAGGAAGCCGTCCGGGCTGCCGCCGCGGGTGTCGGCGACGCCGCCCTGCGCCGCGCCGCCGCGGCGGAGAACAGCTGGCGCAGGCGCGCCGAATCGGCTTTGCGCATAATCGAGCGGACCCTGGGTACTCATGGGAAACGCGCGGCGGGATAATCCGATGAGCGGGGAAGACGTAAGGGTCGTGGTTCTCACCGCGGATGAGGACGCGGGGAGAGTGGACGCCTTTCTCGCTGAACGGCTCTCGGGGTTTTCGAGGTCCCGCGTTCAGAAACTGATCAGGGGCGGGCGCGTGGAGCTTGAGGGGGCGTCCTGCGAGCCGGACGCAAGGGTCCGCGCGGGGGACACGGTCGTGGTGCTCATCCCCCCGCCGGAAAGTTCGGACGTCCGCCCGGAGGCGATACCTTTGGACGTCGTTTACGAGGACGAGCACCTGATCGTGGTCAACAAGCCCGCCGGGATGACGGTTCATCCGGTCCCGCACCGTGTGACCGGGACCCTTGTGAACGCGCTGCTTCACCATTGCGGCAGCCTGTCGGGCATCGGCGGCGTTTCGCGTCCCGGAATCGTGCACCGCCTGGACAAGGAGACTTCGGGTCTGATCGTGGCGGCGAAGAACGACGCGGCGCACGAGAGCCTCTCGCGGCAGATCGCGGAGAGAACGGTGCGCAAGCGGTACATCGCCGTTGTGCACGGCGTGGTGAAGAAGGACGCCGGCAGAGTGCAGACCCTCATAGGACGTTCGCGGACCAACAGAAAGAAGATGGCGGTCGTGAGGAGCGGGGGCAGGGAGGCTGAGACCGGGTTCGAGGTGGTGGAGCGGTTCCGGTTTTTCACGCGGCTTGAGGTTGTGCCCGTCACCGGGCGGACGCACCAGATACGCGTTCACATGGCGCACATTGGTCACCCCATTGCCGGGGACGCCGCGTACGGGGGCGGCGGGTTCAGGGCGGGCGCGGCGCCGCGGAGGGCGGGCGAGGACGTGCGCAGTGCGCTCGGCGCGCTGCGCGGTCACGCCCTCCACGCGTGGAGACTGGAGTTCATGCATCCGGCGACGGGACGCGGGATGTCCTTCGAGGCGCCGCTGAGGGAGGACGTCTCGCGGTTCATAGAGGTTCTGCGCGGCGGGCGGACGGAACGGGCGGTCTCCGGCGGCGGATGAGCGTGCGGAGACCGTCCGGCGGCTTTGACCGTTCCGGTCTTTCCGGGAGTGCCGATCAGCCGTGGACCTGACGGTTTTCGGATACAGCGTGACGGGGTTTGTGCGGCGGCTTTACTTCGGCGCAACCGGCAGGGAGGTGATCGTGCGGGGCGAGTGCCGCATGTGCGGAAGCTGCTGCGGGGCGCTGAGCATTCACACGGGTTCGCGCTGGCTCAGAAGCGAGGACGAGTTCCGGCGTCTGGTCGAGAGAAGCCCGGAGTACGGCGCGTTCGAGATGACGGGGAGGAACGAGTCGGGAGTGTTGAAGTTCAGGTGCGCGAAGCTCGGCGGGGACGGACTGTGCGCGGACCGCGACGGCGCGCCCGCGTTCTGCCGCGCCTATCCCACGCCGGAGCTGTTCTTCATGGGGGGGCGGCTCGAGCCGCACTGCGGGTACAGGTTCGAGGTTGTCCCGTCGTTCCGGAAGATGTTGAGGGCGTCGGGAGGGAGGGCGGTGAAGGGGGAACGCCGCGGATGAAGGGCGTCCGCCCGTCCGTTTTCTTCCGCGGGCGGCGCCGCGTCCGGGAAAGGGAGCGCCGGCGCTGCGAGCGGCATTATGATTTATTTACGCGGGAAACGGTTTGGGTATATAATAGCGTGGAATCTTGAACGGGAGATCAAAATGTCCTGTATGGGAAGGTTTACGTGGTTGGCGGGCGCCGTTTTTTCAGGCGTGATTTTAATTTCCTGCGGCGCTGCCGGCGGCTCGGAAGAGAGTATAAGGCTGAACAACGAGGGGACGGAACTGTTCGAGCGTGGGAACCTCGAGCAGGCGCTCGAGAAATTCAAGGAAGCGGTCAAGCTCGCCCCTGACAACCCCGAGATCAGGGCTAATCTGGGATACGTTTACCAGACCCTCAGACGCTATCCCGAAGCGGAGCAGGAGTTGAAACGGGCGATAGCGCTGGCGCCGGACAACACTGACGCGCACAACAACCTCGGAATAACGTACTACTACCAGGGGAAAACGGAACAGGCGCTCGCGGAGTGGGAACTGATTCTGCGGCTGGACCCCGGCAACGGAGCGGCGGCGGCGAACGTGAACCTCGCCCGCGGGGGCGCGCCGGCGTTTACGCCTGAACGCCGTGACGCCGCGGCGCCGGGTCCACCGCTGGAACGTCCGCCCGATGCGCGAATCCTCTTCTCCCGCGCAAAGGAGGTTTTTCTGAAGGGCGACTACAGGCTTGCCGCCGGTCTCCTCGAGGACGTGCTCGAGATCAAACCCGCGTCGCTGTTCAGCCGGTACTATCTGGGACTGGCGTACGGATACCTTGGCGACGCGCAGAAGGCGATCGCCCACCTGCGGGAGTACCTGGTGGGCGAGACCTATCCGCCCCAGAGCGCCGCGGCGTACGAGAACGCGAAGGCGGCGTTTCATTCGCTGCGGAAGGACGGGAAGATGCCGCCCGTGGGGGTGACGACCGGCGGCGGCGCGGCGGGCGTGAGTTTCGCAAAGGGTAAGGACGCGTTCAGGAAGAGGGATTTCTTCAGGGCGATCCACTTTCTCAAGGAAGCGGTCAGGCTCAAGCCCGATTCGTTCGAGTCGAACTACTATCTCGGGCTGGCGTACCGCGAGGTCGGGGACCGGGAGGGGGCGGTTTTTCACCTTACGAAGTGCCTTCTGCGGGCGCCCCGCGGGAAGCGCGGGGACGGCGTGAGCGGGATACTCAAGGAACTCAAGGCGATTTTAGACTGACCGTCCGGTTTCTCCCTTAATCACCCGGGGTGTTTCGGGAACGGGTCATTGTACCCGCCTTTTTCACGAAGGATCTGATTTCGTCCGGGCTGAAGGGTTTTACTATCAGGGCGTCAATTCCCGTTCTCTCGATGTCGTTGTCTGTTACCATAGAGGGCCAGCCGGTGATGAGCGCCGCCGGCGTGCCGGGCGCAGCGCTCTTGACGCGCTTCACGACCTCGAACCCGTCCATACCCGGCATCCGAAGGTCGGTGAGGACGGCGTCGAACGCCCGCTGCCCGGCGAGGCGCACGGCTTCCTCGCCGTTGCGGGCGGCGGTCACCTCGCAGCCGTCCGCCTCGAGGACGTCGGCGATGAGTTCGAGCAGGTCTCCGTCGTCGTCCACGACGAGCACGCTCGCTGGCTGCTTCGCGACCGCTGCGGGCGGAGTGAATCGTTCCCGTTCCGTTTCCCCCGCCGCGGCGGGCAGTGTGACGGTGAAAGTCGTTCCCCTGCCGGGGACGGATTTCACTTCGATGGTTCCGCCGTGGCGCTCCACTATGCCGTAGGAGACGCTCAGCCCCAGCCCCATGCCTTTGACGCCTTTCGTGGTGAAGAACGGGTCGAATATGCGGTCCACCACTTCCGATTCGATTCCCCCGCCGGTGTCCGAGACCGTGACTTTCACGGAATCGGAAAGGGCGGCTGCGGCGACGGTGATTTTTCCGCCTTTCGGCATGGCGTCGGCGGCGTTCAGCAGCAGGTTCGTGAAGACCTCGATCAGTTCGTGGGGATTTCCGTTGACGGGCGGCGCTTTTTTCCGGTTGAAAGTCACCGATATGGCGCCTCCCGCTGCGGCATCCTGACGCAGGCGCGGCCGGACGAGTTCAACGGCTTCGGCGACGACCTCGTTGATGTCGAGGGGTTTGAATTCGAGGGAATCGGGTTTTTTCCGGGCGAAGGACTGAATGCGGCTGACGATTTCCACGGCGTGGCGGGCGGCGCGCTCGATGACGGCGAGTCCGCGCAGGAGGTGCTCGTTGCCGGTCTGCCTCGAGAGCATGTGCGTGCGTCCGATGATGACGGCGAGGAGGTTGTTGAAATCGTGCGCGACTCCCGACGCCATCTCGCCCAGCGCGTGGAGGCGCCGGGTGCGGTCGAGCCGTTCCCGGATGCGCTTCATTTCGGTAACGTCGGCGCCTCTCGCGAGTACGCCGAGCGGTTTTCCTTCGGCGTCGCGGAGGATGATGGAGGTGAGCAGGAACGTGAAAGTCCCGCTGCCGGCGCCCCTTACGTCGAGTTCGACGTTTTCGACCGGCTCGCCGCTTTTCAGCCGCTCCAGTATTTCGGCGAAGGCGCCCCGCCTCGCGAAGAAGGCGTCGAAGTTTTTCCCCTCGGGCTTTTCGTCGCCGAGGGTTTTTCTCCCCGCCAGGTTGGCGTTGATGATGGTTCCGTCCAGCCCGGTGATGACTATGCTGTCCGTTGAGGAATCGAACACGTTCCGGAAGAAGTCTTTCGTGTTTCTGAGTTCGTTCTCCATTTCGATGCGCTGAGTGACGTCGAGGTTGATGAAGCCCGCGCCGATGAACTCACCGCCGAAATCGTGGAGGGGGTACATGGCGGCGTGGATGATCCTCTCGCCTTTCTTTTTCGTTTTGTGCCGCCATTCCTGTATGATGACCGGTTTTCCGGTCGAGCGGACCCGCTCGATCCACTCGGGCCAGCCTTCGCCTTTGATGGCGGGGAAGAAATCGTAGATGTCTTTGCCGAGAACCTCGGCGGCGGGGATGTCGTATTCTTCTTCCATGTAGCGGTTCCAGACGACGATCCTCATGTCGTCGTCAACGGCGATGATGCCGACCTGCGCGTTGGTGATCACCTTGTCGTTGAACTCGCGCCAGAACCTTTCGCGTTCCCGTATTTTCAGGTCTTCGGTTACGTCCCTCGCGGTGATCAGCGCCTGGGTGACGGCCCCGGCGGCGTCCGTGATCGGGGAGCAGGCGAGTTCGAGGGTCCGTTCGACGCCGTCGGCGCACGCGACCCTGGTTCGGGTTTGAACGGGCGCGCCGGTTTCGAAGACCTTCCGCGGCGAGCACTCCCGGGCGCATCCGAGGAGTTTTCCCATGTGTTCGGGGCAGGGTGTTCCGTGGAGGGGCTCCCCGCGCCCGACCCAGCTTTCCATCCTGCGGTTTATCCATTTCACGTTCAGGTCGCCGTCGAGAAGGCATATGCCCGCGCCGATGATCTCCACGACGCGGTCGAGTTTCGTCCGCTCCCGGAGAAATTTTTCCGAAGCAAGCTCGAACTCGGCGTCCATTTTATTGCACGAGGAACTGATGAGAGCCGCGATGATCGAATCGAACGTCCGGGAAAGCCGCTCGAGACGTTCAGGGGTTGTTTCACGTTCAGCGTCCGGTGCGGCTGATATTTTTTCCCAGAGGAGGTTTTTCAGAGAGGACAGAAGCAGGGCGGCGCCGGGCGCCGCATGGGGCGTCTGGGCGCGGAGGCACTGCGCCCTGCGGATTTCCCCGTCCAGGTCTCCGGCGTCTGCGATCCCGGACAGGCACAGCGTGAAGACGCCGTCGAAGAGCGAGGACATTTTTTCCCTGTCCCACTGGGGTTCAAGCCCCGCCCGTTCCGCCGCGCGGAGCCACTCGGAACGAAGCTCACCCTTTGTTTCTTCGAGGTGTTTTACAAGTTCGAACAGAAGCGATCACCCGTTTTGATGAAATCTACTGGACGCGCGTTGAGGTGCCTGATAATGAATACTGTTGTTAAGCGGGATTAATCCCGCGGGTCGAGGACGCCCGCGTCGCCCGGATGTTCGCCGATCTCTTTCTGGCGAAGGACGGTGCGTATGGTCTTGAGCAGTTCGTTCTTATCGAAGGGTTTTACGATGTACCTGTGTCCGCCGACTATGTAGCCCCGTATCTTGTGCTTCAACTGGTCTTTGACGGAGAGGAAGACGACGGGGATGCCGCTTGTATCGGGGTCTTTCTTCAACTGTTCGCAGACCCTGAATCCGTCGGTATCGGGGAGCATGACGTCGAGGATGATGATGCTGGGGCTGAAGCCGCGCGCGGAGTTGATCGCTCCCTTTCCGTCACCTTCGCAGGCAGTCTCGTAACCTTCGCCGGACAGGAACAGAGAGAGGGCGTCCTGAAGGTCGAGGTCGTCGTCCACTATGAGGACTTTCTTTTTTTCGGTGTCAGCGCGCATGTCCATTTTTAAGTATAAGCCGCACCTGTTTGTTTACAACGTGATAAAAGTCACATTGATGCAGGATACAGAAACGATAGTGTTTGTCTAACATTTTTTAGAAAAAACCGCCTGCCCCCGGCTTTGTGAATTTATTCACAATCTATCCACCCTGCGCGTCTCCGTCATGCGTCCGCGTCCGCTCACGGAACAGGGGCGTTTCATTCCCCCTACTGTCGCGTCAACAATCACATGTCGTATGTTGTGAAGAACGAATATCGAATAACGAACAAGGAATGTCGAACGATGAATTTATTGTTATTCTTCTTTGCTTTCCTTCGATATTCTGCGGTTCGAAATTCTGCATTCGATATTCATCTTTATAATACATAACTTTACGATTGACACGATACTACGGCCATTTGACCGCATCCGGGGTATAATTACCGCGGTGTGAAACTGTCCGTAGCGCGACCGGTGTCCGCAACCAAACTGAGCCGGCCGTGACCGTGCCTTCAAAACCGGGCACGGGCATGCCTGTCTGCGTGCGGACACGCACAGGCAGGCACACGGGCAGGGGCACGAAAAACAAAGTTTTGGAAAGGCGTCTTGAAATATTATTCGCAAAAAACGAAGAATTTCGACGTTAGCAGTACAGGGAGGATCACGACTCTCGACGGTGGGATTATGACGCGGACCGCGCTGGGATTGGGGAACGGAGGAGCGGCGCCATGAGAGAAGTCGCGGTGCTGGGCGTGGGGATGACGAAGTTCGGCAAGACGGAGAAGACGAGCGTGGAGATATTCGCCGAGGCGGCGGTTGACGCCGTGCGCGAATCGGGAGTGAGGCGGGGGGACATCCAGGCGCTTTTTCTCGGGAACGTTTTAGGCGATTTTGAGGAAGGGCAGATGAACATGGCGGCGTTCTGCGCCGCGGAAGTCGGGCTTGGGAGCGTTCCCGCCACGAGGTTCGAGGGGGCGTGCGCCTCGGCGACGCTGGCGCTGATTTCGGCTTACGTGTGGGTTGCGTCGGGGCGGTATGACGTGGTGCTCGCCGGGGGCACGGAGCGCGCCACGGTCATGGGAACCCCCCTCGCGACGCGCACCTTCGCGATGGGGCAGGACAGCCGCTACGAGTCGAGCCTCGGGCTTACGTTCCCGGGCGTTTTCGGGATGATGTGCCACCAGTATTCGCACAAGTACGGCGTGCCGCTTGCGAAGCTGAAGGAGCAGATGGCAGCGGTGGCGGTGAAGAACCACGACAACGGATTGATGAACCCGAAGGCGCACCTGCGCAGGAAGATCACCGTGGAGACGGTTCTCGACCCGGAGAAGAGTCCTATGGTCGCGGACCCGCTCCAGCTTTACGACTGCTGTCCCTTTTCGGACGGGGCGGCGGCGCTCGTGCTGGCGTGCGGGGACGCGGCGAGGAGGCTGCACGGCAAGCCCGTGTGGGTGGCGGGCGTGGGGCAGGGTTCGGCGGGCGCGCTTTACAGACAGAAGGATTTGACGATTGTCACCGCAAGGGAGGAGGCGGCGAGGCAGGCGTACAGGCAGGCGGGTCTTCGTCCGGAGGACATTGACGTGTGCGAACTGCACGACTGTTTCACAATCGCGGAGATCGTCGCAACGGAGTGTCTTGGTTTTTTCCCTTACGGAACGGGCGGCGATGCCGCGGAACGGGGAAGGACGAGGATAGGGGGCGGCGTTCCGGTGAATCCGTCCGGGGGGCTTAAGTCGAAGGGGCATCCCATCGGCGCGACGGGGGTCGCGCAGGCGGTTGAGATCGCTCAGCAGCTCAGGGGGGAGTGCGGCGAGCGCCAGGTTGATGGAGCGCGCACGGGGATGATTGACACGCTCGGAGGGGACCTCGGCACGGTGTGCAGCGTGATTTTCAGGAGCTGATTTCGTGGATTATCCGGTGACGAGCAGGCGGTTTTTCGAGGCGTTGAGGGAAGGACGCGTGACGGGAGTGCGGTGCGTGGGGTGCGGCGCGCTTCATGCGCCGCCGGTGATGGTCTGCGGCGGGTGCGGCGGGAGTTCCCTCGCGGCGGTTGATCTTTCGCCCCGCGGAGTGGTCCGGACGTTCACGGTGATACGCGTTCCCCCCGAGGGATTCGAGGCGCCGTACGTCGTCGGGATGGTTGAGCTTGACGACGGTCCGTGGCTGGTCGGGAGGATAGAAGCGGCGGACCCCGCCGGCGCCGGGATGGAGCTTATCGGGCGGAGGGTTGCGGTCAGGCACGCGTTGCTTCCCGGCGACAGGTACAGCGCAGGGGAGCGGGACATCGTCGTGTTCGATCTCGTTCCCTGATGGGGATGAGAGGGGGCGATGTCCCGTACGTTTACGGGCGGGGGCTGCATTCGTGGGGAACGAGAAAATTTTTTTATTGAAATATTGACTTTTCAAAGGCGTGCGATGTGATATAATTTCATCTAATTCCGGGGGAAACGGCGTAGAGGGGCGGAGGAATCATGCAACGCGCCGGATCGCAATTGCCCGGAGTGTAAAAAATTTAAAAGGAGGCAGGTATGGTCGCAAAGAAAAAGGCGAAGAAGAAGGTCGCCAAGAAAGCCGCGAAGAAGGTTGCAAAGAAGTCGAAGAGGAAACCCAGCGCGGCTTTTATGAAGCCCATGAAACCCGATGCGGTTTTAGCGGCAATCGTCGGCGACAAGGCTATACCGCGCACGGAGATCACGAAGAGGATCTGGGCGTACGTGAAGAAGAACAAGCTGCAGGACACGAGGAACAAGCGGATGATCAACGCCGACGGGAAACTGAAGGCGGTCTTCGGCGGCAGGAGCCAGGTCAGCATGTTCGACATGACCAAGCTTGTGAGCAAGCACCTTTCCTGACGGCGCCGGTCGTCCATCCTGCGAGACGTCCGGTTTGTTTTTCGACATAAGGACTTTGCCCGACTGCAAGGTGGGGGAGTCCGTGACTCAACGAAAAACGTTGGGCGCCGTGTGATATATTGTCCCGTCACGCGGCGCCCGTTGTATTTTCGTCACTTTCGCGCATGAACGGCGGCTTTTGACCGCTTTTGCGCACGCGCGGGTGTTTTTCAGGAAATCGTTGCGAGGGTCCGGCTTTTCGGGGGGCGGCGGCTCCGGAGGCGTTTCCGGCGAGGCGTCATGCCGCGCCTGCCGGTGTGAAGGAGTGTATTGGAGGAAACGCGGAGGCGTTTTTATGGACACGGGCATGGGGGATAGAGTAGAATGAAGGCGCCGGGTGAGGATGAATGATCCGATTTCTGATAGGCAACGTCGTGGAAGTCACGAACGATATGGTGGAGCTTGACGTGAGCGGGGTGGGATACGGTGTTTTCGTTCCCACTTCCGTTGTCGCGCGCCTCGGCAGGGGCGACCGGAACGTTCTTGTTTACACCTCCATGAGCGTAGGCGACGGGAACATGAGCCTGTATGGTTTCATGACCGCGGAGGAGCGGGACATATTCGAGCTGCTGCTGAAGGTGTCCGGCATAGGACCCAGGGCGGCGGTGAAACTGCTCTCTCTGCCGAAGGCGACGCTCGTGGAGTCCATCGCCGGCGGCGAAGTGGATATGCTGACCACCATTCCCGGCATAGGTCCGAAGACGGCGAAGAGGGTGGTGCTGGAGTTGAAGGATAAGGTGAGCGCTATTTACGGGGTGGAGGAGTTCCGGCGGGAGTACCCTCCCGAAGCCGCGGGCGAGGTGGAGACCGCCATGCAGGGATTGAAGGCGCTGGGCTATTCGCCGTCGGAGATCAGAAACATGTTGAAAACGATGCCGGCGGAGGCTCTCAAGGGGAAACCGGCGACGGAGATAATAAAGGCGTGTCTCAGGAAGCCGGGTCGGAGGGGGGTGGAGGGGTGAAGAGGGAAAGGGTGGTTCTGGCGTACTCCGGGGGACTCGACACCTCGGTGGCGATACACTGGCTGCGCGAGAAGTACGGACTCGACGTCGTGGCGGTGTGCGTTGACCTCGGGCAGGGCAGGGAGCTGAAAGAGGTGGAGAGGAAGGCATGGAAGCTGGGGTGCGTGGATGTGACGGTGGAAGACGCGCGCGAGGTTTTCTGCGACGAGTTCGTCTCGGCGGCTATACGGGCGAACGCGCTGTACGAGGGGCAGTACCCTCTTTCGACTGCTCTTGCGCGTCCCCTGATCGCCCGGTGCTGCGTCTTGGCGGCGAGGAGGGTGAAGGCGGGATTCGTCGCGCACGGCTCAACGGGCAAGGGGAACGACCAGGTGCGGTTCGACGTTTCGTTCGCGTCCCTCGCGCCGGACCTGAAGGTCATAGCGCCGGTGCGCGAGTGGGACATGACGCGCGGAAAGGAGATCGAGTACGCGAAAAAACACGGCATCCCGGTCCCCGTTGACATTGACAGGCCGTACAGCGCCGACATGAACCTCTGGGGCAAAAGCACGGAATGCGGCGTGCTTGAGGACCCCTGGCGCGCCCCGCCGCGCGACGCCTACGACTGGGTGAGACCCGTTGAAGACGCGCCCGACCGCCCGGAATCAATCGAGATCAACTTCAAACAAGGCGTTCCCTGCGGACTGAACGGGAAGCCGGTGAAACTCATAAACATCATTGAGAAGCTGAACGCGCTTGGCGCGAAGCACGGCGTCGGTTTCGTTGATATGATGGAGAACCGGCTGGTGGGAATAAAGTCGCGGGAGACGTACGAGGCGCCCGGCGCGACGATAATCATAACGGCGCACCGGGACATCGAGTCGCTCACGCTCACGCGCGATCTTCATCATTTCAAGCGCATCGCCGAGGAGCGTTTTTCGGAACTCATCTACGACGGGCTGTGGTACACGCAGCTGCGCGAGGCGCTTGACGCGTTTTTCCGCCGGTCCCAGCGTGACGTGGAAGGAACCGTCCGGGTCAGGCTTTTCAAGGGAAGGTGTCTCGTCGTGGGACGGAAGTCGGGGCGCTCGCTTTACGACGAGGGGCTTGCCACGTACGATGCGGGCGACGTTTTCGACCACTCCGCGGCGGCGGGTTTCATCCATGTGTGGGGACTGCCGCACGCGACGGTCTCGAGGGTGGAAAGGAAGCGGAGGAAGAAGGGATGAAGCCGCGCCCCGCGGAAAAAGGAGAACGATGAATATCGAACGGCGGATGTCGGGTCGCGATTTGAGTTTCATGGTTCCCTGTTCGACGTTCCGCATTCATTATTCGAAATTCGTCACTCGAAAGAAAAACGGGATCGCTTTTTGAGCGGCGGGGGTTTGCGGCGCGCCGCCCGTTCGGGAGGAAGCAGAGGCGGAGATGAAGAAAAAGAGCACGGGCAAGCTCTGGTCGGGCAGATTCGACGGGGAGACCGCCGGAAGCGTCGAGGCTTTCACCGAGTCGGTGAGCGACGATGCGCGTCTTGCGGAGTGGGACGTGCGCGCCGGGAGGGCGCACGCGGAGGGGCTGTACGGCGCCGGTGTCCTGAAAAAATCGGAGTGGCGGCTGATTGACAGGGGTCTGGCGGACATCCTCGATGAGATCAGGGCGGGGAGGTTCAGGTTCCGCCCGGAACTCGAAGACGTTCACATGAACGTCGAGCGCCGGCTTCACGATAAGATTGGAGCTGTAGCTGGAAAGCTCCACACCGCCCGCAGCCGGAACGACCTCGTAGCCGCCGACCTTCGTTTATACCTGATGGACGCCGCCGGGAGGATATGCGCCGGTCTCACCGCGCTTCAGGCGGCGGTCGTGAAGAAGGCGGAAGATCACCTCGGAGCGCTTATGCCCGGGTACACGCATCTTCAGCGCGCGCAGCCGGTGCTTTTTTCGCATCACATGATGGCGTACCATGAGATGTTCGGGCGGGACCGCGAGCGGTTCACGGAGGCGAGGGATCGCATGGACGTCAGTCCGCTCGGTTCATGCGCGCTCTCGGGGACGGCGCTCGCCGTTGACTGGGAGCAAGTCGCTGAAAGAGCGGGTTTCTCGAAGACGGCGCGCAATTCGATTGACGCCGTGAGCGACCGCGACTTCGCGCTCGAGTTCCTCGCGGCGGCGTCCATAACGATGGTCCACCTCAGCCGTCTCGCGGATGAGATCGTGATCTGGAGTTCCGCGGAGTTCGGGTTCATATCGCTGCCCGACAGGCTCTGCACGGGGAGCAGCATCATGCCGCACAAGAAGAACCCCGACGTCGCGGAACTGATCCGCGCCAAATCGGGGAGGGTCGCCGGTTCGCTCGTCGGGGCGCTGATGATCATGAAGGGATTGCCTCTCTCCTACAACCGCGACCTGCAGGAGGACAAGCGGAACGCGTTCGACGCGGCGGACACGGTGACGGCGTGCCTTGAGATGGCGCGGCATCTGGTGGAGGGGATGGAGCTGAACGAGGAGGCGATGGAGCGCGCGGCGCGCGGCGGGTTTGCGGCGTCCGTGGACCTCGTGGACTATCTCGTCGGGAAGGGGCTGCCGTTCCGCGAGGCGCACTTCGCGGTGGGGCGGCTTGTGCGCCACTGCGAGAGAAAAGGCGCCGTCTTCGCGGATTTGAGCCTCGACGAGTTCAGGAAGCATTCCCCGCTTTTCGGGGCGGACGTGACGGAGCTTCTGAAAGCGGAGAGAAGCGTGGACGGCAAGGTCAGCCCCGGCTCGACCGCGACACGGGAAGTGCTGAAGAACATCCGCAGGGCGAAAGCCGCTTTGAGGGGGAAGTCATGACAAAGGTCGGCGAGTGGCTCGCGGCGGCGCAGAGGCTGAACGGGTGGGACGCGGCGCGGGCGGCGCTCGAGATCGCGATAATCGGCGTGATCGTGTATTACCTCATACTTTCTCTTCAGAGAACGCGGGCGGCGCTGATACTGCGCGGGCTGGGCGTGCTGTTCGTCGTTTTCGTCATATCCTACATTCTCCGGCTTGAGACCATGCTTTTTTTCTTTCAGGCGATCGGCGTCATGATACTTGTGGCGCTGCCGATCGTTTTTCAGCCCGAGCTGCGGCGCGCGCTCGAGCAGCTCGGGCAGCGCGGGTTTCTCCAGCGCAGTTTCGCGGGACTGGAGAAGGAGGACGTCATAAAGCTCATTCACAGCCTCGTCGTGACGCTAGACGACCTTGCCCTGGTGAAGATGGGCGCGCTTATAGTCATCGAGCAGGAGACGCCCCTGGACGAGTTCACGGCTTCGGGCACGCTGGTCGGAGGGCGGGTGACGCCGGAACTTCTGAAAACCATCTTTTTCCCGCACACGTTTCTGCACGACGGCGCCGTGATAATAAGGGGGAACAGGATACTCGCGGCGGGCTGCTTCCTTCCGCATTCCGAGAACCCGAACCTGTCCCAGGACGTCGGCTCCAGGCACCGCGCCGCGCTGGGGGTTACTGAGACGACCGACGCGATATCGCTGGTTGTTTCCGAGGAGACCGGGGGGATTTCCCTCGCGCACCAGGGGAAATTGATAAGGGACATCAAGCCGGACGCCCTGCGCGAGCTGTTGTATTCCATCTGTCTGCCGCAGGGCGCTTCGTTTTCGTCGCTGCTGGGGCCGAGGGTCGAGGAGGCGGGGGCATGAAGCGGCGTCCGCCCGCCGCATGGTGATCGGCGGTGAAACTGAAGAAGAGGCTGCTGAACAACTACCCGCTCAAGGTGCTTTCGATCGCCATCGCCGTCGGACTGTGGTGGTATGTTTATGCCGAACACCACCCGCGTTACGAGACGGAAATTTCCGTGAAAGTGCGGTACGCGAATCTCCCGAGGGGGCTTGAGATCGAGAGCGCGCCCGAGAGGATTGATCTGAGGCTCGTGAGCGATCCGAGGAGGGCGGGCGCGATAACCGCCGAAAACCTCTCGGCGTCGGTCGATCTCGGAGGAATCGGGGCGGGGAAGCACAGGCTGCCCGTGAAGGTGACGAACCGCACCGGGGCTTCCATCGTGAGGCAGGGGATGTCGGTGGAGGTGAGACTCGGGAAGCTGAAGCGGGCGGAGCGGCACGTGAGAGTGGTTTTTTTCGGCTCTTTGCGTCCGGGGCTGGCGTTCGGAAAAGTGGAATACTCGCCGAAGAAGGTCGAGATTTACGGCAAGGGCGAGCGCCTGAAAAAGGTCCGCCTTGTGCGCGGCGGCGTTGACCTGACCCACAGAAAGGAGAGTTTTTTCGAGAAAGTGGGACTCGTTGCGCTCGGAAAGGACGGCGTGAGGGTGGAAGGAGTCAGGATTCATCCTCCGGCGGTTGATCTCGAGGTCGGACTGCGAAGCGAGGGGAGCAAGGTCGTGCCCGTCACGGCGAGGTTCTCCGCGCAGGCGGGGCGTCCGCCGGGAGGTTTCGAGGCGGAGATATTTCCCCCTGTGGTTTCGCTGCTCGGCGAGGAGAGGGTTCTTGCGGACATGGAATCCGTCGAGACCGAGCCGTTCGACTGGCGGAGGTGCGCGGGGGGAGGGATTTTGTCCGTTGAACTGACTCTGCCCGCAGGGGTCTATTCGCCGGTGAAGGGCGTCAGGCTTTCCTGTTCGGCGCCGTCGCTCGCGGAGAGGAAAATCGAAGTCTCGCTTGAACCCATAAACATGAAGGAAGGCACGGAAGTGAGGCTGGAGCCGGGGGTGATAGAAGTAATCCTGAGCGGCGACGCCGGCGCCCTCGGGGAGGTGTCCGCCGCCGACGTTTCAGCGTCGGTGGACGTGCTGGGGCTGGAGGAAGGCTCGCACCAGGCTGTTCCGTCCGTGTACCTGACGAGGGAGATACGGGGGATCAGGCTTTCGACCCCGGTTGACAGGGTCAGGGTGATAATCACCGGAAGATGAACTTATAATTTTGCCGGCTGGGAGGGAAGCGCCCGCCGTTTGTGAAAGGGGATGCCTGTTTGAGGGTCGAATTCGGCACGGACGGGATACGGGGCGTCGCGAACGCGGAGCTTACGCCGGACGTGGCGCTCGCCGCCGGCAGGTGCATCGCGTACGTGATGAGCGTCGCGCGCCGCGGCGCGGCGGGCAGGATAATGATCGCGAAAGACACGCGCATCTCGGGGGACATGGTGGAAGGCGCCCTCGTCGCGGGGATATGTTCGGTGGGCGTCAACGTCTGGAAGCTGGGCATAGCGCCGACGCCGTGTCTTGCGTACCTGACAAAGGCGGCCAGGTGCGACGCCGGGGTAATGATCTCCGCGTCCCACAACCCCATCGAGGATAACGGCATAAAGGTTTTCGATCGCAGCGGTTACAAGCTCGACGACGCGATGGAGCGCACGATCGAGAGGCTGATGAACGGCGCGGTCAGGAAGAAGCTTCCGGCGCCGACCGGCGAGCGCGTGGGGTTGGTGATTGACCGGTCGCGCGCCGCCTCGAGGTACACGAGCGCCGTCAGCCGTATCATGGGCGGCGTGCGCATCGAGGGCAGGGTCGTCATTGACTGCGCGAACGGCGCCACGGCGAGATTCGCGAAGCGCGTGTTCCGGGACCATATCGAGGACGCCGTGATAATGAACGGTGACGAGGACGGGCGCAGGATAAACGTGGACTGCGGCTCGACCATGCCCGGGAAGATGGCGCGCCGGGTGGTGAGGACGGGCGCGAGACTCGGTTTCGCGTTCGACGGCGACGGCGACAGGGTCATCTTCGCCGACGAGAAGGGGAACACGGTGGACGGCGACAACGTAATGCTTCTCTGCGCCGGGGATTTCAAGAGGCGGGGACGGCTCAAGGGCAACGTCGTGGTCGCGACCGTTATGAGCAACCTCGGACTGGAGGTGGGGCTGGGGAGAATCGGCGCGCGGATGATCCGCACCCCCGTCGGCGACAAGTACGTCCTGCGGGAGATGCTGCGGGGAGGCTATTCCATCGGCGGGGAGCAGTCCGGACACGTCATATTCTTCAGGCACTCCACGACGGGGGACGGGCTGATCACGGCGGCGCAGGTTCTCAGAATCTTCGGCGAGGCGGGCGGGCTTTTCTCGGAGCTTGCGAAGATGCGCCGCAGTGAACAATTGCTCAGGAACGTAACCGTCAAGGACAGGAAGAATTTCTCCGGGAACAGGAAAATAGGGAACGCGATCCGCCGCGCCGCGAAGGAACTGGAGGGAAGGGGTCGGGTGGTGGTGCGTCCCTCCGGGACCGAGCCGAAGATAAGGGTGATGGTGGAAGCCTGGGACGCGGAACTCGCGGCGCGCGTCGCGGACGACATAATCGGGGCGGTGCGCGATGAACTGGGTGAGGCGTGATGAGGGTGGGTATTGATTTAGTGCGCATTTCGGAGATTCGGGACGCGATGTCGCGCCGCGAGCGGTTCAGGACGCGGCTTTTCTCCGATGCAGAGGTCCGTTTCTGCGACGCCAGGGGGAATCCCTCCCAGCACTACGCCGCGCGGTTTGCGCTGAAGGAAGCGTTTTTCAAGGCGACGGGCTACCGCGGGGCGTGGAGGGAGGTGGAGGTCGTGCCCGGCGCCGGCGGAGCGCCGGCGCTCCGCGTCGCGGGCGTGGATTGTC